>CAKUJB010000196.1 GCA_934661165.1 uncultured Microbacteriaceae bacterium | reverse complement strand
TGGTCGGGCGCGACATTGAGGCAGACCGAGGCCAGCGGGGAGATCGAGCGCTGCCAGTGGAGCTGGAAGCTGCTCAGCTCGACGGCGAGGATCTGGTAGGGCTCGGGGTGCAGGACGGCCTCGAGGATCGGGGTCCCGACATTGCCGACCGCGATGGCCCGCTTGCCGCCAGCGCGCAGCATCTGCGCGAGCATCGTCACGACGGTCGTCTTGCCGTTCGTGCCCGTGACCGTGAGCCAGGGGGCCGCACCGGTCTGCCGACGCATCCGCCACGCGAGCTCGACCTCACCCCACACGGGGATCCCGGCCTGCTGGGCCGCGACGAGCACGGGGTTGTCGGGGCGCCAGCCCGGGGAGGTGACGACGAGGTCGATCCCGGCGAGGAGCTCGTCCGGGTCGATGCGGGCCGCGTCCTGCCCCAGGTGCAGTCGGGCGCCGAGGATCTCCAGGATCCGGCACCGCTCGGTGAGCGCCTCGGAGTCGCCGCTGTCGATGCCGACGACGTCGACGCCCCGCTCGAGCAGGGCGTCGGCGGCCGCGAAGCCGCTCACCCCGAGGCCGGTGACGAGCACGCGTAGCCCGGCCCAGTCTGCGTCCCGATGGGTCAGGCCGGGGCGCGGTTCGTAGGCGTCGCGCTCACCGGACTCGTGCTGGCCACGGTCGGCAGGGCCGCCAAGGTCGGCAGGGTGCGTCATATCGTGCCTCCCACGACCCATTCGGCGTAGAAGATGCCGAGCCCGAGGCCGACGCACAGCCCCGCGATGATCCAGAAGCGGATGACGATCGTCACCTCGTTCCACCCGACGAGTTCGAAGTGGTGTTGCAGGGGAGCCATCCGGAAGACGCGTTTGCGCGTCAGCTTGAACGAGGCGACCTGGATGATGACCGACAGGGTGATCGCGACGAAGAGACCGCCGAGGATGACGACGAGCAGCTCGGTCCGCGTGACGATCGCGAGCCCGGCCAGCGCCCCGCCGAGGGCGAGGGAGCCCGTGTCGCCCATGAAGATCTTCGCCGGCGAGCCGTTCCACCAGAGGAAGCCGATGCAGCTGCCCATGAGGGCGGCCGCGAGGATCGCGATGTCATGGGCGTGCGGGGTCGAGTAGCACTTCGTCGTCGTCATGACGGGGGCGCAGTTCTGGTTGAACTGCCAGATCCCGATGAGCACGTAGGCGCCCGCGACGGCGACGCTCGCGCCGGTCGCCAGGCCGTCGAGGCCGTCGGTGAGATTCACCCCGTTGCTCGTGCCGGCGATCATGAGGTTGATCCACAGGACGAAGACGAGGATCCCGATGCCCGGCCCGAGCGCGAGCAGGTCGAGCGGGGTGTCGCGGACGAAGGAGATGTGGCTGCTGCCCGGCGTAATGCCGTCGGCGTTCGGGAACTGCAGGACGAGCAGGGCGAACGTCGTGCCGACGAGCAACTGACCCGTGAGCTTCTGCCACGAGCGCAGGCCGAGGCTGCGCGCCTTGCTGATCTTGATGTAGTCGTCGAGCCAGCCGA
>CAKUJB010000195.1 GCA_934661165.1 uncultured Microbacteriaceae bacterium | reverse complement strand
TCGGCGACTCGATGCCGGGCGTGATCTCGGTCGCGAGGCCGAGCTTCGACTTCTCGACGTGGTAGTCGACGAGCACATAGCGGCGGGCGACGAGCACCCCCTCGAGGCGGTGGCGAAGCGTCGCGAGCCCCGGCAGCGTCTCGTCCTTCGCGATGAGCACCGCCTCGGACTCGAGGAGCACGGGGCCGAAGATCTCGAGGCCCTGCGCGCGGAGCGTCGAGCCCGTCGAGACGACGTCGGCGACCGCGTCGGCGACGCCGAGGGCGACCGAGGACTCGACGGCGCCGTCGAGGTCGACGATCGTCGCCGTCACGCCGTGCTTCGCGAGGACGCCGTCGACGAGGCCCGGGTAGCTCGTCGCGACGCGGACGCCGTCGAGGTCGGCGAGCTCGGTGAATGCGCCGGGTCGGCCCGCGAAGCGGAACGTCGAGTGCCCGAAGTCGAGCGCCTGCACCTCGAGCGCCGCCGAGGCGGAGTCGACGAGGAGGTCGCGGCCCGTGATCCCGACATCGAGCGCGCCGGAGCCGACGTACGTCGCGATGTCGCGCGGGCGGAGGTAGAAGAACTCGACATCGTTGCGGGCGTCGATCGTCGACAGCGCGCGCGCGTCGCGGCGCTGCGCGTAGCCGGCCTCGTGGAGCATCTCCACGGCGGTCTCGGACAGGGATCCCTTGTTCGGGACGGCGACTCTCAGCATGACTCGGACCTCTTGGACTCGATGGCGATCAGGGGACGGGGGCGCCGCTCACAGATGTCGCCAGACCTCCTCGGGCTCGATCCCCTTCGCGAGCATGAGCACCTGCAGGTGGTAGATGAGCTGCGAGATCTCCTCGGCCGTCTCGTCCTGCGACTGGTACTCCGCCGCCATCCAGACCTCGGCGGCCTCCTCGACGATCTTCTTGCCGATGAAGTGCACGCCCGCGTCGAGCGCCGCGACCGTGCCCGAGCCCTCGGGACGGGTCGCGGCCTTCTCGCGGAGCTCCGCGTAGAGCGCGTCGAAGGTCTTCACGCCCTCAAGGGTACCGGCCGCCGTGCAGTCAGCCGACGCCGAGGAGGTCGATGACGAAGACGAGCGTGCGGCCGCCGAGGCGGTGCCCCGAGCCGGCGGGGCCGTAGCCGAGGTGCGGCGGGATGACGAGCTGCCGACGGCCGCCGACGCGCATCCCGGGGATGCCCTCCTGCCACCCGGCGATGAGCCCCGCGAGCGGGAACTGGATCGACTCGCCGCGGTCCCAGCTCGCGTCGAACTGCTCCCCCGTCTCGTAGTCGACGCCGACGTAGTGGACGTCGACGCGGTCGCCCGCGTTCGCCTCGGCCCCGTCGCCGACCTCGAGGTCGGTGATGACGAGCTCGGCCGGCGCGGGCCCCTCGAGGAAGTCGATCTCGGGCTTCTGCTTCGCACTCATCCCCCTATCCTCGCGCCTTTTTCGGCTCTTCGCAGTTGAGGGTGTGGTGGGCGGCGCGTCGGTGCCTGGGTAGGGGTCGAGGTCTTCCGAGGATGGGAG
>CAKUJB010000194.1 GCA_934661165.1 uncultured Microbacteriaceae bacterium | reverse complement strand
GGGCGTCTTCCTCACCTTCATCAAGGGCGACACCCTGCACCGCGGGTTCGTCGAGTTCCGCGAGATCGTCGACCTCACGATCCGCATCACGCTCATCCCGCTGCTGCCGCTCTACATCTTTGGCATCTTCCTCAACATGTCGGCGACGGGCGAGGCCTTCTCGGTCATCTCGACGTTCCTCGGTGTCGTCCTCTTCGTCTTCGCGCTGACCGTCATCATGCTGATCCTGCAGTTCACGGTCTCCGGTCTGGTCTTCGGTCGGAACCCGTTCTTCATGCTCAAGACGATGCTCCCGGCCTACGCCACCGCCCTGGGTACGTCCTCCTCGGCCGCGACGATCCCGGTCACGCTGCGCCAGGCGATCAAGATGGGCGTCAGCGAGCCCGTCGCCTCATTCGTCATCCCGCTGTGCGCGACGATCCACCTCGCCGGCTCGACGGTGAAGATCACGTCGTTCGCGCTGGCGATCATGCTCATGTCGGGGATGCCCATCAGCACCACCGCCATCGCGGGCTTCATCTTCATGCTCGGCATCACGATGGTCGCCGCGCCCGGCGTGCCCGGTGGCGCGATCATGACGGCCGCCGGACTGCTCACCTCGATGCTCGGCTTCACCGAGCCGCAGGTCGGACTCATGATCGCGACCTACATCGCGATCGACTCCTTCGGCACGGCGACGAACGTGACCGGTGACGGCGCGATCGCCGGAATCATGAACCGCCTCATCACGGGCAAGACCTACCGCAAGGGTCTGCAGGAGCAGCCCGAGCCGGCGCTCGCCACCGCCTGACCCGACCCTCACCCCGCCCTTCCCTTCACCGATCTGGAGTTGACTCACCCATGCGTGCGCTCACCAAGCTCACCGCCGGCCCCGGTCTCGAGCTCGTCGACCGCCCCGAACCCGTCTGCGGCCCTCGGGACGTGAAGGTCCGCGTCCTGCGCGCCGGGCTCTGCGGCACCGACCTGCACCTGGAGCAGTGGGACGACTGGACCGAGGCGAACGTCAAGCCGCCACTGGTCATCGGGCACGAGTTCTACGGCGAGGTCGTCGAGATCGGCGAGGACGTCGAGGCGATCGCGACGGTCCGCGTCGGCGACCGGGTCTCCGGCGAGGGGCACGTCGTCTGCGAGCACTGCCGCAACTGCCGCGCCGGCCGCCGCCACGTGTGCATCAACACGAACAGCGTCGGCGTCAACCGCGACGGGGCATTCGCCGACTACGTCGTCATCCCGGCCGGCAGCGCGTGGATCCAGCCCAAGGACCTCGACCCGGACCTCGGCGCGATCTTCGACCCGCTGGGCAACGCGACGCACACCGTGCTGCAGTGGCCGCTCGTCGGCGAGGACATCCTCATCACCGGGGCCGGCCCGATCGGCATCATGGCCGCCGCGATCGCCCGGCACGCCGGCGCGCGCTTCGTGTGCGTCACCGACATCTCGGACTTCCGTCTCGACCTGGCCCGCAAGGCCGGTGCCGACCGTGTCGTCAACGTCTCCCGCGAGCGGATCGC
>CAKUJB010000193.1 GCA_934661165.1 uncultured Microbacteriaceae bacterium | reverse complement strand
GCACGGTCGAGCCGGTCAAGCTCGACCCGGCCTACGAGGAGGTCGCCGTGCGCTGCGCCCAGATCATGGGGCTGCGGGTCGCCGGCGTCGATCTCCTCGAGGGCAACGACGGCCCGCTCGTGATGGAGGTCAACTCCTCGCCGGGCCTCGAGGGCATCGAGACGGCCACGAAGCTCGACGTCGCCGGCGCGATCGTCGACTACATCGCCGACCAGGTCGGCTTCCCCGATATCGATGTGCGCCAGCGGCTCTCGCTGTCGACCGGCTACGGCGTCGCCGAGATCACCGTGCACGCCGGGTCGAATCTCGTCGGCAAGAAGCTGAGCGAGTCCGGGCTGCGCGAACTCGACATCACCGTGCTCACCCTCAACCGCGGCACGACGGTCGTCCCGAACCCGCGCCCGTCAAAGGTGCTCGAGGACGGCGACCGGCTCCTGTGCTTCGGTGCCCTGGAGCACATGCGCTCGATGATCCCGCGGCGCTCGACGCGCAAGCCGCGGGTCCGCAAGCTGCCCAAGCGCCCGATCGGCGAGGAATGACATGTCGGCCGCTCCGTCGGGAGCCTCCCCGGCCGTGCCGCGCGCCGCGCTGAGGACGCGCGTCTACGACGTCGCCTCGCACCTGTGGGGCGAGGTGCTGCGGCGCCACTCCCTCACCGGGATCGTGGTCGCGACCCTCTTCTACGTCGCCGCGAACACCCCGAGCCTGCTGCCGCGCCCCTGGTGGCTCCAGGGCGTCATCGCCGCGGTCTCGGCGGTGCTCGGCTACGCGGTCGGCAATGTCATCGGGCTCGCCGCGCGGGCCGTCATCCGGTGGATGGGGCTGCGGGTGACGATGGACCACCGGCGCGCCCGGCTCCTGCTCGGCACCCTCTTCGGGCTGGAACTCCTCGGCGTCCTGGCCTTCCCCTTCCTCACGATCGCCTGGCAGCAGTACGTCACGACGTATGTCGGTCAGGAGCCCCCGGGCCTCTGGTATCCGATCGGCAGCACGTTGGTGGCGCTCGTCGTCTTCGCCGTGATCATCGCCCTGTGGCGGGTCGTCACCGCGCTCCTGCACTGGATGCTCACGCGCGTCGAATCCCGGATCGTGCGCGAGGCCGTCGCTCGGATCGTCGCGACCGCGCTGACGATCGCCACGGTCGTCCTCGCGGTCCAGTTCCTCAACCCCGTCGTCATGGCCGCCGTCGAGCGCAACGCCGCCCGCGTCAATGCCGCCTCGCCCGCGGGCAAGGTCGCCCCGACGAGCGGCCTGCGCTCCGGCGGCCCTGGGTCGCCGTGGTCGTGGGAGAGCCTCGGTCAGGACGGCGCGACGTTCGTCTCCAGCGGCCCCGACGCGGCCGGCATCACCGCGGCGACCGGGCGGCCGGCGAAGGAGCCGATCCGCGTCTTCGTCGGCGTCGGCGCCCCGCTGACCCAGACCCGCGACGCGGTGCTCGCCGAGCTCGACCGGACCGGCGCGTGGGATCGCAAGGCGATCCTCGTGACGACCGCGACGAGCACCGGCTTCATCAACGTGTGGGGCGCGGCCTC
>CAKUJB010000192.1 GCA_934661165.1 uncultured Microbacteriaceae bacterium | reverse complement strand
CCGCCGAGGAGGGCGCGCAGGCGCGCGTCGGGGTGCTCGTCGCCGGCATCGCTGCGCGCATCGGCGCTCGAAGTGACGCTCGGATCGACGCTCGGGGCGGCGGGCGCATCGAGGGTCGGGGGCTCGGCCGGGGCGGTGCCCTGGGCGACATCCGTGACCGGCAGGATCTCGCGGACCTCGGGGAGTTGAGGTCGGGCGTCGAGAAAGGTCGGACTCCACGCCTCCTCCGGAGGCTTCGGCGGCGCCTGCTGCCACGGCTCCCGTCGCGCCTGCTCGCGCGGCGCACGGTCGTGGAGGTCGGCGCGGTCGAAGGCCTCCTGGGCGAGCGCGACGAGCGAGCCCGGCTCGGGGCGCCGCGGCGTCGTCGCGGTGTCGACGGGGACGAAGAGACGGCCCTGCCGATCGATGACGGCCTCGTATCCGCGCAGGTCAGGCGCGTTGAAGCGGACGCGGATGCCGTCCGCGTCGTCGGTACCGCCGCTCTCGAGGAGCTCGGCCACCTGACGCAGCGCCGCGCTGCGCGGGGACTCCCCGGGGCGCGGCGAGACCGCCGACCGGTCGACGAGGGCACGTTCGGTGCCGTCGGTGCCGATCTGGAAGTCGATGGTCACGACGGGTTCCGCCGGCACCCCGTAGGGGTCGAACTCGCTGCGTCGCGTGCTCATCGTGCTCATGGCGCGAAGAGAGTGCGGTAGGTCGCCACGGCCGCGGCGCTGCTGCCGGGCAGGACGAAGGCTTCGTAGGCGAGGCGCTTGTGGGCCGACGTGCGGACGATCCAGTCGTGCATGTTCTGCACGTAGGCGACATTCGAGGCCGACTCGGGCGAGCCGGGGAAGGTGCCCCAGCGCGCGAGCGCGAGCGGCAGCCGCTGCCGCGCGGCGTAGTCCGACCACCACGTCAGCCCGTACGGTCCGTTGACGCTGCGGCCCCAGTCGTCGCCGGTGTCGATGCTGTCGAGCCCGATGATGTCGACGTGACCGCGGCCGGGGAAGGCGGACAGGACGCCGCGGCCGCGCGGGTCGGCCCGCTCGACGGTCCACTGGGTGCGCACCGCGGGCAGGGTCGTGCGCACGGTGTCGACGACGGAGCGGTAGCAGGCGACGTGCCCGGCCGGGTCGGCCTGCGCGCGGCCCTGACGGTCGGGACGCAGGTCGAGAATCGCGCCGGAGAGCCCACCCGCCTTCGCCGCGCCGGCGAATCGCTGCCAGTAGGAGCGGTACTCGCCCTTCGCGCAGGCGCTCATCGTGCCGGTGCCCTCGGGCAGGAGCGGGACGCTGAGCACCTTCGGGCCGGGCACCTGACGCAGGGTCGCCAGCGCGCGGGTCGGGGTCTGCAGGTCGCGCCAGGCGGCCACGTCGAGGCGGGCCGAGACGACGTCGAAGGCCCGGCCGCGTCCCCGGGCGAGCTGCGCCGCGCGCTGGACCGCCGCGGGCGTGAGCTCGTCGAGGTGGATCCCGGAGCGCCAGGTCGTCGCCCGCGCGCCCGGGGCGCGGTCCGGATACGAGCGCACCGGGGTCGCGCCGCGCCCGGTCGGGGCGGGCA
>CAKUJB010000191.1 GCA_934661165.1 uncultured Microbacteriaceae bacterium | reverse complement strand
AGGTCGAGGAGAGCCAGGCCGTCGTGATCCGCCAGATCCGCAGCCTCGAGGAGGCCGGCGAGATCGTCGTGGCCCGAGGTGGTGGCGATGAATTCGTTGCGTAGCTCGGCCGCTCCCGGCTTCGTGCTGCGCGGCGACGTCGGCGGCCTGCGCCCCGCGCGCATGGCCTCGGACCTGGCGACCTCGCCCTTCTCCGCATCGTCCGCCGTCGGGGTCGTCGACCCCCGCCTCGTCGACCCGCACCTCGCGGAGGTCGTGGAGGAGGCGAAGCGGGAGGCACGCGAGGCCGGCTACGCCTCGGGGCACCTCGCCGGCTTCGAGGTCGGGCGCCAGGAGGGGCTCGAGCTGCTCGCCGCCCAGCAGCAGGTGCTCGTCGAGCAGGACGCGCAGGAGCGCGCGGCCCGCAAGGAGCGTCTCGTCGAGCTGCTCGGCGCGCTGGAGACCGCCGTCGCCGCGGCCCTGGACTACCAGGCGCCGCGGGTCAAGGAGATGCGCGACGTCATCGCCGGCATGGCCGTCGACATCGCCGAGGTGCTCGTGGGTCACCACCTGCAGTTCGAGGAGTGCGCCGCGAAGGATGCCGTCGTTCGGGCCCTCTCGCGGGTGCCGCGGGACGCGTCGGTGACGCTGCGGCTGCACCCGGCCGACGTCGCCCTCATCGCCGACTACGTCGACGAGGTGACCGACTGGCAGATCGCCCGGATCGTGCCCGACACCTCGATCGACCGCGGCGACGCGACCGCCACGGCCCAGAATCTCGAGGTCGAGGCCTCGATCGCCGGAGGCCTCGAGCGCGTGCGCGAGGTGCTCAACCCGTGAAGGCCCTGCTCGAGCAGCTGACGACCGCCGCGCGACCCCGGGTCACCGGCCGGGTCGTCAGCGCCGTCGGCCTGAGCATCGACGTCGCCGGGCTCGAGCTCGCCGTCGGTGAGGCCGTCGAGATCGACGGCGACGAGGGCCTCGTCATGGCCGAGGTCGTCGCCCTGCACTCCGACTACGCCTCGTGCATGCCGATCTCGGACCTGCGCGGCATCCGCGCCGGCAACCCGGTGCGGGGGACCGGCGGCGCGCTGCGCGTGCCCGTCGGCCACGGCATGCTCGGCCGCGTCGTCAACGCGCTCGGCCGCCCGATGGACGGTCAGGGGCCCCTGCACAACGTGCAGCTCGTGACGACAGACGGCACCCCGCCGCCGGCGATGGACCGCGAGCGGATCAGCACCCCGATGCCCCTGGGTGTCCGCGCGATCGACACGCTCATCCCGTGCGGTCGCGGCCAGCGCTTGGGCATCTTCGCCGGCTCCGGTGTCGGCAAGTCGAGCCTGCTGTCGATGATCGTCCGCGGCTCCGACGCCCCTGTCTGCGTGCTCGCCCTCGTCGGTGAGCGTGGCCGTGAGGTGCGCGAATTCGTCGAGGGCGACCTCGGGCCTGAGGGCCTGGCGCGCTCGGTCGTCGTCGTCGCGACCTCCGACGAGCCGGCGCTCGTGCGTCTGCGCGCCGCCTTCACCGCGACCCGGATCGCCGAGTGGTTCCGCGACCAGGGCAACGACGTCGTCCTCTGTATGG
>CAKUJB010000190.1 GCA_934661165.1 uncultured Microbacteriaceae bacterium | reverse complement strand
CCTACGGGCGGCGCCGCCTCGTCATCGCCGGGCTCCTGATCAGCGCGGCCGGCACCGGGACGCTCGGCTGGGCGCACACGATCGTGCCCTTCCTCGCCCTGTCGGTCGTCGCGGGCGCCGGGGCGGGCCTGGTCAACCCGGCCCAGCAGGCGGCGGTCGCCGACATCGTCGGTCAGGAACGCTCGGGCGGCAAGGTGCTCGCGACCTTCCAGATGGCGACCGACTGCGGTGCGATCCTCGGGCCGGTGCTCGCCGGGACGCTCGCCGACCTCTTCGGCTTCGAGATCGCCTTCGCCGTCACGGCCGTCGTGCTCCTGGCCGGCGCCGCGGCCTGGTGGCCCGCGCGCGAGACGATGGAGCCCGCTGCGGTGGAGAGCGATCAGTCCGGCGGGAGCAGGTAGAGCGACTCGCCGCCGGGACCGCGCGCGCGGACCGCGGCGCCGGCGGGGGTGACGACCTCCGGGATCGTCGCGCCCTGCGGGCTCGCGCCGACGGCGCCCGCGTCACCGGTTTCGGCAGCTCCGACGGCTCCGGCAGCTCCGGCATCGACCTGGCTCGGTTGGCCGGCGACCGTGCCGTAGGCGCGATCGGCGGTGATCCACGTCGTGCGCCAATCGCCGAGGTCGCTCACCTTGCCGGCCTTGACGTCGACGAGCGTGCGCCCGAGGACGCCCCACGTGCCCGACGGGGCCGGCCACCACGGCTGCGTCACCTCCGAGACCGCGGCGACCCGGCCGCGGAAGCTCATCCGCACGTCCTCCTCGCGGTCGGTGTGCGCGACGACGTGCAGGGCGCCGGTGCGGTCGGCCGGGTAGAGCAGGAGCACCGAGGAGCGCAGGTAGCCGACGACGCCGGGGGCCGCGCCGGGAGCCTGCTCCTGACCGGCCGCGTCCTCCCACGGGTGGACCGCGCCCGGGGCCCTGCCCGGGTGCAGGTGCCACCAGCCCCGCGAGGACGCGGCGGTGACCCGGCCGGTCGTCTTCGCCGCGAGCGGGTAGGCGCCCGCGGGCACCGCGACGCGCCGCAGCTCGCCGCGGGAGACGATCCCGACGGTGTGCGAGTCGAGACCGACGAGCGGCGCCTCACCGAGGAAGGTGGCCCGCGCCTGCGCCGGCAACTCCAGCGTGCCGGCGGCGCGACCGTCGGTGAGGCGCCACCACGCCAGGGTCGCGCCGACCTGCGTCGCGAGCACCTCCTGGCCGTCGATCGTCGTGCGGGCCGGAGGGGTCGTCGCCCCGCCGGAGGGCAGGGGGACCGACCAGCGCTTGGCGCCGGTCATCGCATCGACGACCGTGAGGCGCCCGGTCGTCGTGAGATAGGCGATCGCGTCGCCGACGGCGACGACCCGACCCGTCTGCACCGGCTCGCTGATCCAGCGCGGGGCCGCCCCGAAGCCGGCCGGTGGCGTGCCGGGGAACGGGCGCAGCGCAGCCGAGGCGCCGGACGAGGTGCCCGGCGTCTCGGGGGAGAGCAGCCCCGTCCGCGAGGACGCGAGCCCGGCGACGATCGCCGCCAGCCCGCCCGCCGCGAGCAGGGCTGCGACGATGACCGCGACGACCGCCGGGCGCAGCCGCAAGCGCCGGGGCGGGCGCGTCGGCTCCGGGTCGA
>CAKUJB010000189.1 GCA_934661165.1 uncultured Microbacteriaceae bacterium | reverse complement strand
CCCGAAGACATCATCTTCGACCCCAACATCCTCACGGTCGCCACCGGCATCGAGGAGCACAACAACTACGCCGTCGATTTCATCAACGCCACCCGCCGCATCAAGCAGGAGTGCCCGGGCGTCAAGGTCTCCGGCGGCGTGTCGAACATCAGCTTCAGCTTCCGCGGCAACGACGTGGTGCGTGAGGCGATGCACTCGGCGTTCCTGTACCACGCGATCGGCGCGGGTCTCGACATGGGGATCGTCAACGCGGGCCAGCTCGCCGTCTACGACGAGATCGAGCCGAAGCTCAAGGGGCTCGTCGAGGACGTGCTGCTCAACCGCCGCCCCGACGCGACCGAGCGGCTCGTTGACTTCGCCGAGAGCGTCAAAGGGCAGGGGGGCGCCAAGGCCGTCGAGGACGAGTCGTGGCGCGAGGGCTCCGTCGAGGAGCGGCTCAAGCACGCCCTCGTCAAGGGGATCGTCAAGTACGTCGAAGAAGACACCGAGGAGGCCCGCCAGAAGTACCCCAAGTGCCTGAGCGTCATCGAGGGCCCTTTGATGGCCGGCATGAGCGTCGTCGGCGACCTCTTCGGCGCCGGCAAGATGTTCCTGCCCCAGGTCGTCAAGTCGGCCCGCGTGATGAAGAAGTCGGTCGCCTACCTGCTCCCCTTCATGGAAGAAGAGAAGGAAGAGGGCGACTCCGCCAGCAGCGCCCGCGGCAAGATCCTCATGGCGACCGTCAAGGGCGACGTCCACGACATCGGCAAGAACATCGTCGGCGTCGTGCTCGGCTGCAACAACTTCGAGGTGATCGACCTCGGCGTGATGTGCTCGGCCGAGAAGATCCTCGAAGTCGCGCAGCAGGAGAACGTCGATATCGTCGGCCTCTCGGGCCTGATCACGCCGAGCCTCGACGAGATGGTCCACGTCGCCCGCGAGATGCAACGCCTCGGGATGAAGACGCCCCTGCTCATCGGCGGCGCCACCACCAGCGCGAAGCACACGGCCGTGAAGATCGCCCCGCATTACAACACCGAGAAGGGCGGCGGCGTCACGCACGTGCTCGACGCGTCGCGCTCGGTCGGCGTCGTCGAGAAGCTCCTGAGCCCCGAGGCGAAGCCCGCCTTCGAGGCCGAGAACCGCAAGCTCCAGGCCGACCTCGTCGCCAGTTACAACATGCGGCAACAGGTGTCGCTCGCCCCGTTCGCCGAAGTCAAGGCGAAGCGGTTCGCGACCGACTGGGCGACCGTTGACGTCCCGACGCCGGACTTCACCGGCGTGCGGACGCTCGACAACTTCCCGCTGACCGAGCTGCGTGAGTTCATCGACTGGAGCCCGTTCTTCCAGACCTGGGAGCTCCGCGGCAAGTACCCCCGGATCTTCGAGGACGAGGTCGTCGGCGTCGAAGCGAAGAAACTCTTCAACGACGCCAACGAGCTCCTCGACAAGGTGATCGCCGAGGGGCTGCTCACGGCGCGCGGCGTCTACGGGTTCTTCCCGGCAAACAGCGACGGCGAAGACATCGTCGTTTACACCGACGACTCACGGACGTCCGAGCGCTGCCGGTTCTATTGCCTGCGGCAGCAATGGGAACGGAAGGGCCAGAAGGATTTCCGCTCGCTGGTTGACTACGTCGCCCCGGTCGAGTCGGGACGAAAGGACTACCTCGGCGCGTTCGCGGTGACGGCGGGTCTGGGC
>CAKUJB010000188.1 GCA_934661165.1 uncultured Microbacteriaceae bacterium | reverse complement strand
GGTCAGCGGTGAGCGTCGCCGCCCGCACCCCGTGCTCCTCGCTCAGCCGGGCCGCGAGCGCCTGGAGGTCGGCCTCGTGGCGGGCCGTGAGGACGAGGTCGGCGCCCGCCGCGGCGAGCCCGTGGGCGACGGCGGCACCGATGCCGCGCGAGCCCCCGGTCACCAGGGCGGTCCGCCCGTCGAGGCGGAAGCGAGAAGGCTGCGTCGGCTGCGTCATGGCAGGTGAGGCTACCCCTCGAGGGACTCCTCGGGATGCGCGTCGCTCGCATCGAGCAGCGCCTGGGCCGTGTCGCGGTCGGTGACGAGCCGGTTGATATAGCCGGCGCGGGCCGCGGCGAGGATGCTGCGCACCTTCTCACGGCCGACGGCGACGCCGATCGTCGAGGGGATGTGCCGCAGCGCGGCGAGCTCGATGGCCACGAGCCGATCGCTGCCGGGGAACTCCAGGGGCTGCCCCGCTGCGTCGAAGGGCCGGGAGGCGACGTCGCCCGCGGCGACGCGCAGGAACTCGGGGTCGGTCGGCAGCACCGAGGGGAGGGAGGTGCGGGTCGCGGGCGGCCCGCCGATGCCGAGGACCGCGCAGCGCGCTCGGCGCCACAGCTGGAGCACCGGGGTGACCGAGGGGTCGGCGACGAGATGGTCGTGCAGCTCCGGGCCGGGCATCGCGGGCGCGTAGAGGAACATCGGCTGGGCCTGACACTTCGCCGCGAACTGACGGGTGATCTCGTTGGTCTGGTAGTAGGCCTCCGGCTCGTCCTGACCGCCGACGGTCGGCGCCATGACGACTCCGGGAAGGGCCGGCAGATTCTGCTGAGCGACGGCGTAGATCGTCGCTCCCGAGGAGATGAGGACCGCGTCCCCGCGGCGCAGGTCTGCGTCGCGCAGTGCCTCGGTGACGGCCGGGGCGAGGACCGCTCCGCTCGGCTGCGGCCCGCTCGCGGAGGTGATCCACGCCCGGACGAGCCCGAGGGTTTCGGCGAGGCGGTGCTGCAGCTCCGCGTCGTCGGTACTGCCTGGATCGCGGACCTCGATGTGGACTATGCCGCGGGCCCGTGCCTCGGCGAGCAGGCGGCTCACGGTCGGTCGGCTCGTCCCGAGGGCGGCCGCGACCTGCGCCTGCGTCGCGTCCTGGAGGTAATAGAGGGTCGCCGCCCGCACGAGGAGGTCGTCGGCGAAGCGCAGAGCCCGGCCCTCCTCGGACTGCGTCATGTGCCTCCCCTGCTGGTGCCGCTCACGCGTTGCCGACCCAGATTATGCCGCCTCAGGCAGGTGCAGGGAGGTCCGAATTCCACTACATCACCAGGAAATCACCGGGCAAAAGTGCTGAACAAAAGTTCTGGACAAGTGTGTGGAGACGTCTTAGGGTCGAGACGCCAGCTGCCCCCGGGCGGCGGCTCCGATCAACAATGACGTTGAAGGAGAGGCTTATGCCCTCGGCCGAGAAGTCCCCCGAGCTCCCCGAGACGATGCAGGCCGTCATCGTGCACGGCCCCCAGGACTACCGCCTCGAGACGATCCCCGTCCCCACCCGCGGTCCCGGCGAGCTGCTGCTGCGCGTCGAGGCCGTGGGCATCTGTGCGAGCGACCTCAAGTGCTGGCACGGCGCCGCGAAGTTCTGGGGCGATGAGAACCGCCCCGCGTGGACCGAGACCGACGTCGTGCCCGGCCACGAGATCACCGGCCGGATCATCGACCTCGACGACCAGGCTCGCGAGCATTGGGGTGTCG
>CAKUJB010000187.1 GCA_934661165.1 uncultured Microbacteriaceae bacterium | reverse complement strand
CGCTGATCCGCCGCCGGATGCTGTCGGGCGCGCCGACCGCCGCGAGGGTCGCGAGGTCGCGACGCGCCTCCCCCATCGACAGGGCCGTCGACGTGAGCGTCGCGACGAGGATGAGCAGCGTGACGCTGATGAAGGCGATGAACAGCGCCGCGCGGATCGGCGACTCGTAGCCGCGCTCGACGTAGACCTGGTCGGCGAAGGGCAGCGCGAGTGCATCGGTGAGCGCGGTCTGCTGCTCCTTGGTGATCTCGCCCGTCGGCGACGAGATGAGGTACCGGCTCGGCACCAGGCTGGCGCCGAGCGCGCGGGCCGTCTCCGGTGTCATGAGGACGGATTCGGAGCCGGAGTTCAGGTACACGTCGGTGTCGATGACGCGCGCCGGCAGCTCGTGCCGCTTCACCTCGCCCTTCCAGACGAAATTCTGCCCGAGGTCGGCCTGATCGAAGCGTCCTTCGACGGCGAGGATCCGACCCCCGGGGGCGAGCGCGGGATCGCCGACGAGCACCCCTCCGCTGGCCAGTGTGTCGCGGGCAGCCCGATCGATCCCGTAGATGAACGCGAGGTCGTCGACTGAACCGACGACGGTGTCGCCGTAGTTCATCACCGTGTCAACCCCGATCACCCGGCACGCCGACTCCGTGACCTGCCCGGTCACGGTCTGCCTCCTCGTCTGCGTCAGGGCCTGGCTCAGCGTGCACGTCGTCGGCCCGAAGATGAGCACCGACGCGTTGCGAGTCATGCCGATCGGCGCTTGCGGCGACGGCGCCACAGTCTGCCCAGCGGGTAGTTCGAGACGCTCGATGGGTCGCATCATGGCACCCGGGATCGACTCGCCGATGGTCGCACGCATGGTCTGCGGTGTTGTGCCGGGGACCGAGGCATAGATCATCGCCGCGCCCATCGGGGCCTCCGGGCGATACGTCCGGCGGATCATCTCGTCGGCCGTCGTCAGCGAAATGCCGAGCCCGGAGAGGAGGATCGCGCCGGCCATGATCGCGGCGACGGTCGGGATAGCGCGTCCGCGCTGACGGGCCGCATCGCGGGTCGCCATACGCACCGGCACGGACGCTCCGGCCGTGATGTGCCCGAGCGCGGTCAGCAGGCTCGGCACGAGCAGGAGTGCACCGATGACGAGGCCGACCCCGCCGAGGACGATCATGAAGGCGCTGAGGTTCGAGCTGAGAACGGTGATGCGCGGTGACAGGACGACCGCGGCGACGACGATCGCGGCCCCGACGAGGAAGAGCAACGCCCCGAGGATGGGCAGGCCACGGTGCGGTCGCGGCGAGACGACGTCCCCGCGCAGGGCAGCGACGACATCGAGCTTCGTCAGGCCCCGGGCCGGGATGAGCGCCGAGACGACCGAGGCGACGACCGCGAAGCCGACGACGACGGCGCTCTCGAGGGGCGGCACGTCGAACGGTCCGATCGTCGCCCCGACGATGCGCACGTAGAGCGGGGTGCCGACGAAGACCACCCCGACGCCGAGGACGAGGCCCCCCACGGCGGAGGCGACGCCGAGGACGAGGGCTTGGGCGAGGAGGGTCCGGCGCATTTGGGCGCGGGTCGCCCCGTTCGCCGCGGCGAGCGCCAACGAGCGGCGCTGCCGCTGCGCGATGACGGCGAAGGCGGGCCCGGCGAGCAGACAGCTCTCGATGAGCAGACCGAGGCACAGGAGCGACAGCGCGGTGAGGTCGACCGCGTTCGACTGGTAGAGCGGGCCCGGCGAGGGCGGCGCCTG
>CAKUJB010000186.1 GCA_934661165.1 uncultured Microbacteriaceae bacterium | reverse complement strand
CCCCAGCCCGTGCCGCTGTCCGCGCCCGAGCCCGCGCCCGAGCCCGAGGACGACGGCCCGACCGTCGTCATCGCGGGCCGCGGGACCGCGCCCGCGCCGTGGCTGCTCATCCTCGACACGGGCGACCGGATCGGCGTCGAGGCGGACTCCGTCGTCCTCGGCCGCCGGCCCGCGCCGATCGAGCACGGCGTCCCCGGCATCGTCGTCCCCGACCCGACGAAGACGCTCTCCAAGGTCCACGCCAGGCTCGACCGGGTCGGCGACCAGTGGACCATCACCGATCTCGGCTCGACGAACGGCACCGCGATCATCGAGGCGGGCGGCCGCGAGCGGCTGCTGCCGGCGGGCGGCTCCGACGTCGTGCGCGGCCGCTTCGTCCTCGGCGAGGTCGGCCTCGTGCTCGTCCGGAATCCGGAGGCGGTCCGATGACGACGACGGTCCACCTCGCCGCGAGCGGCCTCGAGATCACGGTCGGCTCGGCGACCGACATCGGCCTGAAGCGCGAGCACAACGAGGACTCGCTCCTCGTCCTGCCCGCCGTCTACGTCATCGCCGACGGCATGGGCGGCTACGAGGCGGGGGATCAGGCGAGCCGGGCGGTCGTCGATGCGTTCGAGCAGGTCGCGGCCGGCCGCGAGTCGCTCACCGTCGCCGACATCACCACGGCGCTCGAGCTCGCCGACGACGGCGTCGCCGAGGTCGCCGCCCGGACCTCCCGCGGCGCCGGCTCGACCGTCGCGGGCGCGGCCCTCGTCATCGAGGACGGCGCCCCGCACTGGATCGTCTTCAACGTCGGCGACTCGCGCGTCTACCGCCACGCCGGCACGGCCCTCGAGCAGATCACTGTCGACCACTCGCTCGGCCAGGAGCTCTACCAGGTCGGGCGGATCACCGCCGAGGAGCTCGCCGTCTTCCGCGAGCGCAACGTCATCACGCGCGCCATCGGCGCCGCCGACGCCGCGGCCGACAGCTGGGCGATGCCGGTGCGCAACGGCGAGCGGCTGCTGCTCTGCTCCGACGGGCTGACCGGCGAGCTGTCCGACGAGACGATCCGCGAGGTGCTCAGCCGCGACGAGACGCCCGGCGCCGCGGCGCTCGAGCTCGTCGAGCTCGCGAGGCGCGCCGGCGGCCGCGACAACATCTCGGTCATCGTCGTCGACGTCGTCGCGGGCGGCCGCGACTTCGACGTCGAGGAGGTCACCGAGGGCGCCGTGGCCGAGTACACCGACGAGAGCACGGCGCCCATCGGCGTCGTGGGGGCCGTGTGATGGCGGAGCGGCCGGAGCCGGGCGACGCGGCGGGCGACCAGGACGACGACACCGTCGACGTGCGGCCGGCCGACGACCCGACGGTCGCCATGGGCCGTGACGATGACGAGACCGTCCAGGTCGTGCGCGACGAGGATGCGACGGTCGCGGTGGCGCAGGATGAGGACGCGACGGTCCAGGTCGTGCGCGACGAGGACGCGACGGTCGCGATGTCGCGCGACGGCGACGAGACGGTGCCGATCGCCCGCGGCGACGAGACGGTGCGCATCGTCCGGGGCGATGCGGTGATCGCCGCGGAGGAGGATGCGAGGAATGCGCACCCCGCTCATTCCTCCGCCTCGCCTCCGGAGCGGCATCGCTTCCGGACGAAACCGGTCATGGCCGCGCCGCGGAAGCGTCGCCGCGGCGAGCTCCACCCCGCGCCCGTGCCCGCGGGGTACGGCGAGCGGGCGGTGCGGGCCTCCGGGGCGGGCG
>CAKUJB010000185.1 GCA_934661165.1 uncultured Microbacteriaceae bacterium | reverse complement strand
GCGACGCCACCCCCGGCTCCCCCACCGCCGAGGTCTGCGACGGAGCCGACAACGACTGCGACAGCAGGATCGACGAGGACGCCGCGGGCGTCGGCGCCGGATGCACCCGCGGGGTCGGCGCGTGCGCGCGCACCGGCGTTCGGGTGTGCAGCAGCGGAAGCCTCGTCTGCGACGCCACCCCCGGCTCCCCCACCGCCGAGGTCTGCGACGGAGCCGACAACGACTGCGACAGCAGGATCGACGAGGACGCCGCGGGCGTCGGCGCCGGATGCACCCGCGGGGTCGGCGCGTGCGCGCGCACCGGCGTTCGGGTGTGCAGCAGCGGAAGCCTCGTCTGCGACGCCACCCCCGGCTCCCCCACCGCCGAGGTCTGCGACGGAGCCGACAACGACTGCGACAGCAGGATCGACGAGACCGGCACCCCGGCGTTCACGGCGGCCGGCTACACCGCGCCCCGGAGCTGCGTCGATCTCGCCGTGGGCTACATCAACGGCGACGCGCACCCCGACATCGTGTGCGCCATGGCGGCCGACACGGCGCTCGATCCCGACACCCGGCTCGCGTACTTCCGGAGCACCGGGCCCGCGACCTTTGGCACCGTCCAGTACACCTCGCCGGTGGGCGTCTCTCCGTTCCGAGTTCAGAGCGACATCGCGTTGGGCGATCTCAACGGCGACGGCCGCGACGACCTCGTGGCGGTCGGCGAGACCATGACGGCGCAGGTCTACCGGAACACCGGGGGCGCCTTCGCGGCGCCGGTCGAGGCGTTCAACTTCAGCGTGAGCGGCGAGCCCGGCACGGGCGGCCTGCTCCTCTACGACTTCAACGGCGACGGCCGCCTCGACATCCTCACCACCATCGGGACGATCCGGAGCGAGACGTCCTGGCGCCTGGTCGTGTCGCTCGGCAATGGCAATGGAACCTTCCAGGCACCCACCGAGCTCGGCGCGACCAACAACGGCCGCGCCAAGGACATCCTCGTCGGCGACGTGGACGCCGACGGCGATCAGGACCTGCTCGTCCTCACCAACGAGCGGGTGATCGTCTATCGGCGAGCGGGCAGCACGTTCGGCGCGCCCGCGATCCTGATCTCCGGTCTCGATGCGGTCGAAGAGCTCGGCTACGCCGACGTCACGGGCGACGGCCGACCGGACCTCTTGATCCCCCAGTCGGGGAACGTCCAACTGCATCGCGCCCAAGGCCTGGGCTTCGCCGCGCCCGTCACGGCGACCCTCCCCGGGACAGCCTTCGCCGCGGCGTTCATGCAGTTCGACTGCGATGCCACGGCCGAGGCGGTGGTCGCCATGGTCAACGGTGGCGCGCGGCCGAGGCTCTATGCGAACCCCGCGACCATGGCCGATTGGATCGAGCTCCCCGCTCCCACGACCGGGCTCATGACGGTCGAGGTCGCCGATCTGAACGGTGACGGCTTCGACGACCTGGTCATCGGCCGGACCACCAACGGCATCTCGGTGCTGCGCCGCCTGCCCTGAGATGCCGAGGCCCTGAGCTGCCGTGAGCGTCATCCGAGCTCACGCGCGGGGCGCGCTCCGGCCGGCGCGTGCGCGCCCCACGGACTCATGCGCCGAGACCGGTGGCTCGTCGGCGCTCATCGGCCGCGCGGCGCGGGCGCCGGGGCGGTGCGGGGATCGTCGGGCCAGGGGTGGCGCGGGTAGCGGCGCATCAGCGAGCGCTTGAGCTCGGGATAGTGGCGCGCCCAGAAGCCCGCGAGGTCGGTCGTGACCTGCAGCGCGCGGTGGTTCGGCGCGAGCAGGTGGAGCA
>CAKUJB010000184.1 GCA_934661165.1 uncultured Microbacteriaceae bacterium | reverse complement strand
TCCTCGGCGCCGGCGTCTTCGGCTTCCTCATCAACCTGCCGATCGTCTCCTACTACGAGATCGGCACCGCGCTGACGGCCAATCACGGGCACGCCGCGATGATGGGCGTCTACGGCATGCTCGGCGTCGGCCTCGCGATGTTCGCGCTGCGCTATCTCATCCCTGCCGACACGTGGTCCGACAAGCTCGCGAAGATCTCGTTCTGGAGCCTCAACATCGGCCTCGCGTGGATGGTCTTCGCGACCCTGCTCCCCTTGGGCGTGCTCCAGCTCTACCAGTCGGTCGGCAACGGCTATTTCGAGGCACGCACGCTGGGCTACCTCACGAGCGACGTCAACAAGCTCCTCGAATGGGGTCGCCTGCCCGGTGACGTGATCTTCATCGTCGGTGGGTGCGTGCCGTTCCTGTGGATGGCCTTCCAGGGCCTGCTCAACTACCGCAAGGGTCTGGTCGTCGACGAACTCCCCGAGGAGATCCTCTACACCGAGCTCACGCCGCGCGAGAAGTCCCAGGGATAGCGATGGGCCAGCCGAGCCTCGAGGTCGCTCTCGTCTGCGGGTATGCCGTGGTCCTGCTCGTCATCGCGGTCATCTTCGACCGGATGGGGGCGCGGAGCGCGCAGCGCTCGGCCGCGTGGCGGACCGGCAATTTTCTATACCACGACGACGCCGACGCGTGGAAGTGTCACGAGGACCAGTGGCTGTGGCCGGCCTCGTTCGACCCAGAGAAGCGGGTCGTGCGCTACGTCGGCCAGCACGCGATCTGCGGGCGCTGCCCGGCCAAGACCGAGTGCTCGCCGACGCCCGGCCCGCGCGAGCTGACCCGCCAGGTCGACCCGTGGCCACACTCGGAGGCCGGGCGCTTCCACCGCGGGGTGAGCGTCGCCATCGGCGCCGTCGCGCTCATGATGGTGCTCGTGTCGCTCCTCTTCTCCGCGCACACCCCGGCCGACGTCGTGCTGCTCCTCGCGGCCCTCGCGCTCGTCGCGGCGGTAGGCATCCCGCTGGCCCGGCACCTGTGGAACACCCCCGACGGCTTCCCCGAGCACCTCGTGCTGGACCGCGGCGAGCTGCCGCACGCCCCGACTGGCCCGTACCGCTCGGTGCGGCTCGATGCGGAGAAGAACGCAGCCGCGAAGAACGCAGCCGCGCGCCAGGATCCTCTCTCGGCCGAGCAGGTCGATGCGGTCCTGGCCCGCCACCGAGGCGGAGGCGCCGTGCCGCTGCCCGCCCCCCGCTACCGAAGCGACCGAAGGAACAGCTGAATGCCCTACTGGAGTGTCCCCGCCGCAGCGATCATCGTGCTGCTGGGAATCCTCGCCTGGCTCTCGATCAAGGTCATCCCCGAGTACGAGCGCGGCGTCGTGTTCCGCCTCGGCAAGCTGCGCCCCCTCTATGGGGCGGGCCTGCACCTGCTCATCCCGGCCGTCGACCGGATGCAGCGGGTCGACACACGGATCGTCACGCTGACCATTCCGCCCCAGGAGGTCATCACCAAGGACAACGTGCCGGCCCGGGTCAACGCCGTCGTCCTCTTCAACGTCACCGAGCCGATCCCCGCGATCATGGAGGTCGAGAACTACGCGGTGGCGACGAGCCAGATCGCCCAGACGACCCTGCGATCCGTCCTCGGCCGGGCCGACCTCGACACGCTCCTGGCCCACCGCGACGACCTCAACGCCGCGCTGCGCGAGATCATCGAGACCCAGACCCGTCCGTGGGGGGTCAACGTCTCCGTCGTCGAGATCAAGGACGTCGAGATCCCCGAGCAGATGCAGCGCGCGATGGCCAAGGAGGCCG
>CAKUJB010000183.1 GCA_934661165.1 uncultured Microbacteriaceae bacterium | reverse complement strand
CGCTCTTCTCGAAGGGTGCCTCCAGCAACGACAACCGCTACGACAACCCGGCCTTCGACGCCAAGCTCGTCGAGGCCGGCAAGCTCCAGGGTGCCGAGTCCGACGCCGCCTACCAGGAGGCCGAGAAGATGCTCGCGGAGAAGATGCCGGCCATCCCGATGTGGTACTACACCGCCACCATCGGCTGGTCCGAGAAGCTCAACACCGTCAATATCAACTCGTTCGGTCGTCCCGACCTCCTCTCCGTCACCGTCAAGTGACGCACTGATCTCACCGGTGGCCCGGCACTCCACGGAGTGCCGGGCCACTGGTGACGGTCCCCCTCAGGCCCTGCGTCGTGATCCGGCGGGGGCGCTGCGACCCACATCCCTGGAGGACCCATGGGCAAATACGTCATCCGACGTTTCTTGCAGATGATCCCCGTGGTCCTGGGCACGACGTTCATCATCTACGCGATGGTCTTCGCTCTGCCCGGTGACCCGTCGGCCGGCAAGTGTGGCGACCGGGCCTGTCCGCCCGCTGTCGTCACGCAGATCCGTGAGCAGTACAACCTCGACGACCCCCTCGCGGTCGCCTACGTCAAATACCTCGGCAAGCTCGCCAAGGGCGATCTCGGCGAGAACACCTACGGCGTCCCCGTGGCCCAGGAGCTCGCCGCCCGCTACCAGATCACCGGCAAGCTCGCGGTGATGGCGCTCGTCATCGAGACGATCATCGGTATCGCCGCAGGTGTGCTCACCGCGATAAAAAAGGGATCGTTCCTCGATCAACTCGTGCTCGTCAGCACGCTGGTCGTCATCTCGATCCCCGTCTTCGTCCTCGGTGTCCTGGCGCAGTACTACCTGGGCGTCAAGTGGGGCTGGTTCCCGGTGACGGTGACCTCGCGGAACCCGACCTTCTACCAACTCCTGCTGCCGGCCCTCGTGCTCGCGTCGCTGTCGATGGCCTACGTGACCCGATTGACGCGCACGAACCTCTCGGAGAACCTGCGCGCCGACTACGTCCGCACGGCGAAGGCCAAGGGTCTCTCGCAGCGCCGGGCCATCGGCCTGCACGCCCTGCGCAACTCGATGATCCCGGTCATCACGTTCATCGGCTACGACTTCGGCGCCCTCCTCGGCGGCGCGATCGTCACCGAGCGCATCTTCAACATCCAGGGCATCGGCGGCTACATCTTCCAGAGCATCCGGCTGCGCGACGGCTTCGCCGTCGTCGGTGCCGTGACCGCGCTGGTCATCGTCTACCTCATCGTCAACCTCATCGTCGACCTCTTGTACGGCGTGCTCGACCCGAGGATCAGCCATGACTGACTCACCCAGGACAGAAGCCCCCGGCTCGGGGCCCGACGCGATGATGGGGGCCGCGCAGCTGCCCGCCGACATCGCGCTCGACCCGCAGGACCCACAGGTCGAAGCCCGCTCGCTCACCTCGGATGCGTGGCGCGAGCTGCGGCGACGGCCCTCGTTCTGGTTCTCGATCGTCCTCATCGCGATCTTCGTGCTCATGGCCGCGTTCCCCCAGCTCTTCTCCCAGGGCGACCCGCGCGAGACGTTCAACGTGCGGATGCGCCCGAGCAGCGAGCACTGGTTCGGCACCGACGGTCAGGGCTACGACATCTACGCCCGCACGATCTACGGCGCCCGCGCTTCGATCCTCGTCGGCATCTTCGCGACCCTCTTCACGACGGTCATCGGTGGCGCCATCGGCGTGCTCGCGGCCTACCTCGGCGGCTGGCTCGACGCGGTCGTCTCGCGGATCACCGACGTCTTCTTCGCGATCCCGCTCCTGCTCGGCGGCATCCTCTTCATGAGCGCCTTCC
>CAKUJB010000182.1 GCA_934661165.1 uncultured Microbacteriaceae bacterium | reverse complement strand
CGTCGGCAGCGAGCTGGCTGTCGTCGGTGACTTCTCCCACGAGCTCCTCGAGGACGTCCTCGAGGAAGACGACGCCGACCACAGCCCCGGCCTCGTCCACGACACGCGCGAGATGGGAACCAGTCCGCTGCATTGTCGCGAGCACGTCCTCCACCTCGTCGCCCGGCCGGACGGTGGCCAACGGTCGGATCCGCTTGCGCGGCACCGGCTCGTCGCGCTGCACCTCATCGGCGTAGAGGATGTCCTTCAGATGCAGATAGCCAGCGAGTTCCGCCGCGATCGGTGCGGCGCTCTCCCCCACCTCTGACAGCGCGTTCCGTCGGGTCGACTCTGCCGCCACGTCCGCCGCGGCGTCGACCGGGGACGTGACCACCGGAGACGTGACCACCGGAGACGTGAGCACCGGAGACGTGAGCACCGGGAAGCGCGAGAAGCCGCGCTTGGCCACGAGGCGCTCGACCTCGGCCGGCGTGACCCCGAGGCGCACGGTGACGAGCTGCGCGGTCGGCACGGCGACGTCGGCGGCGACCCGGTCGCTGAATTCCAGGACCCGTGACGTCAGCCCGTGCTGCTCGGCCGCCAGGAGGCCCTCGCGGGCGGACTCGCGGACGATCTCGTGCACCTCTTGCGCGGTGTAGGCCGAGGCCATCTCGTCCTTGGGTTCGACGCCGAGGAGACGGACGAGGGCCTTGGCGATCGCCTCGAGGAGGGCAATGATCGGGCGCAGCGCCTTGGTGACCAGCAGGAGGGCGGGGGCGAGCAGGAGCGCGGCCGTGTCCGGGCCAGCGATCGCGAGGTTCTTGGGCACCATCTCCCCGACCACGACGTGCAGGTAGGCGACGATGAGCAGGGCGAGCGCGAGCGCGATCCCGTGGCTCCACACCTCGGGCAGGCCGACCCGGTCGAGGACCGGCGCGAGCAGGTGGTGCAGTGCGTCCTCAGCGAAGGCCCCGAGCAGCACGGAGCAGACCGTGATCCCGAGCTGCGCGCAGGCCAGCAGCGACGCGACGTTCTCCAGCGCCTCGAGGCTGAGCGCGGCCCGCTTGCTGCCCGCCTCCGCGAGCGGCTCGAGCTGACTGCGCCGGGCCGCCATGACGGCGAACTCCGCGCCGACGAAGAAGGCGTTGCCCGCGAGGAGCACGAGGGAGAAGAGGAGGGCGACCGTCGAGCTCATGAGCGCGGCCGATCCGTAGCGCCGGACGTGTCGCCGGCAGTGGTGCCGGCTGCGGTGCCCGACGTGTCCCCCCGGGTGAGTCCCGACGTGTCGCGGGCGTCGCCGGTCGAGGTCCCGGCCGGGGCCGGCGGCACGGTGATCTGGGCGCCGGTCAGGGGCGGCACGGTGGGATTCGCCCCGGTGGGCAGCGGGTGGACGAGCACCGTCTGGCCCTGCGGGACGGCGCGACCGGTCGGGCGGGGCTGATCCTCGTCGAGGGCCTGCTCGGCGGGCTCCAGCGGCGACATCGCGAGCCGCTCGACGCGGCGCCCGTTCATCGCCTGCACGGTGATCGACCAGCCGAGCACCTCGGCGCGGTCACCGACGGTCGGCACCCGGCCCAGGACCGCCATCATGAAGCCGCCGACCGTCTCGTAGGCGGGCCCGTCGGGCACCGGCACGCCGATCCGCTCGCGGACCTCGTCGGGGCGCCACATGCCGGGCACGGTCCACCCGCCGCCGGGCAGGCTGCGGCCCCCGGCGATCCGCGGGTCGTGCTCGTCGGCGACCTCGCCGACGAGCTCCTCGATGACGTCCTCGAGGGTGACGACCCCGCTCGTTCCGCCGTATTCGTCGACGACGACGGCGAGCTGGTGGCCGCGGCGCAGGACGAGCAGGAG
>CAKUJB010000181.1 GCA_934661165.1 uncultured Microbacteriaceae bacterium | reverse complement strand
CCCACGACTACAAACTCGCCGACGGTGACCTCGTGAGCATCGACTTCGCCGTGTCCGTCGACGGCTGGGTCGCGGACTCGGCGCGCAGCTTCGTCGTCGGCACCGCGCGCCCCTCGGACCTCGCGGTCATCGAGGCGACCCGCGAGGCCCTCGCCGCGGCGATCGAGGTGGCCCGCCCGGGCAAGAAGCTCGGCGACATCTCGGCGACGATCGGCGACATCGCGCGCGAGCACGGCTACCGGGTCAACACCCAGTTCGGCGGCCACGGCGTCGGGCGGACGATGCACGGCGAGCCGCACGTGCCCAACGACGGCAAGGCCGGCCGGGGCCTGAAGCTGCGCCCCGGGCTCGTCATCGCCATCGAGCCGTGGCTCATGTCGAGCACCGACGAGATCTACACCGACGCCGACGGCTGGACCCTGCGCAGCAAGGACGGCTCGCGCGGCGCGCACAGCGAGCACACGATCGCGATCACCGACGGCGACCCGATCGTCCTCACCGCGCGACCCGACTGAGCTATCTGCGGGGGCGTCACGATCGGCGCGCGTCACGATTCAGTCGCAAGTCGGGCAGAAGCCCTGATCGGGACACGTGACTCACCTAGGCTCCGAGGATGCCAGGGACACCCGAGCAGCCGGCCGCGCACGGCCAGAGCATCGAGACCGCCGAGAACTTCGAGAGTGCGCCCGCAGCGCGCCCCCGCGCGCGCCGCGCCGGGCGGGCCGGCAAGCCGCTCGTCGTCATGGAGGGCGTGAACAAGCACTTCGGCGACCTGCACGTGCTCAAGGACATCAACCTCACCGTCGGTGAGGGCGAGGTCGTCGTCGTCATCGGCCCCTCGGGCTCCGGCAAGTCGACGCTGTGCCGCACGCTCAACCGCCTCGAGACGATCGAGAGCGGCACGATCACGATCGACGGGCAGCCGCTGCCCGCCGAGGGCAAGGCGCTGGCCAAGCTGCGCGCCGAGGTCGGCATGGTCTTCCAGTCGTTCAACCTCTTCGCCCACAAGTCGATCCTCGACAACGTGACGCTCGGCCCGATGAAGGTCCGTGGGGTCGGCAAGTCGCAGGCCCAGACCCAGGCGACCGAGCTGCTCACGCGCGTCGGGGTCGCCCATCAGGCGGCGAAGTTCCCCGCCCAGCTCTCCGGCGGGCAGCAGCAGCGCGTCGCGATCGCGCGCTCCCTCGCGATGGAGCCCAAGGTGATGCTCTTCGACGAGCCCACCTCGGCGCTGGACCCGGAGATGATCAACGAGGTCCTCGACGTGATGATCTCCCTCGCCGACGGCGGCATGACGATGGTCGTCGTCACCCACGAGATGGGTTTCGCGCGGCGCGCGGCCGACCGGGTCGTCTTCATGGCCGACGGCGAGATCGTCGAAGAGGCCACCCCCGAGGAGTTCTTCACCAACCCGCGCTCGGCGCGCGCCCGCGACTTCCTCGGCAAGATCCTCACGAACTGACCCTGCCTCCCGTCCGACACCACCCATGGCGTCACCTCGACGGCGTCATCACCCAAGGAGAAGCATGAACACGACACCACGGATCGCCGGCCCGATCGCCCTGCTCGCGGGCGCGGCCCTCGTCCTGTCCGCCTGCGGCGGTGGCGGCGACACGGCCTCCGGCGGGGCCACCGGCGGCGGCGGCGACACCGTCAAGGTCGGCGTCAAGATCGACCAGCCCGGCATGGGCCTGAAGAAGGGTGACGAATACACCGGCTTCGACATCGCCGTCGCGAAGTTCGTCGCCAAGGAGCTCGGCAAGACCCCCGTCTTCAGCGAGGCCCCGACCCCGCAGCGCGAGACGCTCATCAAGACCGGGCAGGTCGACTACATCGTCGGCACCTACTCGATCAC
>CAKUJB010000180.1 GCA_934661165.1 uncultured Microbacteriaceae bacterium | reverse complement strand
TGTCGTCTGGTCGTGCGGCCCGCCGGGTCCCGGCGGGCCGCACGAACGTCAGACGCGCGGCTTCTCGCGCAGCTCGATGGTCTCGATCTCGTCGCCGACCTGGACGTCGTTGAACTTGCCGAGGCCGATACCGCACTCGAAGCCGTCGCGGACCTCGGTGACGTCATCCTTGAAGCGGCGCAGCGACTCGATCGCGAGGCCGTCCGCGAGGACGACGCCGTCGCGGATGACGCGAGCCTTCGCATTCCTCGTGATCGTCCCGGAGCGCACGATGACACCCGCGATGTTGCCGACCTTCGAGGAGCGGAAGACCTCGCGGACCTCCGCGACGCCCGACTGGACCTCCTCGAACTCCGGCTTGAGCATGCCCTTGAGCGCCTGCTCGATGTCGTCGATCGCCGAGTAGATGACCGAGTAGTAGCGGACGTCGACGCCTTCGCGGGCGGCGCGCTCGCGGGCCTTGACGTCCGGGCGGACGTTGAAGCCGAGCACGATCGCGTCGTCGATCGTCGCGAGGTCGATGTCGCTCTCGGTGATCGCGCCGACACCGCGGTGGAGGATGCGCAGCTGCACCGAGTCGTCGATCTCGATCTTGAGCAGCGACTCCTCGAGCGCCTCGACGGCACCGGACACGTCGCCCTTGATGATGAGGTTGAGGGTGTCGACCTTGCCCTTGCCGACCGCGTCGTGGAAGTCCTCGAGGGAGATCCGCTTGCGGCCCTTCGCGAGCTGCGCGTTGCGCTCGACGGCCTCGCGCTTCTCGGCGATCTGGCGCGCCATGCGGTCGTCCTCGGTGACGATGAACGTGTCACCGGCGCGCGGGACGCTCGACAGGCCCTGGACCTGGACGGGGCGGGACGGGCCCGCCTCCGAGACCGCCGCGCCGTTCTCGTCCTGCATCGCGCGGACGCGACCGTAGGCCGTGCCCGCGACGATCGGGTCGCCGATGCGCAGCGTGCCGGACTGGATGAGGACGGTCGCGACCGAGCCCTGGCCGCGGGTGAGCTTCGCCTCGATGGCGACGCCGCGCGCGTCCTTGTTCGGGTTCGCCCGCAGGTCGAGGCCCGCGTCGGCGGTGAGGAGCACCGCGTCGAGCAGCTCCTGGATGCCGATGCCCTTGAGCGCCGAGACGTCCATGAACATGGTGTCGCCGCCGTACTCCTCGGCGACGAGGCCGAACTCGGTGAGCTGCTGGCGCACCTTCTGCGGGTTCGCGTCCTCCTTGTCGACCTTGTTCACCGCCACGACGATCGGCACGTTCGCCGCCTGCGCGTGGTTGAGCGCCTCGATCGTCTGCGGCATGATCCCGTCGTCGGCCGCGACCACGAGAATCGCGACGTCGGTGACCTGCGCACCTCGGGCCCGCATCGCCGTGAAGGCCTCGTGACCCGGGGTGTCGATGAAGGTGATGTGGCGCTGAACGCCGTCGTGCTCCTTGTGCACCTGGTAGGCGCCGATGTGCTGCGTGATGCCGCCGGCCTCGCCGCCCGCGATGTTCGCATCGCGGATCGCGTCGAGGAGTTTCGTCTTGCCGTGGTCGACGTGGCCCATGACGGTGACGACCGGCGGGCGCGGGAACAGCTCGTCGTCGTCCTCGTCCTCGAGCTCGCCGTCGAGGTCGAGGTCGAACTCCGCGAGGAGCTCCTTGTCCTCGTCCTCCGGGGAGACGATCTCGATCTCGTAGCCGAGCTCGTCGCCGAGGATCTCGAAGGTGGCGTCGTCGAGGGACTCCGTCGCCGTCGCCATCTGGCCGAGGTGGAAGAGGGCGGTCACGAGCGAGCCGGGCTGCACCGTGAGGCCGGCCAGGGCCTCGAGCTTGTCCGCGAGGTCGGAGATCGATGCGCCGCGGCGCATCCGGATCGACTGGCCG
>CAKUJB010000179.1 GCA_934661165.1 uncultured Microbacteriaceae bacterium | reverse complement strand
GACCTGTCGACCGACCCGCCGATCACCCGCTTCCTCGCCGAGCAGCTCTCGACCGCGCACTGGTTCGACCAGCGCCGTACCCGTGAGGTCCTCCACTGGACCCCGCGCGTGTCCCTCGACGAGGGATTCGACCGCCTCGCGACCTGGTTCACCGACAACCCCCTTGTCTGACCGATCGGCGCACCCGGAACGACGTCAGTTTCGTGACGGTCGGCCATCAGCACATCGACCGCTCCGGCCGAGGAGTCCGACGGCACGGCCCCGCATGCACCGACCGGTCAGGCACCGGTCGGCCAGGGGGGTTCACCCGCCTGGCACGCGCTGGCGCCCCACCCACGCCGCACCGGCGAGAACACCGGCAATTCAGTAGCGGTCAACCGACAGCAAATTGACTGCTACCGCGGAGTAACCCACCCGGCACGCCCCGCACGTCGCGTCGGGGTGCCCGCACGGCGTGCTCGAGCGGCAGACTGAGGCGATGAACTCGGCCGCGCGCCCCTGGGTGCTGCACGTCGACCTCGACCAGTTCATCGCGGCGGTCGAGATCCTGCGCCGCCCCGAGCTCGCCGGGGTCCCGCTCATCGTCGGCGGTCGCGGGGACCCCACTGAGCGCGCGGTCGTCTCGACAGCCTCCTACGAGGCGCGCGAGTTCGGCGTCCGGTCGGGGATGCCGCTGAAGATCGCGGTCCGCAAGTGCCCCGAGGCGATCCTCCTGCCCGTCGACGGTCCGACCTATCTCGCGGCATCCGAGCAGGTCATGGCCACCCTGCGCGCGATGGCGACCACTGAGGTGCTCGGCTGGGACGAGGCCTTCCTCGGCGTAACGACCGACGATCCGGTCCGCTTCGCCCGCGAGGTACAGGCCGCGGTGCTCGCCGCGACCGACCTGCACTGCTCGATCGGCATCGGCGACACCCGGGCGCGCGCCAAGAACGCGACGGGATTCGGCAAGCCGCGCGGCACCTTCATGCTGACGCGGGACAACTGGCTCGAGGTGATGGGCGAGCGGCCGACCCGTGCCCTCTGGGGCGTCGGGGCGAAGGTCTCGGCCCGTCTCGCCACCCACGGAATCACGACGGTCGCCGAACTCTCAGCCACCGAACTCCCCGTCCTCCAAGCCGAGTTCGGTCCGCGCATCGGCGTCTGGTATTCCGAGCTCGGCCGCGGCGAGGGCTCCGCCGAGGTCGATCCGACCCCGTGGATCCCCCGCAGCCACAGCCGCGAGACGACCTACCAACAGGACCTGACGAGCGTCGCCGACATCGAGGCGGCCGTGCGACAGCTCGCCGGCCAGGCCGCGGACGACTGCGCCCGCGAGGGACGCCCGGTCGTCCGGATCGCGCTGAAGATCCGCTACGCCCCGTTCTTCACCGTGACCCGCGCCCGCAAACTTCCGGCCGAGACCGCCGACCGCGACGCGATCATCGAGGCCGCGATCGGCCTGGCCCGCGACAAGATCGAGCCCGACCGGGCGATCCGCCTCCTCGGCGTCCGCGCCGAGATGACACCCCCGCCCTGACCGCAGCGGCCGTTGGTAGCTTCGAGCGCATGCGACCGATCCTCGTCACCGAGTTCATGACCCTCGACGGCGTCATCGAGGCCCCCGGCGGAGGGGAGCACCCCCACGGCGGCTGGACCTTCCAGGACATCGAGTTCGACCCGGCGGCCTACGAGCTCAAGGGCCGCGAGCAGGAGGAGGCCGGCGCACTCCTGCTCGGCGCGCAGACCTACCGGGAGTTCGCACCGATCTGGCCGACGATGGAGGACTTCGCGCGCTACAACTCGCTCCCGAAGTACGTCGTCTCCTCGACACTCACCGACGCCGACCTCAACCCGGACTGGTCCGACACGACGATCCTGCGCTCGCTCGATGAGGTCGCGACGCTCA
>CAKUJB010000178.1 GCA_934661165.1 uncultured Microbacteriaceae bacterium | reverse complement strand
AGCATCCTGAGGCCGAGCTGTTCTTCATCACCGGCGCCGACGCCGTCGCGCAGATCCTCGAGTGGAAGGATGTCGACGACATCTGGGAGTTCGCCCACCTTGTCGCCGTGTCCCGCCCGGGACACCGGCTCTCGACGTCGGGACTGCCGGCGGATCGGGTCACCTCGCTCGAGGTCCCGGCGCTGTCGATCTCCTCGACGGACTGCCGCGAACGGGTCGGCAAGGGCTGGCCGGTCTGGTACCTCGTCCCCGACGGTGTCGTTCAGTACATCGGCAAGCACGGACTGTATCGTGGGACCGCATGAGCCTCACCCCTGAACAGCCGAAGTCGCGTCGCGCGGCGCGCGAGGCGCGCCTGGCGACCGGCGAGCAGCCGTCCCTCGACGCGCAGCCGGAGCTCGAGGACACGGGGTCGACCGGTGGCCAGGCCGTGATCGGGCCCGACGGCCAGCCGCTCACGCGCCGCCGCCTCCGTGAGCTCCGCGAGACGGGGCTCATCCCGACGATCACGCCGGCCTCGACGCCGGTCGTCGAGCCCGCGAGCGAGACCGGGCCCGCGAGCGACGCTGAGTCGGCGCCGCTCGCGCAGACCGCGCCGCAGCCGGACGCGCACTTCTTCCGCCCGAGCTCGCCGATCGCGGCCGAGCGCCCGGCGGCGCCGCAGGCCGATCTGACGCCGGCCACCGGCCCGACGCCGGCACCGGCTCCCGCGCCGGAGTCCGAGCTCCGGACGACGAAGCCGCAGCCGGACCTGCCGCAGTCGGCCTTCGCGCCGCGATCCGAGCCGACGGCGCCGGCCGCAGCCCCGAGCTGGACCGCACCCGAGGGCCACTGGACCCGGCAGCTCGAGCTCGAGGACGACGTCGAGATGACGGCGAGCCGCGAGGTCGGCGGACCGTCCACCTCAAGCGCCCTCGTCGTCGAGGAGCTGCCGAAGGTCGTCGACCTCGGCGGGCCGCTCGGCGAGACCGGCCAGGTGCTCCTCACCGGATCGATCACGCTGAGCCCCGACTTCGCCGCGACCGGGGCGATCACCGGACTGCACGGCGAGGCGGAGCTCGACGACCGCTTCGACAGTGCCCACCCGACGACCGGCTCCTCCGCCGCTCCAGTCAAGGCGAGCGCCGTCGCGAGTCAGCACGCGCTCGGCACGCCCATCGTCGCGGGCGGCAAGCCCCGCGCGTCGCGCGCCATCAACGTCCTCATCGTCACCGCCGCGGTCCTCGCGGTCCTCGTCACGGGGCTCGTCGTCACCGCCGTCGTCCTCCGGTGGATCTGAGCCACGTGCCGGCATCCGAGCGCACCCGCAGCCTCGTGTCGGCCGCCGCGACGGCGGCCGACGACAAGCAGGGGACGGACCTCGTCGCGCTCGACGTGAGCGAGCTGCTGCCGTTCGCCGACGCATTCCTCCTCGTCTCCGGCCGCAACGAGCGCCAGGTCGACGCGATCGCCTCGGAGGTCGAGGATCGCCTCCTCGAGGTCGGCGCGAAGCCGCTGCGCCGCGAGGGGCGGGGGATGGGCCGCTGGGTGCTGCTCGACTTCGGCGACCTCGTCGTCCATGTCTTCCACGAGGAGGAGCGCGTCTACTACGGCCTCGAGCGGCTCTGGCGCGACTGCCCCGTCCTCCCGCTCGGCATCGAGCCGACCCCCGCCCAGGCGACGGACGAGGGCGCCGCGGGCGTGTAGTATTGACGGGTCTTCACGGGCCTGTGGCGCAGTTGGTAGCGCACCTGCATGGCATGCAGGGGGTCAGGGGTTCGAGTCCCCTCAGGTCCACCCCACGCACAAGGCTCGACGACGCACGGAAACACGGGCACGCCAGCCGCCGCGAGGCTCCGCGCCGCGAGCCCCAGGCTCGGTGACCGATCCACGCGAATGAGCGCCGCCAGGACATCGA
>CAKUJB010000177.1 GCA_934661165.1 uncultured Microbacteriaceae bacterium | reverse complement strand
GGATTCCCCTCCGCGGTCGATAGGCCGAGCGAGCCGGTCGGCACAGTTGAGCCCTCCCCGCGATCCGCCCGCGCTCGCCCCCGTAGCTATCGACCGCAGACCTACCTCACCAGCACCGTCGCGGTCGGCGACACCAGGAGAAGAGCATGACCGATCGCACGACCGCTGGAGGCGCAGGGCTGCGCAGCCGGATGGCCAACCTGAGCATCCACACGAAGATCCTGTCCATCGGGCTCATCGGCATCATCGGTGCCCTGATCCTCGGGGGCGTCAACATCTGGGCCTTGAAGAACTCCAACGCGGCCGCCGAGGAGATCGCCGCCTCCAAGGACGTGTCGATCGCGGTCACCGAGCTGCTGTGGGACGTCGCGGAGGCGAACTCCTACCAGAACTCCTACGCCTTCGACGTCAACCGGCTCGGCGCCAAGGCCGTCGACCCGACGTCGGCGAACCGCGCGACCTTCCTCAAGCGTGTCGAGGAGACGAACAAGTCCCTCGAGAACTTCCCCCAGCTGCGCACCGACCGCGGCAAGGCGGACATGGCGAAGATCAAGGAGAGCTGGGCCGCCTATCTCGCGATCGACGCCAAGGCCGTCGCCGAGTACAAGAAGGGCACCCCGGCCTCCGCGACGGCCGGTGACGCGCTCGTGACGACCGAGGCGTCCAAGGTCATCAGCGAGCTCGAGACGACGGGCCTCGACCTGCGCGAGATCGCGGTCGGCCGCAGCCAGGCCGCCATCGCGGCCCAGAAGCAGAACGCGACGACGACCCTCATCGCGATCGTCATCACGCTGCTCATCGTCTTCGTCCTCGTCGGGCTCGTCTCCCTCGTCATCGCGCGGATGATCACGCGCTCGGTCGCCTCGGTGCGCACGAGCCTCGAGGCGATGGCCCAGGGCGACCTCACGGTGCCCACCGTCGTCGACAGCCACGACGAGGTCGGCGCGATGGCCGCCGCGTCGGAGCAGGCGCGCCAGTCGATGCAGGACATCATCTCCGAGGTCGCGAACACCTCGACCGCGGTCGCCGCCGCCTCCGAGGAGCTCTCGGCGGTCGCTGCGCAGGTGACGAACAGCTCGCGCAACGCCTCCGACCAGCTCAACGTCGTCTCCGGCTCGGCCGATGACGTCTCCCGCAACGTGCAGACGGTCGCCGCCGGCACCGAGGAGATGACCGCCTCGATCCGCGAGATCGCCCAGTCGGCGAACAACGCCGCCGGCGTCGCGTCCTCGGCCGTGCAGGTCGCCGACCGCACGAACGTCACCGTCGCCAAGCTCGGCGAGAGCAGCATCGAGATCGGCAACGTCGTGAAGACCATCACCTCGATCGCCGAGCAGACCAACCTGCTCGCGCTCAACGCGACGATCGAGGCGGCCCGCGCGGGTGAGGCCGGCAAGGGCTTCGCCGTCGTGGCGAACGAGGTCAAGGAGCTCGCGCAGGAGACCTCGAAGGCGACCGAGGACATCGGTCACCGCGTCGAGGCGATCCAGCTCGACACCGAGGCCGCCGTCGCCGCGATCGGCGAGATCGCCTCGATCATCGCCCAGATCAACGACACCCAGTCGACGATCGCCTCCGCCGTCGAGGAGCAGACCGCGACGACGAACGAGATGAGCCGCAACGTCAGCGACGCCGCGCAGGGTGCGTCGACGATCGCGACGAACGTCGCCGACGCCTCGCGCGCCTCGAACGAGTCGACCGAGGCCGCCTCGGCGACCGCGCAGGCGGCCGGCGAGCTGGCCGAGCGGGCGAGCGCCCTCCAGTCGCTCGTGACGCGCTTCCGCTACTGAGCGAAGCGTCGCCTCTACGAAATGACGTCGAGCGGCAGGTGCGCGGCAAGGTCCGCGCGCCTGCCGCTCGCGCGTACCCGGCCGCTGTCCTCCGCGTCGTCCCAGGTG
>CAKUJB010000176.1 GCA_934661165.1 uncultured Microbacteriaceae bacterium | reverse complement strand
CCCCGACGCTGCCGCAGGGCGCCCCGGATGCCCGCAGAGCTGCGCGAACGCCTACGCGACGGGCAGGATCGCCGACTCCTTGCCCGCCGCCGCGAGCGTCACGAACGGCGAGAGCGGCTGCGTCGGCACGACGAGCGCGCCGATGCAGTGGTAGAAGTCCGGGCGCCCCGGCCACACATCGCCCGACGGGCGCAGGTCGGCGTCGAGTTCGTTGACCCACGTGCCGCGCTCGTCGATGAAGTAGGTCGCCGCGTGGTCCCACAGTCGCCGATACCAGGCCTCCCACCGCGGGTCGCCGGTCGTGCGGATGAGCGCCGCGCACGCCTGGATCCCCTCGCAGATCGGCCAGTGCAGCCGCAGCCGCGAGACCGGCGAGCCGTCCCAGTCGACGGTGTAGACGAGCCCGTCCTGCCCGTCCGCGGCCCAACCCCGTTCGAGGGCCGTGCCGGCGAGGTGCGACGCCGCGTCGACGAGCCAGTCCTCGTCGGGCCGCAGCAGCCCGGCGGGTGAGGCGTGCAGCGCGAGCAGGTAGCGCGCCCACTCCAGGGAGTGACCGTACGTCGCGCCGTAGGGCCGGAACGGGTGGTTCGGCTCGTCGCGGTTGTAGTCCGGCAGCGCCCGCCACGCGGTGTCGAAGTGCTCGGGCATGAGCCACCCGTTGCCCGAGGCGTGCTCGCGCACGACGCGGGTCGCCATCGCCAATCCCCGCCGGTGCCAGCGGTCGTCGCCGGTGACATCGCCGATCGCGAGGAACGCCTCGAGCCCGTGCATGTTCGCGTTGGCCCCGCGGTAGGGCTCGTCGTCGCTCCAGTCCCGCGCGAACGACTCGCGCAGCGCCTGGGCCTGCTCGTCCCACAGCCGGGTGTCGATGACGTCGACGGCCTGGGCGAGCAGCTCGGGCCCGGCCGGGTGTCCTGCCGCGCACGCCGATGCCGCCGCGAGCCCGACGTGCACGTGGTCGTAGACCGCCTTGCGCGCGTCCGGATGCGCCGGGTCGCTGAACCACCCGCCGTGCTCGGGGTCGGCGAAGAGCCCCGTGAGCGAGCTCATCGCGTGGTCGAGCAGCGCCCCCGCCCCGGGCACGCCGAGCGCCACGCCGATCGCCGACGCATGCGCCATCCGCGCGGTGAGGAAGAGCTGCGGCGTCCGCCCCGGCAGTGCGCTTCCGTCGGCATCCTGGTAAGCGAATCCGCCTGCGGGCAGCGCCGATCCGAGGGCGAATCGCAAGAGTCGGCGCGTCTGGTCGTCGAGCCAGGCGGTGTGCGTCGGGGTCGCCAGCCAGCTGCGGGCGCCGTCGGTCGAAGCGTTCATCGGGTCATCCTGGCAGGTCGGAGAGGGTGTGGCGGCGCGATCGGGACGGCGCTACTCGACGCTGAGACCCAGCCCGCGCCGACCGATCGCGTTGAGTTCGGACTCGACGAAGCGGTTCTGCCAGTTCGCCTCGTAGTGCTCCTCGGGGAAGTCGCTCGGGCTCTCGCCACCGCGGAACGCCTTGCGCACGTGGTCGGCGTACTCCTCGTTCTTCGCGCACCACGGCGCGGCCGGGATGTACATGACGTTGCCCCAGCCCTCCTGGTCGGTCACCGGGTCGACGCCGTGGACCATGTCGCAGTGCCACCAGACCGAGTCGCCCGCCTGCACGTCGGGGATGCCGCTCACGGCCTCCATGAGCAGGGGGTGCCACTGCTCGTTCGCCGGGAACGTCTTGCCCGGGCGCACCGCGCACATGTCGTCCTCGGCGATGTCGCTCAGCAGGGGCCGCAGCATGAGATAGGCCATCGCGTAGGGGATCGGCACGGTGTGGAGCACGCCCTGGTCGTGGGCCATGTCCGAGAGCGCCGTCCAGCCCTGGAAGGTGCGGAACGCCGAGCACATCGTGCTCCCCGGGTACTGCTCCGCCTCGGTCCGGTAGGCCGCGTC
>CAKUJB010000175.1 GCA_934661165.1 uncultured Microbacteriaceae bacterium | reverse complement strand
CCGAGCCCCCCGCTCCGAGCACGCCGACGAGGGCGAACTGCGAGCCACCGGTGAACATGAGGAGCGAGAGCGCGCACGTCTGCCACACGGACAGGCCCGCGGCGACCGACAGGGCCCCGAAGCTCACCCCGTAGGCGCCGGTCGCCGCCCCCACCGAGAGGGACTGACGCCACACGGCGCCGCGCACGCGGCGTCGCTCCTGGCCGCGGTCGGCGCGGGAGGCGACGGGCCGCGGCTGAGCACTCTGCGGCCCGGCGCCCAGCTGCGCTCCGGCCGCGTCGACCTCACTCATCGGTGCCCAGGCCGGCTCCGAGCCGCACCTCCATCACGGTGCGCTCGTCGTCGACGGCGCGGGTCCGGCGGGCCCGGTCGGGCGCCATGCCGGCGCGCTGGAGGAAATCGCGGTATTGCGGGGTGTCGAGCAGGACCCAGGCGTGCAACCACGTGAAGCCGCGTGATCTGGCTTCGTCGACGACGGCGTTGACGAGTCGCGAGCCGTGGCCTTCGCCGCGGGCCTGCGGGTGGACGCTGAGGGTGAGGAGCTCGGCCGTCTCGTCGTCGGCGTCCGGATCCTCGCTCGGGCCGAACGCCGCGAAGCCGACGACCTGCTCGCCCGCGCACGCGACGAGGAGGAGGTGGCGCGGGCTCGGCGGCTCGGCGAGCGACCGGCGCCACACCGAGCCGAAGGTGGCGGGATCGAGCTCGGCGAGGGCCTGCGGGGGCAGGATCTGCGCGTAGTCGGCGGCCATCGCCTGGGCCTGGACGATCCCGACGGCCGGCGCGTCGCTGGGTCGCGCCCGACGCACCGAGGCGTCGGCGAGCGGCCCGGGCTCGTGGCCGTGCTGATGGCCGTGTTGATGCGCGTGGTGATGCGCATGCCCGTGCTCATTCGCGGGGGCAGCGTGCGACGGGTCGTGGACGTGCGGGGTCGGCAGGGGCACAGCGGACGCGGGCTCGGTGCGGCAGACGCAGCCGTCGTCGGAGCAGGAGGTCACCGCGCCATCCTGTCATCCACGACCGACAGCCTCGGCCCCCTGCGTGGTTCACCCGGCGCTCGACTCACCGGGCCGCGCGAGTGGCTGTCTCGACGCCCCTCACGGAGGCGGGATGAGGCCGACGAGTTCGTGCGCGATGTACGGCTCTTCGAGGAAGGCCACCTCGTCCTCGGTCAGGTGCAGCTGCAGGGCGCGCACCGCGTCGTCGACGCGTGAGGGCTTGGAGCAGCCGACGATCGGTGCAGCGACGCCACGGGCCCAGTGCCAGGCGAGGGCGACGTCGGCCATCGGGACATCGTGGTCGGCGGCGATCTTCGCGACGCGCTCGACGACGGGCATGTCGAGCTCACGGCCGCGGTCGTACTTCTGACGCATCGTGTCGTCGGTCGTAGCGCGCATGGAGTCGGAGTCCCACGTGGGGCGCGTGAGGTGACCCGACGCGAGCGGGCTGTACGGGGTGAGGCTCATGCCGTACTGCCGGGCCACCGGGATGAGCTCGCGCTCGTCCTCGCGGTAGAGCAGGTTGTAGTGGTTCTGCAGCGCGGCGAACCGGGTCCAGCCGTGCTCGTCGGCGAGGGCCTGGAGGTTGTGCAGCTGGTAGCCGTACATCGCCGACGCGCCCAGGGCCCGCACTCGACCCGAGCGGACCAGCCCGTGCAGGGCCTCCATCGTCTCCTCCATCGGCGTCGAGTAGTCGAACCGGTGGATGAGGTAGAGGTCGAGGTAGTCCGTGCCGAGCCGCTCGAGGGTGCCGGTGATCTCGCGCTCGATCGCCGCCCGCGAGAGGTGGCCCTCGTTGAAGTAGACCTTCGAGGCGAGCACGACGTCCTCGCGGGCCACCTGGAGCCGGCGCAGGGACTCGCCGATGTAGCGCTCGCTCGTGCCGCGGGCGTAGGTGTTCGCGGTGTCGATGAAGTTCACGCCCAGCTCCAGGG
>CAKUJB010000174.1 GCA_934661165.1 uncultured Microbacteriaceae bacterium | reverse complement strand
GTCCGACACCGAGCGCCGGGCCATGAGCCCGATGCCGAGGACGAACGCGAAGTAGATGGCGATGAAGAGGTAGTCCAGCAGGTTCGCCTGGATCAGCGTGTCCTGCGTCGCGACGAGCGCGGGGAGGGGGGTTGCGTGCATAGGGGCTCCGAGACGTCATCGGCCCGGTGGCTCGGGCAGCGGATGTGCGGACCGCACACTACGCCCACCGCAGCAGGGGTGTCGCCCTTGCATCCCGCCGGTGACGACAAGGTGTCCGAACAGTGACCTAAGTCGCCCGAGTGGACCTGTGGACGTCTGCGGACGTGCCCGGCCGACCGAACGCACCCGTCGTCCCGCCCGCCGTCACTGGGTCGTCACTCGGTCGTCACGCAGTTGTCACGCGGTCGTCGGCAGGGGCCGGAGCTCGGAGTCGAGCAGCAGGGTCGAGACCTCCACGCTGCGCTGGGCGAGTCGGACGCCGGCGAGCACCTCGCGCCACGCGTTCATGGCGGCCCACAGCGAGTCGGGCACCGGCTGCGGCGCGAGAAGGTACATGTCGCCACCGTCCTTGCCGACGATCTGCTCGGCGACCGGCCGCGGGCCCGGTCCGTCGATGTGGTGGTAGGTGTAGCCGTGCCCCTCCATCGCGGCGTCGAGTTCGCCGACGCACCGCCCCTTGAGCACCTCGACGAGGATCCACGGACGGTGCGTCGTGATCGTCCGGCGCGCGCCGCGCAGCACCGCGGGCTCGGTCGTCTCGGTGTCGATCTTGAGCAGGGACGGCGCGAGCCGCTTGGCGGCGCAGAAGGTGTCGACGGTCGTCGTCGGCACGTCGATCCGCTCCTCCGACTTTCGGAAGTCGGGGTTGAGCGAGTTCGAGGCGTCGGAGGTGTTCGACAGGTAGAGCGTCAGCGTGCCGACCTCCTCCCCCACGGCCGCCTGCTCGACGCGCAGCGGCAGCCCGCTCACCTTGGCGGAGCGACGGGCGGCGGCCGCGATCCGGGGTGTCGGTTCGAAGGAGTAGACGGGCCGGCGCCCGAGCGCGGTCGCGAGGAGCCCGTAGAGGCCGACGTTCGCGCCGATGTCGAGGACGGCGCCGCGCCGGGTGTGCTCCAGGAGCGCGAGGTAGAGGTCGAGGGCGTACGGCTCGTACTTGCCGAGGCCGTATTTGGCGAGGGACTTGGGGATGAAGAGCTCTGTCGGGGCCTCGACCGTGAAGGGGCGCAGCGCCGGGCGGTAGCCCACGGGTGCGCTCGGCGTGAAGGACAGGCTGCGCAGCTCGACCTTCTCCCCCAGCCGTTGCTCGACGAACGGCCGGACCCGTTGGCGAGCGGCGACCGGCACCTTCTGGTAGAGGGAGCGGCCCGCCTGGACGGCGGCGTCACGGACGGCAGCGGCAGAGCTCATCAGTCCACGCTAGCCGCGTCGTCGACGCCTGGCGACGACCACAGGAGGATCCCCCGCACCGCCCGAAACGGCATGGAGCGGACAGCGCGAAGCCCCGGCACACCCATGGGGTGCACCGGGGCCTCGCGTCATGAGCTACGCGACCCTCAGGTCAGCGCCACTCGCCTCAGGAGGCGTCCTCGGAGGTCGCCGGGGCGCCCTCCTGGCCGGCCGAGGAGGCGAGCTGGTCGGCCTCGGGCGTGCCCTCGCCGTGCTCGGCCTGCTCGCTCGAGTCGCCGCCACCGTTGCCGCGACCACCGCGGCGACGACGGCTGCGGCTGCGCCCGGAGCGCTCGCCGTCACCGTCCTCGCGCGGGCCACGGTCCTCACGAGGGCCACGGTCCTCACGCGGCGCACGCTCGGCGCGCGCGGGGCGCTCCTCGCGAGCCGCTGCGGCGTCACCCTCGGGGGCGGACCCCTCGTCGGAGGCGCCGGAGTCGTCGCCCTCGCCCTCGGCGGTCACGGCGGCGAGGCTCAGCTTGCCGCGCGGGTCGATCTCCTTGAGCTCGACCTGCACCTTCTGGCCGACCTTGAGCACGT
>CAKUJB010000173.1 GCA_934661165.1 uncultured Microbacteriaceae bacterium | reverse complement strand
CGTGGCTCCGCCCCGATCCCTCCCTCGCGCCACGGACGCGCGCAGTCGCTGTGCCGTCGTCCGTGACCTGCACCACCGCCTCGCGTGGAGCGACCACGGCGCGGCTGGAGCGGTGCACGGCGAGCCGCGGCGGGGTCCGGCGGGCCGGTTGAAGAGCGCGGCGTTCACTGGTAGCGTCGCCTCGCACCAGAGGTAGGCAGATTGATGTCGAGAATTGCTTGGCTCGGGATCGCGCTGTGCGCAGTTGCATGCGACGGCTCTGCTCCGACGCTCGACGGGGGGATGAACGACGCCGGCCCGGACGGATCGGCGCCCGCCACGTGCGCCGCGGATTCGCACTGCGGCGACACCTCCCTCTTCTGCGCCCAGTGGCGTTGCCGGCCCGGCGAGCCCGGCACCGACGCGCGCGGCTGCATCGATCTCGGCTCGCCGTGCGCCTCGGGTGTCGACTGCGACGAGGGCGAGGACACCTGCACGATGAGCTGGTGCACGGAGGGCCGTGACGGATGCCTGCACCCGGGAGACTGCGACGGCGATGGCGCCCGCGACGAGCTCGAGTGCGGAGGCCAGGATTGCGACGACAGCGACAGTGACCGCTTCCCTGGCAACCCCGAGGTCTGCGACGCCGAAGGGCACGACGAGGACTGCAATCTGACGACCTTCGCCGGACCCGCGGACGGAGATCTGGACGGCGACAGCTACATCTCGGCCGCGTGCTGCAATGGCGACGCCTGCGGGGACGACTGCGACGACAACGACGTCAACGTGAGCCCGGCAGCCAGCGAGGTCTGCGACGGCATCGACAACGACTGCTCGGGCGCCGCCGACGACGCGGCGGGGCTGTGTCCCGGGGGCTCGTGCATCGGTGGCCGCTGCAGCTTCACCGCGTGGGATCGTGCGTGGGGCAGCCCCGGGACCGAGACGGCGCCGGCCGTGGCGTTCGATGGAACCGGCGCGATCTACGTGGCGGGGACGATGGAGGGCGCGGTCGACTTCGGCAGCGGCGCGACGCGAGACGTGAGGGCGGTGTACGTCGTGAAGCTCCTCCCCGACGGAACCCCCGACTGGCATTACGTCTCGCCGGCCGGCACCGGCCATCGGGTCGAGGATCTGGCCGTGAGCCCCTCGGGCGCGCACGTGTACGTGGTGGGCAGGAGCTCGACCGACCTCGGGAGCGGCGTGTCGTCGGGCGCGTTCCTGCTGCGGCTCGGCGGCGACGGAACCTACCTGAGCGACCGCCGCTTCGGGCTGACGGGCCTCGACGACATGCTCCACGGCGTCGTCGCCGACGACGCCGGCGTCGTCGTGGCCGGGTCGTTCACCGATACGCGCGACTTCGGCGGCGGTGAGGAGACGGCGCAGGGCGACGTGTCGATGGTGCTCGCCCGCTACGGATCCGACGGGGCGCACGTCTGGTCGCAGGCCTTCCACGCGACGGGGACGTCCGCGAGCCGGCAGGCGCGGGCCACCGCGCTCGCGCTGCGCGACGACGGCGCGCTCTTCGTAGGCGGTGAGTACGCGACGGGCGGGCTGGTGTTGGGCGACACCCTGCCGACCGTCGACGGTTTCCGCCCGATGACCTTCGTCGCGTGGCTCGACGCGAGCGGCGCGCCGCAAGACGCGCGAGCCCAGGGACGCGGCTCGAGCGGCTTCGTCACGATCGAGGCCGTCGCCCTCGGGCCCTCGGGCTGGGGCTACGCGGTGGGGCGCTACATGGGGGCCTGGGTGCCGGCCGGCACGACGGGCTTCGGCGGGACCGACATCAACGGCTTCATCCTGGCCTACACGCCCGACGGGGCGTTGGATTGGGGCCGCTCCTTCGGCGGAGAGGGAGGGGGCGACAGCGCCTATGGGGTGGCGGTGAACGACGCGGGCAGCGTCTTCGTCGCGGGCGACTTCTCAGTGGACACGTCCTTCGGCGGCCCGACGCGGCGGCCGGTGCTTCGGGATGGGTTCCTCGCGCAGTACAC
>CAKUJB010000172.1 GCA_934661165.1 uncultured Microbacteriaceae bacterium | reverse complement strand
TAGTGGTCGAGCGAGAATCGCAGCTCGAGCAGCAGCCCGCGCTCGATGTTCGCCGCCTTGAGTCGCGGGTCTCCCGGCACGCCGCCGACCGCGCCGAAGAGGATGACATCGCTCGCGCGGATCCGCGCGAAGTCCTCGGCCGGCAGCACCTGTCCGTCCTCGAGGTAGCGCTCGGCACCGAGCCGGAAGTGCGTCGGGACGAATGCGAGGTCCCCGCCCGCCGTCGCCGCCTCCAACGCCTTGAGCGCCTCCGCCGTGACCTCCGGACCGATCCCGTCACCGGGAATCACGGCGAGCTCGAGCGTTTGCGACATGCCGTCAAGCGTACTCGCGCGACTCCCGGTCAATGCGCCTGGCGAGGCGCGGTCAGCGCTGCCTCGCCCGCACGACGCCGAAGACCGCTCCGCCGGCTATCGACACGTCACCCCCGATGTCACCCCTTTGGGGGACATGAGTGATCGTCAGCTTTCGTGGATCTCCAGCTGCTGGAGCACGCTGGCGCCGATCTCGGTCTGGATCGTCGCGAGCACGTCGTCCGGCACGACGTCCGAGACGGTCAGGATCGCGAGCGCCTCGGCACGGTCCTTGCCCCGCGCCACCCCGAGCGCATCGATGTTGATGCCCTCCTGCGCGAGCGCGGCGCCGTAGGTCGCGATCACGCCGGGCTTGTCGTCGTAGACCATGACGATGTGGTGCTGGGCGATCGTCGCCTCGATCTCGTAGCCGTTGATGCCGATGATCTTCTCGACCATCTTCGTGCCCGAGAGCGTGCCGGCAACCTCGACCTGACTGCCGTCGGCGAGCACGCCGCGCAGCGTCGTCGTGTTGCGGTAGCCCTCGGAGATCTCGGCGGTGCTCAGGGAGACCTCGATGCCGCGCTGGTCGGCGAGCAGCGGCGCATTCACATAGGAGACGTTCTCGCTCACGATGTTCGTGAAGTAGCCCTTGAGCGCCGCGAGACGGTACACGCTCACGTCGTACGCGGCGAGCTCGCCGCGGACATCGACCTCGAGGGTCTGCAGGCGGCCGGCGGCGAGCGCGGAGAAGATCTGGCCGAGCTTCTCGACGAGCGCGATGCCGGGGCGCACGAACGGGTCGATGACGCCGCCGGCGACATTCACCGCGTCGGGGACGAGGTCGCCTTCGAGGGCGAGCCGCACCGATCGGGCGACGGCGACGCCGGCCTTCTCCTGGGCCTCCTCGGTCGAGGCGCCGAGGTGCGGGGTGACGGAGACGTTCGGCAGCGCGGTGAGCCGAGTGTCGGTCGGCGGCTCCGAGACGAAGACGTCGAGGCCCGCGCCGGCGATGACCCCCGTCGTGAGCGCCTCGTGGAGCGCGTCCTCGTCGATGAGGCCGCCGCGCGCGACATTGACGATGAATGCGCTCGGCTTCATCATCGCGAGCTGCGCGGTGCTGATCATGCCCGTCGTCTCCGGCGTCTTCGGCATGTGGATCGTGATGAAGTCGGAGACGCCGAGGAGCTCCTCGAGGCTCACGAGCCGCGCACCGAGCTGCTGCGCGCGCGCCGGGGCGATGTACGGGTCGTAGGCGACGATGTCGACGCCGAATGCGCGCAGCCGCTCCGCGATGAGCGCGCCGATGCGACCGAGGCCGATGATGCCGAGCGTCTTCTCGTAGAGCTCCGTGCCGGTGTACTTCGAGCGCTTCCACTCCCCCGCGGCGAGGCTCGCATGGGCGGCCGGGAGGTGGCGCGCGAGGCTGAGGATGTGGGCGATCGTCAGCTCCGCCGCCGAGATGATGTTCGACGTCGGCGCGTTGACGACCATGACACCGGCCGCGGTCGCCGCCTTGATGTCGACGTTGTCGAGGCCGACGCCGGCGCGGGCGATGACCTTGAGCTCGGGCGCTGCGGCGATGGCCTCGGCGTCCATCCGCGTCGCCGAGCGGATGAGCACGGCGCTCGCCTCCGCGAGGGCCGCGAAGAGCGCGGCGCGGTCCGTGCCGTCGAC
>CAKUJB010000171.1 GCA_934661165.1 uncultured Microbacteriaceae bacterium | reverse complement strand
ACCAGCAGTGGATCGGCTACGAGAGCTACTTCAGCGAGAGCGACTCCTACATCCGCTCGGATCTCTTCACGAACAGTCCGAAGGCCTCGGCCGAGTACAAGCGCTGGATGCCGCTGCTCGCGCAGTGACACCCGCACCTGCAGGAACCCTCGACTGCGACACAGCCCTCTCAGCCACCGGTTGAGCGGTCACACCGGCGCCGGCCGTCCCCGTCTCGGGGCGGCCGGCGCTGTCGTGTGGCCTGGGCCCTTGGACCCCTCGATGGGGTCGGGTCACGAGTCCTCGGGGCGACGTTGCGGGGCCCACGGCTGACTGTTGAGCCACACCCGGTTCATGATCTGCCCCGATGCGTCGAGGACGGGTCGGATCTTGGGGATCGCGCCGGTCATCATCCGCACCCGGGTGTCGACGTCGAGCTCGCGCAGGACCGACTCGACCCCACCGAGGATCGAGCCGTGCAGGATCCACGACGTCGTCTCGTGGGCCGGGTCGAGCATGACGAGCTCGGTGAGCATGGCCCGCGTCTCGCGCAGGGTCTCCAGGGTCTGCGCGAGCGCCGCCTCGGCCTCGCGGTCGCGGCCCTGCGCCTCGGCGATCGTCAGCTCCCCGTAGGCCGCGACGCAGTCGCCCATCTCGGACAGGACGGAGGCGAAGGCGCGCTGCAGCTCGGCGTCGTACTCGCTCGCCGGCCGGGCCGGATCATCGGTCGAGGTGCCCGCGACGGCCGTGGGATCGGGAGCGTCGGGCACCTCTTGCCCGAAGGCCATGAGCGTGCTGCGGATCGCGACGACGGCGCCGTCGAGGGAGGCCAGGCCGGCCGAGACGATCGGCAGCGAGTCGACGGTCGTGAGGGCGCGCGGGTTGAACCGGCGGGCGGCACGGGTGTCGGCGACGAGGGTCTCGGCCTGGGCCAGGAGCGGGGAAGACCTGGTGGATCTCGGAGATCCACGACCCCACCTGGCGGCGGTCGACGCCCTCGCGCAGCTCGGCGGCCGCGCGATGCAGGACCTCGGCCGTGCTCCCGGTCACCGCCCGGATCGACTCCTGGATCGTGCCGACCCGGACCGCCGGCGGGAACGCGAGATTGAAGGTCATGCCGACGGCCGCGCCGATGAGGGTGTTGACGATCCGCGTCTGCGCGGCGACGTCGTGATTGCTCACGCCGAGGATGAGCATCGCGCTGATCGGGGTCTCGAGGATGTGGTCGCCCAGGCGCAGGAGATGGGCCAGGATCAGCGCCGAGCCGATCGCGATGCCCAGGCTCCACCACGTGAGCCCGACCCAGATCGAGAGGGTCACGGCGACGAGGATGCCGGTGAGCACCGAGGCGACCCGGCCGATGCCGCTCGTGAGGGACTGCGTGAGGCTCGACTGGACGACCAGGAGCGCGGTGAGCGGCCCGGTGAGATCACTGACGCTCGGGTCGACGAGCTTGGCGAAGAGGTAGGCGATGACCGCCGCCGTCGTGAGCCGCACGATCTTGGCCCAGTGCGGGATCACCCGCTCCGGCAGCTGCCTGGCCCGTCGCGCGAGCGCGGCGAATCGCATACTCGCCCAATCCGGGACGACACGTGCGGGGGCCATCGGACCAGGATCGCACGGCGCGACGCGCCGACCGGGGGATCGGCTTGTCGGTGGCGCGGGGGAGAATCGGGGCATGAGTTCCAGCGCACCCCCCGCCGCTCCGTCGGGCGGGGCCGCCCTGTCCCTGTCGCAGGCGGACGCCCAGCGCGCCGCCGCCCTGCGCCGGATGCGCTTCGTCGCGACGTCCCTGCTCGTCCTCGCGGCGATCGTCTTCGTCGCCACGCTGCACCGCGACGGGGTGTGGGGTTACGTCAACGCGACCGCCGAGGCGGCGATGGTCGGTGCCATCGCCGACTGGTTCGCGGTGACGGCGCTCTTCCGGCATCCGCTCGGCATCCCGATCCCGCACACCGCGCTCATCCCGAAGAAGAAGGACGTCTTCGCCAAGAGCCTCGAGGACTTCGTCG
>CAKUJB010000170.1 GCA_934661165.1 uncultured Microbacteriaceae bacterium | reverse complement strand
TGCCCGGGCTCATCGACGTGCACAGCGATGCGCTGGAGCGCGAGCGAGCTCCGCGCCCGACGGCGACCCTGCCGTGGGACTTCGCCCTCACCGCCTTCGAGGGGCGACTCGTCGGCGCGGGAGTGACGACCGCCTTCCACGGCGCCGCCTTCCAGCACCAGCACGCCCGCGGGGTGGTCCGCGACCCGGCGGACGCCCTCGCTCTGGCCCGCACCGTCGACGCGGCCGACACCGGCCTTGTCGACCACCGGGTGCTCCATCGGCTCGATGTGACCTCCGCCGCCGGCGCGGCCGCCCTGCAGGAGCGCCTCGCGCAGGCGCCGACCGGCTCCCTCGTGTCGTTCGAGGACCACACCCCAGGGCAGGGTCAGTACGCCGACCCCGAGGCGCTCGTCCGCTCCATCATCGGAGAGGAGGGCGTCACCGCCGACGAGGCCCGCGCCCGGGTCGTGCGGCTGCGGGACGAGCGGGGCGGCACCGCCGACGCGCGCGAGGCTGCGGTCCCCTGGCTGGCCGGCCTGGCCCACGAGGGGCGGATCCGCTTGCTCGGGCACGACCCGGACACCGTCGAGGCGGTCGAGCAGCTCGAGGCGCACGGCGCCGTCGCGGCGGAGTTCCCCACGACGATCGAGGCGGCCCGCGCCGCTCGCACCCGAGGTCTCCTCGTCGTGGCCGGGGCGCCCAATCTGCTGCGCGGAGCGTCGCACTCGGGCAATGTCTCGGCCGCGGCACTCCTGGCGGAGGGCCTCGTCGACGCGTTGGCCTCGGACTACCTGCCTCCGGCCCTGCTCGGCGCCGTCGCGCAGGCGACCCGCGACGCAGGTCTGGACCTCCCGGCCGCCGTGCGCCTCGTCACCGCCGGGCCGGCCACCGTCGCGGGCCTGGAGGACCGGGGCCGGCTCGCCCCGGGGTTGCGCGCGGATTTCGTGCTCGTCGACGACTCCACGGGTCGCTGGCCTCGTGTGGTGCGTACGCTGACGTCCAGCGGTCGCCCCTCGTCTCGCCCCCGAGACGGAGATCGACACTAGACCCCCTGATTTCCCATCAGGCAATATGGTCGTATCACAATGCGGAAAACTGTCGGATGAACGGAGCAGGTATGTCGTCTCGGGTGCAGGTAGGCAAGCTCAGCGTCGCAAAGGAGCTGCACGATTTCGTCCGCGACGAGGCACTGCCCGGATCGGGAGTCGACGAGTCCGCCTTCTGGGCCGGCGCGGAGTCGATCCTGCACGACCTCGGGCCGCGCCGCCGCGAGCTCCTCCAGAAGCGCGAAGACCTGCAGCGGCAGATCGACGACTACCACCGGGAGCACCCGGGCGCGGTCGACCAGGACGCCTACGAAGAATTCTTGCGCTCGATCGGCTACCTCGTGCCGGAGCCCGAGACGGTCGAGGTGACGACCCAGAACGTCGATCCCGAGATCGCCGAGCAGCCCGGCCCGCAGCTCGTCGTCCCGATCTCCAACGCGCGCTTCGCGCTCAACGCGGCGAACGCCCGCTGGGGTTCGCTCTACGACGCGCTCTACGGCACCGACGCGATCGCCGAGACCGACGGGCTGGAGAAGGGCAAGACCTTCAACACGACGCGGGCCGCCGAGGTCGTGCGGCGCGCCAAGGCGTTCCTCGACCAGCACTTCCCGCTCGCCTCGGGCTCCCACAGCGATGCGCGCTCCTACTCGGTCGACGGTGACGGGCTCGTCGTCGGGCTCGAGGAGGGCACGACCCGCCTGGCCGACCCGGCGCAGTTCGTCGGCTACCAGGGCGCGGCGGACGCCCCCCACGCCGTGCTGCTGCGCAACCACGGGCTCCACGTCGAGATCCAGATCGACCGGGACAAGCAGGTCGGCTCGACCGATCCCGCCGGCGTCAACGACCTGCTCCTGGAGTCGGCGACGACGACGATCATGGACATGGAGGACTCGGTCGCCGCCGTCGACGCGGGCGACAAGGTGCGCGGCTACCGCAACTGGCTCGGCCTCATGCAGGGCACGCTCGCCGAGGAGGTCACCAAGGACGGCACGACCTTCACCCGCGTGCTCAG
>CAKUJB010000169.1 GCA_934661165.1 uncultured Microbacteriaceae bacterium | reverse complement strand
GGCGCGACACGGTCAGGCCCGGCCACCCCGCGGAGGTGATCCGCTCGATCGCCTCCGCCGACGACGCGGGACGGACGGCCCGCGGGGGCACGACTCGCCGCGCGAAGACGTCGGCAGGGTCGATCGACACGGCCGGCCCGTCGAGCGGCAGAAGCACGAGGGCGTCGCCATCGTCGCGCAGCACGTGGCCGACGACGTCGCCGAGCATCCCGTCGGGCAGCCGCCGGCGCACCGCTTCCCGAGGCACCGCGGGCCCAGGGGCCGGCACGATCGGCGGCGTCACGGCTCCGTCAGCGCGGGGTCTGTCAGCGCCGGGGCTGTCAGCGCGGGGGCTGTCAGCGCGGGCAGATCGTGCGGTCCCACGCCCACGAGGCTGTCGAGCACGGTCAGTCCGGCACGGGGCGGCACCTGCACGACGTGCGGCACGGTGATGGTCCGCGCGCCCGAGGCGAGTGCCGACTCCGTCCCGGTGACCGAGTCCTCGATCGCCACACAGTCGCCCGCCGCGACCCCGAGTGTAAACGCGGCCAGCAGATACGGCTCGGGATCGGGCTTGCCGCGGCTCACCTCGTCGCCGGTGACGATCGTCGCGAACGTCCCCGGCGGCAGGAGGTCCACGACGACGTCGACCATGAGCCGCCACGACATCGTGACGAGCGCGCACGGCACCCCGGCCTCGCGCAGGCCGGTGAGCAGCTCGAGCGCCCCGGGTCGCCAGGGCACCTGCTCGCGCAGGCGGGCGATGACCCCGGACTGGAGTCGGTCGACGATCTCCAGCGGCTCCAGGTCGACCGGGCTGTGGTCGCGGATGTACTGCGCCGAGACGAGCAGCGCATTGCCCACGAGGTTGTGGGCGTCCTCGTCCGACCACGTGCCGCCGTAGGACGCGACAAGCGCGCGCTCCTGCTCGATCCAGTACGGCTCGGTGTCGAGCAGCGTGCCGTCCATGTCCCACAGCACGGCCGCCGGGAGCGCGGGCGCGACCTGCGCGACGTGTTCGCGTGCCATCAGACTTTGAAGTACTTCGCCTCGGGGTGGTGCACGACGAGCGCGTCGGTCGACTGCTCGGGGTGCAATTGCAGCTCCTCGGACAGCTCGACGCCGATCCGCTCCGGCTCCAGGAGCTCGACGAGCAGGGCGCGCTGCTCCAGCTCCGGGCAGGCCGGGTAGCCGAAGGAGTAGCGGCAGCCACGGAAGCGCACGTCGAGCACCTGGTCGAGTCCGAGCTCGGCGCTGTCGGCGAAGCCGAGCTCGCTGCGCACCCGCGCGTGCCAGAACTCCGCGAGCGCCTCAGTGAGCTGCACCGACAGCCCATGCAGCTCGAGGTAGTCGCGGTAGGCGTTCTGCGCGTAGAGCTCCCCGGTCACGCCGGAGACCTTCTCCCCCATCGTGACGAGCTGGAAGGAGATGACGTCGGGTCGCCCTTCGGCCTCGTACGCCTCCTTGCTGCGGAAGAAGTCGGCGAGGCAGAGCCGCCGGTCGCGGCGCTGCCGCGGGAAGGTGAAGCGGGTCCGCTCGCTGCCCTCGGGCTGGCCGTCGGGGCCGTCCTCGTGCCACAGGACGACGAGGTCGTTGCCCTCGCTGTAGCAGGGGAAGTACCCGTAGACGACCGAGGGCTCCATGATGTCCTCGGTCTTGATCCGGTCGAGCCACATCCGCAGCCGCGGGCGTCCGTCGGACTCGACGAGATCCTCGTAGCTCGCCCCACCCTCGCCGCGGGTCGGCTTGAGACCCCACTGCCCGAGGAAGGTCGCGCGTTCGTCGAGGTAGGCGGCGTAGTCGGCCAGCGCGATGCCCTTGACGATCCGGCTCCCCCAGAAGGGCGGGGTCGGGATGTCGTTGTCGGCCGCGACGTCCGAGCGCGTCGTGTCCGTGGTCTCCGCGCCCTCGACGTTCGGCGAGGCCCCGGCGCGCACGCGCCGCTTGCGCAGCTCGGGCAGCGCCTCGCCGAGGTCGAGCGAGGGGTCGTTCTTGGCCTTGGCGATGATGTCCATGAGCCGCAGCCCCTCGAAGGCGTCGCGGGCGTAGCGCACGTGCCCGTCGTAGACCT
>CAKUJB010000168.1 GCA_934661165.1 uncultured Microbacteriaceae bacterium | reverse complement strand
TGCGGTACACCATCGCCGGGACTGAGCACGGCATCCGCGTCGGCTTCGGCCTGCTGTCGACGACGAACGAGACGCTGCCCGCCGGCCGGATCCACGCGATCGAGGTGACGCAGCCGCTGCTGTGGCGGCCGTTCGGCTGGTGGTCCGTGCGGATCAACCGCGCTTCGCGCAGCACCCGAGACGGGGCCGCGGGCCAGTCGGCGACCTCGATCCTGCCGGTCGGCGACGCCGAGGACGTCGCGAAGGTCCTCGAGCTCATCGTCCCAGGCATCGACCTGCGGGACGCGCTCGGACGCGGGCCGGCGTCGGACGCGGACCAGGCACCGCCGCCCGAGTACGTCACGAGCCCGCCCCGGGCGCGGCTGCTGCGCTGGTTCTCCAGGCGGCGCAACGGCTTCCACCTCGCCGACGAGGCGATCCTGCTGCGCAAGGGCGCAATCTGGCGGACGCTGACGATCGTCCCGTTCGCGCGCGTGCAGTCGGTCGCGCTCAGTGTCGGGCCGCTCACGCGCGCGATGCGACTGCGGCGCGTGTCCATCCACACCGTCATGGGCTCGGTCGTCCCGACGCTCGGGGCGCTCGACGACGGCGACGCCGAGGCGCTGTGGGCCGAGACCGAGCGCCGGACTCTCGAGGCGATGGCGCGATGAGCGATCGCGCGGGCCGACTCGATGTCGGCGTCGTCGGGGCGGGACTCGTCGGCCCCGTCCTGGGCGCCGGGCTCGCCGGCGCGGGCCATCGCGTCGTCGGCGTCGCGACGACGAGCGAGGACGGTCGCGACCGCGTCGCCGCGCTCCTCGGCGACGCCCCCATCCTCGCCCTCCCGGAGCTGCTTGCCGCCGCCGACCTCGTCGTGCTCGCGATCCCCGCCGCCGACCTCCCCGCCCTCGTGTCGGGGCTCGCGGAGGCGGGCCACTGGCGACCCGGCCAGCTCGTCGCGCACACCGCCGCCGAGCATGGCACCGCAGTGCTCGAGCCGGCGATGCGCGCGGGGGCGATCCCGCTCGCCATCCACCCCGCGATCGTCTTCACCGGCACCTCGATGGATCTCGCTCGGCTCCGTGAGGCGAGCTGCGCCGTGACCGCCCCCGCGCCCGTGCTGCCGATCGCGCAGGCGCTCGTCGTCGAGCTCGGTGCCGAGCCGGTCATCGTCGCGGAGTCGGATCGCGGCGCCTACGCGGAGGCGGTCGCGACGGCGACGGCCTTCAGCGCTGAGATCGTCCGGCAGTCGCTCGAGCTCCTCGCCGGCATCGGCGTCGATCGCCCCGCCGGGCTCCTCGCCCCGCTCATCCGCGCGAGCGTCGACGCCGCCCTCATGCGCTCCGACTGACGCCCTTGTCGGGTGCAGCGGACTCGTCGGCGGCGCGTCGCGGGCCGTGGCCCGCCCAGGGTCTGACCGCCGTGCGAACGGCGAGCGCCTAGGCTCGGAGCATGGCAGCGGGGCCCGAGATCCACGAGACGATCGCCGGGATCCGCGAGGCGGTCGCGGCGGCACGAATGCGGGCCTCGCGCATCGCATTCGTCCCCACCATGGGCGCCCTGCACGACGGGCATCTCGAGCACGTGCGGGCCGCGAAGGCGCGCGGCGCGTTCGTCGTCGTGTCGATCTTCGTCAACCCGCTCCAGTTCGGCCGCGGCGAGGACCTCGACCGCTACCCCCGGACGCTCGACGCGGATGTCGCGGCGCTCGCCCGGCTCGGGGCCGACGCGGTCTTCGCGCCGAGCACCGCGGAGATGTACCCCGACGGGGACGTCCAGGTGCGGGTGTCCGCGGGGCTCGTCGGCGGGACGTTCGAGGGCGCGGCGCGGCCCGGGCACTTCGACGGGGCGCTCACCGTCGTCGCGAAGCTCCTCGCGATCGTCGGGCCCGACCTCGTGACCTTCGGCGAGAAGGACGCGCAGCAGCTCTGGCTCGTCACGCGCATGGTCAAGGACCTGTCGCTGCCGATCGAGCTCATCCCGATCCCGACGGTGCGCGAGCCCGACGGCCTCGCGATGTCGAGCCGGAATCGCCACCTCGACCCGGAGGAGCGCCGCGCCGCGCTCGCCCTGTCC
>CAKUJB010000167.1 GCA_934661165.1 uncultured Microbacteriaceae bacterium | reverse complement strand
GCATGTCCAGCACCATGGGCGGCTCGTCCGTTGCCGAGCGAAACCTCAATCGCATCACCATCACCGTCGCGCTGCTGTGGCTGGGGTGCGTCGTGGGCCTGGGACTGCTGACGCGCTTCGCGTCCTGACGACGGGCGCCCTCGGGGCGCTTGCCGACGACCCCGCACTCCGCACGCCCGACGCCGAGTTTGGAGCTGACATGGCCGGATCGAATGTCATCCGCGGTAGCCGGGTCGGAGCGGGCCCGATGGGGGAGGCCGAGCGGGGCGACACCGCTCCTCGGCTGACGGTCTCCTATTGGTGCGCTCGCGGCCACGAGACGACCCCGAGTTTCGCGGTCGACGAGGGCGCGGTCGTGCCCGAGCTGTGGGACTGCCCCCGCTGCGGGCTGCCCGCCGGGCAGGACCGGGAGAAGCCGCCGGAGCCTGTGCGTTCCGAGCCGTACAAGACGCACCTGGCCTACGTGAAGGAGCGGCGCACCGACGCCGACGGCGAGAGCCTGCTCGGTGAGGCGCTCGACGCACTGCGGGCCCGACGCGGCGGCTGACCCGCACCGTCGGACGCCGGCGCGAAACCGACGCGAACAGACGAGCGTGGCCGGGTGGGATCATTCCCACCCGGCCACGCTGCGTTGTGTTGCGATTATCGGCCGAGGTCGGCCGAGGTCGGTCGAGGTCGGTCGAGGTCAGTCGCTGAGCTTCTCGACGGCCTTCTCGTGCACCTGCTCGTCCGTCGCCTCGTCCGACGGCGTCGCGGCCGCGACCATCGCCGCGGCTCCACCGCGACCGGCGCTCTCGCGGGCGAGCTCGCGCGTCTCCTCACGAGAGTGCTCCAGGGAGGGGGCGAGGCCGAGGCGCACGGCCTCGCTCGCCGGATAGGAGCGCTTGGAGCTGAGCCGGGACAGGCCGTCCTTGAGGGTGCGCTCATAGACCTCGTCGGGGTCGAGGCGCGCAAGCTCGTCGGCGAGGCACTCGGCGTCCGAGCGGCGCTTGAGGGCGAGCTCGCGCACCGGCTGACCGGGCTGCTCGAGGGTCGCCATACTCCCGTCCGGGCGGACGAGATCGACCGGCCCGGACTCGCGGTCGAGGCGCACGCTGACGATGCCGGTGTCGGCCGGCGTCCGCGCCCGGGTCGCCGTCGTGTCGAGGTAGCTCGCGAGCCACCCCGCGAGCAGGTCGCTCGAGGCGGAGTCGAGGCCTCCGCCGACGGTGACGTTCGTGATCTGCTCGTACGGCGGCTGGTCGAGCGCCGCGGCGAGCAGACCCCGCCACTTCGTCGTCCGGGTCCACGTGAGGTCGGTGTCGCCCGGGGCGTACGTCTTGGCCCGCGAGGCGATCGCCTTGGGCGGCGACGCCGCATGCTCGGCGTCGGTGATCCGGCGCTGGGCGAGCTTGCCGATCGGGTCGTTCGCGACCTCCCGCGGGGCGTCGAAGGGCCACCAGGCGACGATGGGGGAGTCCGCGAGGAGCAGCGGGAGGACGACCGCCTCGCCGTGCTTGGTCAGCTCCCCGTAGAGGCGGAGCACGACGACCTCGCTCGCGCCGGCGTCGCCACCGACCCGGATCTGGGCGTCGATGCGGTTGGCGCCGCGCCGGTTGCCGGTGACGATGCAGACGATGCGGCTGGGGTGCTGGCGGGTCGCGTCACCGGCCACCTCGAGCGCGGTCTCCGCCTTGCCCTCGTCGATGACGATGACGAGGGTGAGCACGCGTCCCAGCGCCATCGCGCCGACCTCGTCGCGCAGCTGGATGAGCTTCTTGGAGACGGTGCCGACGCTGGTGTCGGGCAGGTCGACGATCACGGCATCCTCCACTGGCGGCCGTCGCGGGCGAGCATGTCGTGGGCCGACTGTGGCCCCCACTGGCCGGATTCGTACGGCTGCGGTGTCGACCGGCTGCGCGACCAGGCCGCGGTGACGGGGTCGAGGATCTCCCAGGAGAGCTCGACCTCCTCGTGGCGGGGGAAGAGCGGCGGGTCGCCGAGCAGCACGTCGAGGATGAGCCGCTCGTAGGCCTCGGGGCTGGACTCGGTGAAGGCGCGGCCGTAGCCGAAGTCCATCGTCA
>CAKUJB010000166.1 GCA_934661165.1 uncultured Microbacteriaceae bacterium | reverse complement strand
GCCCAGCACAGTGAGCCATGCCCCCGTCCGCGCGACCACGGGGCGAGTGTACGCCGGGGCCCGAGCCGGGCGCGGCTCGACCGAACGCAGGACGAAGCTGGCATGCGGGCGCACCCCGCGCATTCGTCCCCTGTCGGCGCGGCCGCGGGGCGTCTAGGGTCGAGGCATGAGCGCCACGATCGCGAGCAACCCGGCCGAGTCCCGCTACGAGGTCCTCGTCGACGGGGAGCTCGGCGGCATCCTCGGCTACGAGCTGCACGAGGGGGTCATCGACCTTCAGCACACCGTCGTCATGCCCGAGCATCGGGGGCAGGGCATCGCGGGGATGCTCGCGGAGCGGGCCTTCGAGGACGCACGGGCGCAGGGGCTCAAGGTCATCCCGACGTGCCCGTTCGTGCTCGGCTGGACGAAGGACCATCCCGAGGTCGCCGACATGCTCGTCGACAGCGTCTGACCGCGAGCCCCGCAGGCCGCTAGCATGCACGCATGACCGAGGCTGCTGCCCCCGCGCGGCGCGCGTTCCGCGTCGAGCTCGTCATCGTCATCCTGCTCGGCATCGCCTCGGTCGCGACCGCCTACGTGACGTTCCAGTCCTCGCTCTGGGACAGCGCGATGGCCAGCGAGTACACCCGCGGGCAGAACATGAAGACGGAGGCCGAGGCCGTCTACCTCGAGGCGAACCAGCAGTACGTGCAGGACGCGCAGACCTATGCGCAGCTCGCCGTCCTCGGCGTCGACGCGATCGGCGACGACGCCGTCATCGCCGCGAACGCGTCGGCGAAGATCGACGCGCTCGCGCTGACCGGCATCGACGAGGTCTTCTCCGCCGCGCTCGAGTGGTCCAACGAGACGGGCGAGTACCCGCTCGACGCCGAGACGTACCTCGTCGACCGCTTCGGCGACTACCACGACCTGCAGGCGCAGGCCTCCGCGCATCTCGTCGCCGGCGATCAGGCGAACGCCTACAGCGATCAGCTGACGCTCTACACCGTGCTCCTCGCGATCGCACTCTTCCTCCTCGGCATCGCGGCCGTCGTCACGTCGATGACGATCAAGTGGGGGCTCATCGGGGTCGGCAGCGCGATCACGGTCGTCGCCATCGTGCTCACGAGTCTCGTGCCGTTCGCCGCCGTCGGCTGAGTCGCGCCGCCGCCGCTGGCCGCTGAGCGCGGCGCAGCTCGGCCGACCGCGACGTGTGATGCTGTGTGCATGATCACGGCCGCCGCGCTCGACTTCCTCGCCGAGTACCACCTCGCCACGCTCTCCACGGTCGGGCGCGACGGCCGCATTCATGCGGTGCCCGTCGGGATCACCTACCTCGACGGCGTCGTGCGCGTCATCGGCTCGCGCGGCTCGCAGAAGTTCCTGAACGTGCAGCGCACCGGCCGAGCCAGCGTCAACACGGTCGACGGCGGGCGCTGGATCAGCTTCGAGGGTCCGGCCCGCATCGCCGAGGACGCGGAGTCGGTCGCCCTCGCCGTCGAGCTCTACGCGAAGCGCTACCGGCAGCCGCAGCCGAATCCGCAGCGCGTCGTCCTCGAGCTGCAGGTGGAGCGAGTGCTCGGCTCGCCGCAGTTCCGGGCCTGAGGGCTGCCGACCGAGCGCGGCTCGGCACGACTCGGCACGACACGGCACGACACGGCTCGGCATGATGGCAGGACGAATGCGCGAGAGCAGGATCGAGCGACGCGGACGGTCCTGCTCTCGCGCATTCGTCCTGCTGCCGTGCTCGCGCTCCGCGCGCGGTCCTCACGTTTCCCCCAGGAGTCGCAGCGGCGGGTCACGCGAGTCTGTGCGCGAACTGAAAGACCGCTGGGCCACTATCACCGAGGTGGACGAATACGGGACACTGTCCGCATGAGCACCAAGCATCGTCTCGCACTCGCCTCCGGCATCGCCCTCGCGGTGCCGCTCCTCATCGCCGGCTGCACGTCGACCGCGACCCCCGTCGGCACCTGGGGCTCGACGGCCGAGGGCGAGCCCCACCTCGTCATCAATGAGGACGGCACGCTCGGCGGCAACGACGGCTGCAACGTCATGTTCGGCAACTGGACGTCGGACGCCTCCGGCATCGTCTTCTCCGAGGTCGGCGGCACCCTCATGT
>CAKUJB010000165.1 GCA_934661165.1 uncultured Microbacteriaceae bacterium | reverse complement strand
GTAAAACAGATCGAATCCCAGCTCAAGCAACACCACTACGAAGGGTTCCTCCGCTGATGCGACTCCTCATCCTCGGCCCGCCCGGTGCCGGCAAAGGCACCCAGGCCTCCCGAATCGCCGAGCGCTTCGGCGTGCCGGCCATCTCGACCGGCGACATCTTCCGCGCCAACATCAAGGGCGGTACCCCGCTCGGCAAGAAGGTCCAGGACATCCTCGCCGCCGGTCAGTACGTGCCGGACGAGGTGACGAACGAGATCGTCGCGGACCGCCTGGCCCAGGAGGACGCCCAGGGCGGTTTCCTCCTCGACGGGTACCCGCGCACCCCGGCTCAGGTCGAGGCCCTCGACGGCATGCTCGCCGACGCGGGGCAGCAGCTCGACGCCGTGCTCGAGCTCACCGTGCCGACCGACGAGGTCGTCCAGCGGCTCCTCAAGCGCGCGCAGATCGAGGGTCGGGCCGACGACACCGAGGACGTGATCCGCGAGCGGATGGCTGTCTACACGCGTGAGACCCAGCCGTTGTCCGACACCTACGCCGCGCGCGGGCTCCTGCGCGAGGTCGACGGGACCGGCGACATGGACGAGGTCTTCGCCCGTCTCGAGGGCGCGCTGGAGCCGAACGGCGCCCCCGCCTGATGTTCGGCCGCCGCGAGCGGCTGGAGACGAAGGCCCCGCACGAGCTGCGCACGATGCGCCGTGCGGGGCTCGTCGTCGCCCACACGCTCCAGACCGTCCAGGACGCGACCTCCGCCGGGATGACGCCGGCGCAGCTCGACACGATCGCCCGGGAGAGCATCGAGGGCCGCGGGGCGCGCCCGTCCTTCCCCGAGGTGCCCGGCTACCGGCACACGCTGTGCGTCAGCGTCAACGAGGCGGTGGTGCACGGCATCCCCGGCGAGCAGGTGCTGCGCGAGGGGGATCTCGTCTCGGTCGACTGCGGCGCGATCGTCGACGGCTGGCACGGTGACGCCGCCGTGACCTACGTCGTCGGCGGGGACGCCGCGGGCGATCCGGCCGACCTCGACCTCAGCGAGGCGACGCGTCAGGCCCTGTGGGCCGGCATCGTCGCCTTCCGCGAGGGATCTCGGGTCGGCGACATCGGCGCTGCGGTGGAGGAGTCGATCGAGTCCTCGACGGAGCGGGCCGGCGGGAGCGGTCGGACGCGCCGGTTCGGGATCGTCGACGGGTTCGAGGGGCACGGCATCGGGCGCGCGATGCACATGGAGCCGGGCGTGCCCAACGTCCGGGTCAAAGACCGCGGGCCGAAGGTGCGGGTCGGGGCGACCGTCGCGATCGAGCCGATGATCACTCTGGGCAGCAGCGAGACCCACGAGCTCGAGGACGGCTGGACGGCCGTGACGGTCGACGGGTCGCGAGCCGCGCACTGGGAGCACACGGTGGCGCTCACCTCCGGCGGGCTGTGGGTGCTCACCGCGCTCGACGGGGGAGAGGCCGAGCTCACCGCGCGCGGCGCCCCGTTCGGTCCGCTGGACTGACGGCTGCGGTCCGGGCGTTCCTGGCCGGTCGCGTGGTCGGGGAAATCTCCTCGATTTCGCTCAGGTTGGCTCAAGGACTACGATGGTGTGTCGGCTCCCGAGCGCCTACACCTCGTCGCGCCCATCGCGCGGTGAGGGTGGTTCACCCCACGGGCTCGGGTCCGATCAGCCGGGGTCGGCCGTCAGGTCTGCACTCCGGGAAACCCTCAGGTCACGCGTGCGTGACGACTCATGGATTGTGGAGGACATGGCTAAGAAGGACGGTGTCATCGAGATCGAGGGCACGATCGTCGAGGCTCTGCCGAACGCGATGTTCCGCGTGGAGCTGACCAACGGTCACAAGGTTCTCGCTCACATTTCGGGCAAGATGCGTCAGCACTACATCCGGATCCTCCCCGAGGACCGGGTCGTCGTGGAGCTGAGCCCGTATGACCTCTCCCGCGGCCGCATCGTCTTCCGCTACCGCTGAGCATTGACAAGGGCGCCGGCAACCGTCGGCGTCATCGACTGCTTCGCGCGTGCGGGAGACCGTGGGCGCGGACCGATCCGAAGACAGCAGGCAGATGAAGGTTCAGCCGAGCGTCAAGAAGATCTGCGACAAGTGCAAGGT
>CAKUJB010000164.1 GCA_934661165.1 uncultured Microbacteriaceae bacterium | reverse complement strand
ATCCGGTGTCAAGGGGTGAGTCGATGAAGATCTCGTGATTGGCCGAGGCGACCGGGGTGCCGGTCGCGACGCTGAAGTTCTATCTGCGCGAGAAGCTCCTGCATGCCGGCGTCGCGCGCTCGCGCACCCAGGCCGACTACGACGAGAGCCACGTCGAGAGGGTCCGGCTCGTCCGCGCCCTCAGCGATCCGGGAGGCCTCGACCTCGCGACGATCCGGAGGATCCTCGAGGCGATCGAGGCCCCGGAGCTCGACCGCCTCGGCGTGCTCGGTGCGGCCCAGCGCTCGCTGCTCGGGGCGGACTTCGTGCAGATCCCACCCGACTGCGAGGAGGATCACCCCAGCTCACGGGCCCGGGACTGGCTCGAGGCGCGGGGCTGGATGCTCGACCGGCGCGACCCGGTCATCGACGAGCTGGATCGCGCCTGGGCGGCGTGCGACGTCGCCGGCATCGGCCTCGACGAGGCGCGGATGGACCGCTATGCGGCGGCGATGGAGCAGGTGGCGGCCGCCGACGTCGATTCGGTGCCCTCGGATCCGACCGCGGCGCTGCGTCAGGTCGTCCTCGGCACGGTGCTCGTGGACCCCGTGCTCGTCGCGCTCCGACGCCTCGCGCAGCAGCACGTCTCGGTCAGCCGGCACCCGCCACCCGCGGGCGACGATTCCTCAGGGCAGGCCTCGGGGCAGGCCTCAGGCCAGGTCGTAGTCGACGACGACCGGCGCGTGGTCGGCGAGCCGCGCGGCCGGTGACTCCTCGCGATCGGTGACCGCCGCGACGGCCGTCCGCGCCAGCCTCGGGGTCGCGAGGTGGTAGTCGATGCGCCACCCGGTGTCGTTGACGAAGGAGTCGCCGAGCCAGCTCCACCACGAGTACGGCCCGTCGGCCTCCGGGTGGAGCGACCGGACGACGTCGACGAGTCGCCGCGGCCCGACGAGCTCACCGAACCACTCCCGCTCCTGAGGCAGGAAGCCCTCGGAGCGCACGTTGCGCCGCCAGTTCGACACGTCCTGCGGGGTGTGCGCGATGTTGAGGTCGCCGAGCAGGAGGAACTCCCGCCCCTGCACCAGGGCCGCGCGGCGAGCGGCGGTGATGTGCCGGGCGAAGCCGGCCATGAAGCGCATCTTGCGCTCGAATCGCGCTCCGCCGTCGGGGGCCTCGCGCATCCGCCCGGGCTTCTGGCGCTCGGCGGGGAGCCCGCCCTTGGGCAGGTAGAGCGAGGCGATCGTCACCGGCCGATCCGCGAGATCGACCTCGACATAGCGCCCCTGGGCGACGAACGGCTTGAGCTCGCGGGCGAGGCGCCCCGGCTCGATCGCCTCGAGCGTCTCGTGCTCCTGACCCGGACTGCGCCGCAGGACCGGCGCGCCCCAGGTCCGCACCGCGCCCGGCGCCTCGCGGGTGAGCACGGCGACCCCGTTGCGCCCCGCGAGCGTCCCGGCGTCGTAGGTGAGGTGGTAGTCGCCGAAGACCCCCGGCGGCAGCATCGGCACCGGGCAGCGCACCTCCTGGAGGGCGACGACGTCGCAGCGGCGGCCCGCTGACCAGGCCTCGAACCCGCGGCGCTGGGCAGCCCGGATCCCGTTGACATTGACGGTGGCGACGCGAAACACGGGGTCGACCCTACGCAGCGCGGCCGCCCGCAGCGCACCCGCACACGGCCCTGCGCCTCGCCGCCGCCGAACCAGCTGCCATCTCATCCCGACGGACACCCACGGCACGCCCTCTACGCGCTTTGGCATATTTGCTCCCATGCCCGCCGAAATGCACCCCCGCCTCCAGCCCGTCTTCGACGAGTGTCTCGCCCGCAACCCCGGGGAGCAGGAGTTCCACCAGGCCGTCTACGAGGTGCTGCTCAGCCTCACCCCGATCGCCGGCAAGAAGCCCGAGTACGCCCAGTGGTCGATCCTGCGGCGCATGTGCGAGCCGGAGCGGCAGATCATCTTCCGCGTGCCGTGGATGGACGACGAGGGTACGGTCCGCATCAACCGCGGCTTCCGCGTCGAGTTCAACTCCGCCCTCGGCCCCTACAAGGGCGGCCTGCGCTTCCACCCCAGCGTCAACCTCTCGATCATCAAGTTCCTCGGCTTCGAGCAGATCTACAAGAACTC
>CAKUJB010000163.1 GCA_934661165.1 uncultured Microbacteriaceae bacterium | reverse complement strand
GCCCTGCGCCGCGGCCCAGGCGCGCACCTCGTGAGCGCGCGCCGTCCAGGCCGCGCGCTCAGCGGCGGGCGTCGAGGCGGGGTCGGCGAGCGCGGGCGTGAGGAGGACGACTTCGACGAGCGCGGTGCGCGGGGAGGTGCGAGGCATGGCGGCGGGGGTGCTCCGACGGCGGACAGGTGGCTGCCCTGTACCGTACGTTCGCCGCGGAGCGCCCCGCGATCCGGCGCCGTCGCATCAGGTCACGAGGCGTCATGTCTGACGTAACACCCGCCGCCGCGGGCCGCCGGTCACTCGATGACGGCGGCGTCCGTGAGGCCGTACCACTTGCGGTTGACGTATGCGAGCCCGACGGGCTCCGGCGCCGGGTTCGCCGCCGAGACGTTCGACTGGATCGCCTGCGCGAGGAGGAGCGTCGAGCCGCCCGCCTCGACCCGCTCGAGCACCTGGCCGCGCACCCAGCGGGTCCCGTGGAACACGGGCTCGCCGGTGGCGAGCTCCGTCCAGAGCGTCGTGTCGGCGAAGCGGTCGATGCCGGAGGTCGCGCCGAGCCGGGCCAGGTGGAGGTCGTCGGCGCCGAGGAAGTGGATGACGACGGTCTCGGCGACCTTGAGCGTCGGCAGGCTCGAGGAGAACTCGGAGACGGAGAACACCATGATCGGCGGCTCGGCGCTCACGGAGGCGACCGAGGTCGCGGTGAGGGCGACGGGTCCGTCGGGGCCGACCGCGGTGATGAGCGCGACGCCGCCCGGGTGGTGACGGAAGAGCGCCTTGTAGTCCTCGCCCGTGAACTCGGGGTAGCCGTGCGTCGTCGCGACGATGTGCTCCGCGGGGGTGATGTGCTCGAGGTTCGGGTCGGGGTGCGTCATTGCTCTCCAGTCATGCGCGATCGATCAGGCGGGTGGGATAGGGGGCCCCGAGTATTCTGCCACCCGGGTCGAACGTGTGATCACCGCATCAGCGACGTCGATGCCGCGCATCACGCCGCAGGGCCGCCCGGCTCGTCGCCGGTCGCGACGGGTCGGCTCGGGTCGGCGGCCCACTGGCTGAACGAGCCGGGGAAGAGACGCCCCGTGCCGCCCGCGAGTTCGAGCGCGAGGATCGTGTGGGTCGCGGCGATGCCGGAGCCGCAGTAGACGCCGACCTCCGTCCCGAGCGCGCCGACCTCGGCGAACCTCGCGCGCAGCGCCTCGGGGTTCAGGAACCGGCCCTCGGCGTCGACGTTGCCGGTCGTCGGCAGGCTCACGGCGCCCGGGATGTGCCCGGACCGTGGGTCGATGACCTCGTTGCGGCCCGCGTAGCGATCGGCGGGACGCGCGTCGATGAGGACACCGCGGGACGGCACCGCCGCCGCCTCGTCGGCGGTGAGCCCAGTGTCGGTCTGCGCCGGCAGCTCGATCGAGCTCGGTGCGACGACCGGCTCGCCGGTCTCGAGCGGCAGTCCCGCCGCGGTCCAGGCGCGCAGCCCGCCGTCGAGGATGCGCACGTTCGAGATGCCGAATGCGCGCAGCACCCACCAGGCGCGGGCGGCCGCCGTGCTCTTCGCGTCGTCGTACACCACGACGGGGGTGTCGGGCTCGAGGCCCCAGCGTCGGGCGCTCGCCTGCAGTCGCTCGCGGCCCGGCAGCGGGTGGCGGCCGAGGCCCTCGCGGGTCGGATCGGCGAGGTCGTCGTCGAGCGAGACGTACACGGCGCCCGGCAGGTGGCCGGCGCGATGCGCCTCGCGGCCGTCCGGCGCATCGAGGCGCCACCGCACGTCGAGCAGTCGGACGGGTGCTGCGGCGGCGAGCTCGGCGCGGAGCTCGTCGACGCTGATGAGGTGGGTCATGCTCGCAGGGTAGGCGAGCCGACTCGGATCGTGCGCCGAACGCGTCACACACGACGCGCATTCGTCACGTCGCGTCATGGGCCGCTCGAGGTGCAATTTGCGGCGCGGATTCGGGACGTGGGGCGATCCGCTCGTCGGGCGACGCGAACAAGCGGGACGCGGCGGCGTCGATCACGGCGCCTCAGAGGTCGACACTTGCCGGGGCCCGCGGCCTCGCGGGGTCCGGCAGGCCCGGTGGTCTCAGTCGGTCGAGGCGGCGCCGCTCGCGGCGCTCGGCTCGCCCTGGCCCGAGC
>CAKUJB010000162.1 GCA_934661165.1 uncultured Microbacteriaceae bacterium | reverse complement strand
GAACCCGGGGACTGGATCCTTGCTTTCGCAAGGATGACGGCTGGAGGGCTTTGCGCGCGCATCAGGCACAGCTTCGAGCTGAGTCTCAATTACACCTTGCTGTCGGTGCTCCTGGCCGCCATTTGGTTCGCCTCCCTGAGCATCACCGGCACCCGCGACCCGCGCATCGTCGGCACGGGATCCACCGAGTACCGGCGGATCGTCGACGCCACCTTCCGCGTCTTCGGCCTCGTCGCCATCGTGGTGTTCCTCATCAAGCTCGATCTGGTGCGCACGTACATCCTCATCGCGCTTCCCGCCGGCCTCATCCTGCTGCTGGTGTCCCGCTTCCTCTGGCGGCGGTGGCTCGTCGCGCAGCGCCGCCACGGCCGGTACAGCTACCGCGTGCTCCTCGCCGGCTCCGACGCCTCCGTCGCCGCGATCGCGCGCGACCTCGAGCGGGACCCGAAGAACGGCTACCACGTCGTCGCCGCCGTCACCCCCACTGGGCAGGCCGGGCTCGAGGTCCCGACGACGAGCGACCTCGACGCGATCCCCGAGCGCATGGCCGAGCACGACGCCGACACGCTCGTCCTCACGAGCAGCGACCGGCTCTCGCCGAGCCGCATCCGCTCACTGTCCTGGGGTCTCGAGGCCGGCCGGCAGCACCTCGTTATGGCGCCGAGCCTCACCGATGTCGGCGGCCCGCGCATTCATTCCCGTCCCGTCTCCGGCCTCCCGCTGCTCCACGTCGAGACGCCGCGGTACCGGGGGGCGCAGGCCTTCACGAAGCGCACCTTCGACCTCATCGTCGCGCTGCTCGCGGTCATCATCCTGTCGCCCGTCTACCTCGCGCTCGCGATCGGGGTCAAGGCGACGAGCCCCGGCCCGATCCTCTACCGCAGCCCGCGCATCGGGCGCGGCGGCGAGCCCTTCGACATGCTGAAGTTCCGCTCCATGAAGGTCGGGGCGCACGAGGAGCTCGCCGACCTGCTCCGCGAGCAGGGCCGTGACGGCCAGCCGCTCTTCAAGATCGAGCAGGACCCGCGGATCACGCGCTTCGGCGCATTCATCCGGAAGTACTCGCTCGACGAGCTCCCGCAGTTCTTCAACGTCATCGCCGGCTCGATGTCGCTCGTCGGCCCCCGCCCGCAGATGCCGGAGGAGGTCGCGCTGTACGACGACGTCGCGCACCGGCGGCTGCTGCGCCGGCCGGGCATCACCGGGCTCTGGCAAGTGTCGGGCCGGTCGAACCTCTCGTGGGAGGAGGCCATGCGGCTCGACCTGTATTACGTCGAGAACTGGTCGCTCGTCGGGGACGTCGAGATCCTCTTCCGGACCATCCGGGTCGTGCTCGCCAAGGACGGGGCGGTGTGAGCGAGGTCCGCTGGTCGCTCATCACGGTGAGCTACAACTCCGCGGCGACGCTCGAGACGCACTGGGACGGCCCGCGGCCCGCCGACGTCGAGTGGATCGTCGTCGACAACGCGTCCGCGGACGGCTCCGCCGACGTCGCCGAGCGCCTCGGCGCGCGGGTCATCCGCCGCGCCGACAACGGCGGCTTCTCGAAGGCGAACAACGAGGGACTGGCCGTCGCGGCGGGGCGGTACATCGCATTCGTCAATCCCGATGTCCGGGTCGACTACGCGACCCTGCCGGTGCTCGAGCGCACGATCGACGAGCACGACGCGATCGTCGCCCCGCAGCTCACCTACCCCGACGGGCGGCTGCAGCCGAACGGCCGCCACGCGCCGACGTACCCGCGGAAGGTCATCAACCGCCTCGGCTTCCCCGAGTGGTCCGCCGAGCACTACTACGTGCTGTGCGAGCCGGGCGTCACGCGCTACGCGACGTGGGCGATCGGCGCGGCGCTCACCGGGACCGCGCAGACGATCCGGGCAATCGGCGGCTGGGACGAGCGGTACTTCGTGTACGAGGAGGACAAGGAGTTCTGCCTCGACGCCTGGGAAGCCGGCCACCCCGTCATCGTCACCGGCGACGCGCAGTGGATGCACTCGTGGGCGCGCGCGACGACTCGGCTCAGGATCCGGCCCTGGCTCATGACCTTCCAGGGCGAGGCGAAGTTCTACGCCCAGCGCCCCGGCCTCTTCCTGAGCAAGCGGCTGTGGCGGCACCGGCACGATCCGGTCATC
>CAKUJB010000161.1 GCA_934661165.1 uncultured Microbacteriaceae bacterium | reverse complement strand
ATGTTGAGTTCGGCGAACGTCACTGGTGGGTGCCTGTCGGATTCGTGCCTGCGCCAGGCGCACTGCGCGGCGCTTGCGGGCGGATGCGCCCTCATTGAATGCCTCGGGCGCTGGTCCCGTTCTGCCGGGAGCCGATTCATTCTATCAGCGGCATGCGCTCGGGCGGGACGCGCGCCGCGGCGCGCCGACGGCGCGCGGCGCGGCGTAGGCTGTGTGACCGTGGTCGACTGGTTCTGGCGCAGACGGCGGCGGGTTCAGCCGCCGCGGCTGCGCTCGCGCGAGGATGCGCTGCCGACGGCCCGCATCGACCTCCATGAGTTCGCGCCCGCACCCGCCGAGTTCCTCGCCCGGGCGGCGTACACGCAGCTCGCGATCTTCGAGAACGCGGCGCGCGCGGCGGCGAACGTGCACGCGACCGAGGCGAAGTCGACGATCGCCGCCGCGGCGGGGGTCGCCCTCGACCGCTACCGCGCGCTCGTCGAGCTGCTCGCCTCGCGCGGGGCCGATCCCGTCGCGGAGATGGACCGGGTCCGCCCCGCGGTAGATCGCTTCCTCCGGCTCACCGAGGGCCAGGACTGGGTCGAGGACGCGCTCACGTGCCACCTCGCCGGCGGGTTCCTCGACGACCTCTTCGTCGCGCTCGCGGCGGGCCTGCCGAAGGACCTCGCGCCGCGGGTGGTCGAGCTCTTCGCGCCGCGCGCCGACCCGCGCTACCTCGAGCTGTTCACCCGGGCGATGGAGGACAACCCGCGGCTCGCGGCCCGCCTCGCGCTCTGGGGGCGTCGGCTGCTCGGGGACGCGCTGCTCGTCGCCCGCGACGCGCTCGCATTCAGCGAGGACCACCGCTCCGACGAGGCGCGGATCGAGCCCGCGTTCAGCGAGCTCGTCGCGAATCACACGCGCCGCATGGACGCGCTCGGCCTCGCGGCCTGAGCCTCAGCCGGCCCGGCGCGCCGTCTCGAACCAGTGCTCGTCGGCCGCCCGCCGCGCCCGCGGCAGCAGGAATGCGGTGAGCAGCGCCGCCGTGGTGCCCGCGCCGATGCTGAGCACCCAGATCCAGCCGCCGTCGAAGGGCAGCCCCAGCCAGACGAGGACGGCCCACAGCCCGGTCGCCGCGATCGCCGCGACCGCGGGCACGAGCAGCAGGCCGTGCGACTGGCGGTCCGGGACGAGATACCGGATCCCGAGACCGATCGCGGCCGCGATGACGATGACGAATGCGATCTCCACGCGGGTCCTCTCGTGCTGTCCTCGGCGGGTCGGCTCAGGCGACGAAGCCGACGCGGCGCTCGGACTCCGCGCCGAGCTCGACATAGGCGATGCCCGCGGTGGGCACGAGGAAGCGGCGACCCTTGTCGTCGGTGAGGCTGAGGTGCGCTGCGCCGCTGGCCAGCGCCTCGGCGATCTCCGCCTCGAGCTCCGGCGCGGTCTTCGACGACTCGAAGGACAGCTCGCGGGTGATGTTGACGATGCCGATGCGGACTTCCACGTCACCAGCGTAGCGCCGCGGCGCTCGCCCCGGGTGGCTGTCCGCTCAGCGCGGAAGCGTCGCCGTCACGACAGGAGGACGAATGCGCGACAGCAGGTCACAATGCTGCCGACGGTCCTGCTGTCGCGCATTCGTCCTGCGCTCGCGTGCTGCGGGTTTGCCTCGCGACACCGTGTCTGCGGCGCTCGGTAGCGTGAAGCCATGACCAACGACCCGCGCCTCGACGCGACGCAGCAGGCGGTCGTCGACCTCGCCGACGATGCCGACGCGATCGTGATGGGCGCCGCGGGGTCGGGCAAGACCCTGGTGGCGATCGAGCTCGTCGCCGACCGTCTCCTGCGCCGGGGGTGGGAGCCGGGCTCGGTCGTCGTCCTCGGCGCCTCGCGGCGATCCGCCGCGCTGCTGCGGGATCGGCTCGCGGCGCGGATCGCCCTGCCGATGCCCGGCTCGCCCGCGCGGACGGCGGCCTCCCTCGCGCACGGGATTGTGACGCGGGCGGCCGCCGCGGCGGGCGAGCCCGCGCCGCGCTACCTGTCCGGCGCGGACCACGACCGCGTTCTCGCCCGCGTGCTCGAGTCGGACGACGGGATGCTCTGGCCGACGACGGTGGGCCCGGCCGCCCGGGCGCTGCCCGCATTCCGCGCCGAGCTGCGCGAGCTCATCG
>CAKUJB010000160.1 GCA_934661165.1 uncultured Microbacteriaceae bacterium | reverse complement strand
ACCCGCGGGTCGCCGCCTACCTCGAGGCCCTCACCGACGTCGTCTCCCGGGGGCGGACCGCGACCGACGAATCCGCCGAGCTCGCAGCGATGCTCGCGCGATCGGGCTACCCGGCGGGGCAGATCCGCACGATCCTGGAGCGCTTCCTGGAGTCGCTACGGCAGGCGGCCTTCGAGGAGTCGCGGATCTCGCCGGCGCACCTGCGGCACCTACGGGCGGTCGCCGTCTCGGTCGGCATCCCGACGTACTTCGACGACCTCATCCCGCCGCCCGCGCCCGTCGCTCCGCCGCCGGGGTCGGGCACCTTCAGCCGGCCGGTCCGCAAGCCCCCGCCGGTCAAGGCGCCACCGCGGTTGCCGCGGTGCGGGCACTGTCTCGGCGTCGGTCACTGGACCGCGAACTGCCCCCGCCTGCGCGGCTCAGGCGGCCGGGGCGCCGTCGGGCCGGTGCGCCCCGTCGACCCGATTTAGGCGCGCCCGCGCAGCAGTCCCACGATGCGGCGGCGGGCGCGACGGCCTTCCCGGGTCGGCAGGAGCGGATAGACATGCACCTGACCAGGGACTTCGTGGTATTTGACGTCGACTCCGGCGGCGCGGGCGCGGTCGACCCAGTCGTGGGCGTCGAGGGTGAGGATGTCGAGAGTGCCGCTGAAGACGACGAGTGGGCCGAGGCCGGCGGGGTCGGCGTTGATCGGGTTGAGCCGACTGCCGAAGCCGTGTTCGCCGAGCCAGCGGCGCGTGTAGACGAGGAGCCCGTCGCGGCACAGCCACGGGTCGAGGGGCGCGCGCTCGGGCAGGCCGGGGTGGCGCAGCTCGAGGTCGATCGGCGGGGCGATGAGCACGGTGAGCGGGGCGAGGACGCCGCGATCCCGCAGGTCGAGGGCGGCGGTCAGGGCGATCTGGGCGCCGGCGGAGTCGCCCATGAGGACCGTGTCGTCGCCGGCCTCCCGCGCGAGGCGCACGGCGATATCGGCGACGGCCGCCGCGGTGCCGCCCTCGGGGACGAGCGGGTACATCGGCACGATCACCTCGACCCCGGCGCGCTCCACGAGGTGGGCGAGGAAGGCCCAGTGCGCGTCATGGATGCCGTGGACGTACCCGCCGCCGTGGAAGTAGAGCACCCGCCGGCGCGGTGGGCCGGCCACGGCCGGCGTCGGGGTCATCCGGTAGACCGGCCGGCCGTGGCGATCCTCCCGGACGACCGCGACGCCGCGGGGCAGCCGGGCCGGTGGCGCGATCGTCCGCGGGTGGGCGACGAGGTCGGCGAGGTGACGTTCGGCTAGGTCAGCGGTGCGGTAGTCGCGATTGCGTCGCTGCAGGCGCAGGACCACGGGCACGAGTCGCGCCGGGACGATCACGCGGCCTCCTCACGTTGCATCTCATCGACATCGCCGCCGTGGGCGGCAGCCGGTGGCGAACTCAGTACATGAACCGTCGGAGCCCCTTCCAGCGACGCGCTGACCAGCGGGTTCGCGGCCGACGTGAGGCCCTGACGGCGTTGATGTACGTCGTTCGCCACCAGATCGGCGCAGGCGTGTCAGCGAGCGGAGCAACCTGGGCGTCGCTCGCGAGTGTGACAGTTGTGACCATGACAGGAATGTCGGGGCGAGTGGGCTCCGGCGAGGCGAGCGACGCCGGCCCGACTCCGGATGCTCGCAGAGGCGACACGGACGCCGCGGTGAGCGATCGCGTGGATGACGTCGCGTCGCTCTACGTGCGCGAACGGCGGTCGCTCGTGCGCTTCGGCTACCTGCTGACGGGCGACCTCGCCGCGGCCGAAGACCTCGTGCAGGACGCGTTCGCGGCGCTCCAACCGCGCTGGCATCGGCTGTCCGATCCGGCGCGGGCCCTGGGCTACGTGCGGGTCAGCATGCTCAACCGGTCGCGGACGACCTTCCGACGGGCGGCCCTGGAGCGGCTCCGTTCACCGCGACTGCTGACCCGTGACGCACCCCCACCCGAGGACGCCTACCTGCGCGACGAGGAGCAACGCCGCGTCGCCGCGCACGTCGCCCGACTCCCGCGCCGGCAACGGGAGGTCGTCGCGCTGCGCTACTGGTCGGACCTCAGTGAGGCCCAGATCGCCGCCGCGCTCGGCATCTCCCCCGGCACCGTGAAGTCGAGCGCGTCCCGAGCCCTCGCGGCCCTGGCCCGCGCCCTGGACGA
>CAKUJB010000159.1 GCA_934661165.1 uncultured Microbacteriaceae bacterium | reverse complement strand
GGCGAGCTCGCCGCGCCCGAGCCCGAGCACGTGCGCGAGCAGCAGCTCGGCGTCCGCCGCGGGCGTGGGGACCCCCGCCGCCGCGAGCCGCGCCGTCGCCGCCTCGAGCGCGGCCTTGATCCCGTGCTCAGCAGTCGACATGCGAGATCCCGTGGGTCGCAGCCGGTGTCGGTCCATGGGCCGGAACGCGAGATGCCATGTCGGAATGCGGTGTCAGAGGCTGGCGAGGCGGTCAGCCTCGTCGGCCTCGATGCAGGACTGGATGACCGGGCCCAGGGCTCCATCCATCACCTGGTCGAGGTTGTATGCCTTGTAGCCGGTGCGGTGGTCGGCGATGCGGTTCTCGGGGAAGTTGTACGTGCGGATGCGCTCCGAGCGGTCGACCGTGCGGATCTGCGACTTGCGCAGCTGCGCCGACTCGGCCTCGGCCTCCTCCTGCTGGCGGGCGAGGAGGCGGGCGCGGAGGACGCGCATGCCGGCCTCACGGTTCTGCAGCTGCGATTTCTCGTTCTGCATCGACACGACGATGCCGGTGGGAATGTGCGTGATGCGCACCGCGGAATCGGTCGTGTTCACCGACTGCCCGCCCGGGCCGGAGGATCGGTACACGTCGATGCGCAGCTCGTTCGGGTCGATCGACAGCTCCTCGGGCGCGTCGACCTCGGGGAAGACGAGTACGCCGGCGGCGGAGGTGTGGATACGGCCCTGCGTCTCGGTGACGGGCACCCGCTGCACCCGGTGGACGCCGCCCTCGAACTTGAGGTGGGCCCAGACGCCCTCGGCGGGGTCGCTCGAGGATCCCTTGATCGCGAGCTGGACATCTTTGATGCCGCCGAGGTCCGTCGGGGTCTGCTCGATGACCTCGGTCCGCCACCCCTTCGACTCCGCGTAGCGCAGGTACATCCGGAGGAGATCGCCGGCGAAGAGCGCCGACTCCTCGCCGCCCTCCCCCATCTTGATCTCCAGGATGACGTCGCGGGAGTCGTTCGGGTCGCGCGGGATGAGCAGGCGGGTGAGCTTCTCCGCGAGCTCGGCGACGCGCGCCGTCATGCCCGGGACCTCCGCGGCGAGCTCGGGGTCGAGATCCGCGAGCTCCTCCGCGGCCGCGAGATCGTCGACGGCCTGCCGCCACGACGCGTGGGCCGCGACGATCCGGGAGAGCTCCGCGTAGCGCCGGTTCACCCGCTTCGCACGGACGGGGTCGCTGTGCAGCGCGGGATCGCCGAGCTGCTCGCCGAGGAGGCGATGCTCCTCGGCGAGCGGCGCGACGTTGTCGAACACGGCGCCGGCCGGACTCAGAGCTGGACGGCCTGGTTCGCGATCGACGCGAGCTCGGTGGCGACGAGTCGGTCGAGCGGCGTCTCCGCCGAGGCGGTCGCGACGATCGTGAGCGTGGCGCCCTCCTCGGTCGCGCGAGCAGCGCCGAGGAGGCGCTTGGCGGGCAGCGCGATCGACGGGTCGTCGAGGATGCCGCGGGCGCCGGGCGCGAGCGTCGCGTAGGCGCGGCCGAGCTGCGTGATCGAGTCGATGAGCACGACGACGTCGATGCCGAGCTCGACGAGGCGCTTCGCGCGCTCGACCGCGAGCTCGACGACCGTGACGTGGTCCTCCGCGCTGAGCTCGAGCCCGGAGACGACGACCTCGCCCTTGACCGCGCGACGGAAGTCAGTGACCTCCTCGGGGCGGGGGCCGACGAGGATGACGATGAGGTGCGCCTCGGGCTTCGCCGCGCTGACGTCGGCGGCGAGCGCCGCGATCCGCTCGGTCTTGCCCGTGCCCGTTGCGCCGAGCAGCACGGCGCGCTGGCCGAGCTTCGTGTCGCCGGCGAGTGCCGCGGTCGGCCGGACGGCGGTGAGCGCGTCGAACTCGACACGCGCGATCGACGCCTCGGCGTTGAGCCCGTTGACGGAGTCGACCTTGACGAGCGCGTTGTACTTCTGGCGGCCCTGCTGCTCGCCCTCGCGCGGCTGCCGGATCGCGCCGACGACCGCGTCGCCCTTGCGCAGCCCGTACTTCTTCACCTGGCCGAGCGAGACGTAGACGTCGGTGATGCCGGCGAGGTAGCCGGTCGTGCGGACGAAGGCGTAGTTGTCGAGGACGTCGAGAATGCCGGCGATCGGCAGCAGCACGTCGTCGGGGAGGATCTCGGGCTCGCCGTCGTCACCCAGGCGACCGCCGTTGCGACCACGGCCGCGAC
>CAKUJB010000158.1 GCA_934661165.1 uncultured Microbacteriaceae bacterium | reverse complement strand
CGCTTGTCGATCTCGGCGTCGACCCGGCTCACGAAGAACGAGGCGACCGAGTGGATCGTCGAGAGTTCCTTGCCGTGCTCACGGGCCTGCTCGAGGCCGGTGAGGTAGGCGTTCATCACCCCGCGGTAGCGGTCGAGGCTGAAGATCAAGGTCACGTTGACGTTGATGCCGTCGGCGATGACCTCGCTGATCGCGGGCAGGCCCTCGACCGTCGCGGGGATCTTGATCATGACGTTCGGCCGGTCGACGGTCGCCCACAGGCGCTTGGCCATCTCGACGGTCGCCTTGGTGTCGCGCGCGAGGCGCGGGTCGACCTCGATCGAGACCCGCCCGTCCTCACCGTCGGTGCGGTCGAAGATCGGCCGGAGCAGGTCGCAGGCCGCGCGGACGTCGTCGGTCGTGATCTCGAAGACCGCCCGCTCGACGTCGGCGCCGTCCTTCGCCAGCTGCCCGACCTGCTCGGCGTAGGCGTCGCCCTTGGCGAGCGCGGCGGCGAAGATCGTCGGGTTCGTCGTGACCCCCACGACGCCCTTGTCGGCCACGAGGCCTTCGAGGGTGCCGTCGGTGAGGATCGCGCGGCTCAGGTCGTCGAGCCAGATGGACACCCCGGCGTCGGCCAGAGCGGTGATGTTCGCGTTCGCCGTCATGTCAGTTGCCTTCCTCGAAGCCGACGCCGCCCGCGCTCGGGCCGGAGCCGCCGGGGACGGCCGTGCCGTCCTTGACGGTCGCGATCGACTCCTTGGCGGCCGCGACGACGTGCTCGGGGGTGAAGCCGAACTCGGTGAGCAGCTTCTTGCCGTCCGCCGACGCGCCGAAGTGGTCGATGCCGATGATGACGCCGGCGTCGCCGACGATGTCGCGCCAGCCCATGGGGGAGCCGGCCTCGATGCTCACGCGGGCGCGCACGCCGCGGGGCAGGACCTGCTCCTTGTAGGCCGCGTCCTGGTGGACGAACCACTCGACGCACGGCATCGAGACGACCCGGGCGGCGACACCCTGCGACTCGAGCGTGGCAGCGGCCTCGACGGCGACGGACACCTCTGAGCCGGTGGCGACGAGGATGACGTCCGGGGTCTGCTTCGAGCCCTCGACGAGCACGTAGGCGCCCTTGGCGACGCCGTCGACCGAGCCCATCGTCGAGCGGTCGAAGACCGGCAGGGCCTGACGCGAGAGCGCGAGACCGGCGGGGCGACCGTGGCCGGAGAGGATCGTCTTCCACGCCGCGGCAGTCTCGTTGGCGTCCGCGGGGCGGACGACGTCGAGCCCGGGCATCGCGCGCAGCGAGGCGATCTGCTCGATCGGCTGATGCGTCGGGCCGTCCTCGCCGAGCCCGATGGAGTCGTGCGTCCACACGTAGACGGCGTCGACCTCCTGGATCGCGCCGAGCCGCACGGCCGGGCGCATGTAGTCGGAGAAGACGAGGAACGTGCCGCCGTAGGGCCGGGTCAGGCCCTCGAGGGCGATCCCGTTGACGATCATGCCCATCGCGTTCTCACGGACGCCGAAGTGCAGCGTGCGGCCGTAGGGGCCGCCCTTCCACTCCGCGGTCTGGCGGTTCGTCGGGATGAAGGAGGGCTGCCCGGCCATCGTCGTGTTGTTCGACTCGGCGAGGTCGGCGGAGCCACCCCACAGCTCCGGCATGACGTCGGCGAGGGCGGTGAGGATCTTGCCGCTGGCGGCGCGGGTCGCGACCCCCTTGGCGTCGGCCTCCCACGTCGGCAGCGCGTCGTCGAAGCCCTCGGGCAGGGCCCGGGAGCGGACGCGGAAGAGGAGGGCGGCCTGCTCCGGGTTCGCCTTCTCCCACGCCGCGAACTTCTCGTCCCACTCGGCGCGGACCGTGCGGGAGCGCTCGGCGCGCGTGGAGCGCACGTGCTCGATGACCTCCGTGTCGACCTCGAAGGTCTGCTCGGGGTCGAAGCCGAGGAGCTTCTTCATGCTCTTGATCTCGTCGTCGCCCAGGGCTGCGCCGTGCGACTTGCCCGTGCCCTGCTTCGTCGGCGACGGCCAGGCGATGACGGTGCGGACCATGATGAAGGTCGGCTTGTCGGTGACCTTCTTGCCCTCCTCGATCGCGGCGAGGAGCGCGTCGACGTCTTCGACGTAGTCGTCGGTCGTCGTGCCGTGGTGGCGGCGCCACTCGACGACGCGGACGTCCCAGCCGTAGGCGCGGTAGCGCTCGGGGACGTCCTCGGTGAAGGAGATGTC
>CAKUJB010000157.1 GCA_934661165.1 uncultured Microbacteriaceae bacterium | reverse complement strand
CTTGGCCTTGCGCGAGTCCACGAGCCGGGACAGCGGGGTGAGCAGGGTCGTCATGTCACTCCACCCCCACGACGACGAGGGCGTCGGGCAGCGGTGCCGCGGCGGTGAACCGGGCGATCTCGAGCTCCCCGCCCGGCGATGCCGCGGCAAGGGCCGACTCCAGGGCCGTGGCCACGGCGGTGCCGTCCGGGCCCGCGACGATCGTCACGAGCTCCCCTCCGGCCTCGATCGCCGCCTCGACCCGTCGGGCGAACAGGTCGCGTTCGCTCTCGTCGACCTGCGAACCTGCCTCGGCGCGCTCGCCCTCCCCTTCGCGGTCGGCGGCTCGGTCCCGCGGCAGCGACACGGTCGTCACGGACTCGGCCGCCGCGCGCATGGCGCGCACGGTGCGGTCGATGGGTGCGTGCGCGCCCGACCCTTCGGACGTGTCGTAGACCGCCAAGGCGGCCAGCGCGGCCGGCAGGCTCTCGCACCGCAGGACGTAGGGCAGCTTGTCGCCGTCGAGGGACTCCGGCGCGTCGGCATCGGACGGGTCGTCCGGCCGGTCGGTCACGAGGATCAGCACCCCGGATCTCGCTCGGCGGCTCGCGTCGTCATCAGGACCGCCGAGCGCCAGGCCCGGAAGGGGAACATCGAGATCGGCGCTCAGCCGATGCCCGAGCAGCACGGGTTGCTCGCCGAGCAGAGGCGGCTGCTCTGCTCGCTGGGGCGGCTCCGCCCGCGTGTCGTGGGGATCCTTCGTCAGGGCCGGCACGAGCGGTTCGATCCGCACGTCGCGCACCTCTCCGGCGATGCGCCCGGAGGCGATGGCGTCATCGGCCCGCGTCGTGTGGACGTGCACGCTCGCGCCGTGGAGGTCGCCGGCGACGACGACGCTGTCGCCGAGCGCGTCGAGCTCCTCGCGGAGGCGGGTGCGGGCCGCCGGGTCGGCCCCGGTCACGACGTACATCACCTCGACCATCCCCTCGGGAGGATCGACCTCACCCGCGTCGGGCACTACCCCGGACGCACACGCGGGGCCGGAGCCACCTGACTCTCCCGAGCCACCGGACCCTGACGAGTCGGCCGAGATACCTGCGGCGAGCTGATCCCCCTGCGCCCCCGAGGGCAGGTGCTCTCGGGTCCGGCCGCCGGTCACCACATCGTGCAGCGCCGTGAGGACGACGAGCAGCCCGGCTCCTCCGGCATCGACGACCCCTGCGCGCCGCAGGGTCGGGAGCTGCTCGGGCGTCGAGGCGAGCCCCGCTCGGGCTCCCTCGACCGCGGCGGCGGTGACGTCGACGAGTCGGCCCCCACCTCGGGCCGCCTGATCGGCCGCTGCGGCGGCGGCGCGTGCGACGGAGAGCATCGTGCCGTCGACGGGCCGCCCGACGGCCTGCCAGGCCCGCTCGCTCGCGGTCCGCAGCGCCGCGGCCAGGGTCGGTCCGTCGATCCCGGAGCGCCCTCCTCCGGCGACCTGAGAGAGCCCGCGCAGAAGCTCCCCGAGGATCGCCCCGCTGTTGCCGCGGGCCGACGTCACCGAGGTGCGAGCCACGTCCTCGAGTCGACTCGGCCCGCCCCTCGCGTCACCTTCCGGCTGCGGGCCTGCGTCGCCTGTGGCGTCGACCGCCGTCGCGCCGCCCGGGAACGCCCCGCGCAGCGCACCGGTGAGCGTCGCCAGCATGTTCGTGCCCGTGTCGCCGTCGGGCACCGGGAAGACGTTGAGCGCATCGATCCCGCCCCGATGACGGGCCAGCGCGGCTCGGGCGCGAAACGCCCAGCGACGCAGCGCCACCGGATCGAGCTCCTCCAGGGCCGGCTGCTCCAGCGGTGCAGTGGTCGATGCGCTCGTCGAGACGCTCGTCGGGACACCGGCCGACGGAGGCGTCGGCTGCGCTGTCGGCGTGGGACCCGGCCGGGCCGTCGAGCGGGCAGCGTCGAGGGCCGAGTCGGCCTCCTCGGATGTCGTCGGAGAGCCCTCGGGGTGCGTCGGCGGCGGTCGATCGCTCACGGGGCTATCCTCACACCGCGCACCGACAAGGTCGCCCTGACCGGATCACTGTCCGGGCCGGATCGCCGGCAGATCGCCTCCGAGCTGCACAGATCTCCTCGGCGATCGCCCTCCCCAAGCAGCATTTGGGCGGCATGGGCGGCCTCGGCTATCCTTGACCGGTTCCCGCTGCGCGATCGCGCCGGGCCTCGTTCATCACACCTCGTTCTCAGGAGTT
>CAKUJB010000156.1 GCA_934661165.1 uncultured Microbacteriaceae bacterium | reverse complement strand
AGGGTGAGGGTCTTGCTGATGCCCGAGCGGGCGATCGTCTCGGCGCTCGCGCCCTGCCACTCGGCCGGGTACTCCATCGCGCCGGCGCCGATGATCGCGCCCTGGCCCTTCATGAGTCGCGGTACCGAGTGGACCGTGCCGATCGTGCCCGGGTTCGTCAGCGAGATCGTCGTGCCGACGAAGTCGTCCATCGTCAGTTTGTTGCCGCGGGCCTTGCGGACGATCTCCTCGTAGGCGTTCCAGAAGCCGAAGAAGTCGAGGCGCTCGGCGGACTTGATCGAGGGGACGACGAGGGAGCGGGTGCCGTCGGGCTTGGGCAGGTCGATCGCGAGCCCGAAGTTGATGTGCGCCGGCTGGATGACGACCGGCTTGCCGTCCTTCTCCCCGAAGGCGTTGTTCATGTCCGGCATCGCCTTGAGGGCGCGCACGAGGGCGTAGCCGATGAGGTGCGTGAAGCTCACCTTGCCGCCTCGGTTGCGGCGCAGGTGGTCGTTGATCGCGATGCGGTTCTCGATGAGGGCCTGGGCCGGGACGGCGCGCACGCTCGTGGCGGTCGGCACGCTCAGGCTCGCGTCCATGTTCGCGACGATCCGGGCGGCCGGGCCCTTGAGCGGGCGGATCGACTCCTCGTCGTTCGAGGCCGACGCCTTGAGCGCGGGGGTGTCACGCGGCTTGGGCATCTGGCGCGACTTCGGCTCGCGCTGGGGGGCGAAGTCGGTCGAGGCCGACGGGCTCGTCTCGTGAGCCGCGGCGTTCGAGGCGGTGGACTCGGCGCCCACATTGGCGTTCTTCACCGCGGCACCCCCCTTCTCGGCGCCCTGGTCGGCCTTGGGGTGGGTCGTGACGTCCGACACTGCGCGTCCCTTCTCCGGAGCACCTGACGCGCCCTGTGTTGTCTCGGTCTTGTGAGCCCCTGTCTTGCTGTCCGTCGTGCTGTCCGCGCTCTTCGCGTCGGCCGGCTTCGAGGCGGCGGGCTTCGAGGCGGCGGGCTTCGAATCGGCAGGCGCGCTCGGCCCGGTGCCATTGCTCGCCGCCGACGACGAGACCGACGACGACGCCGACGACCCCGAGGATTCCTCGGAGCCCTGCCCGGGCGTGTAGTTCTCGAAGACCGCCCACCACGAGCGGTCGACGGAGTTCTTGTCCTCCTGATACTGCTCGTACAGCTCATCGACGAACCACGAATTGGGTCCGAACGCGATGCTCTGATCGGTTTGGGCTGGCTGATCGGGCACGGCTCAAGCGCCTCTTTCGTATCGTCGTCGATGACCGCATGGATCCCCCGCGCCGGTCACCTGACGCCGCGCGGGCGTGCTGGCCCCCAGGGTACATGTCACGCGCCTGAGCGGCCCCTTTGCCCGTACCATGGAGGGCGAGATGACTGAGTGGATATTGACCGGCGCCGGAGTGCTGCTGACCCTGGGGACGGCCCTCTTCGTCGCCGCCGAGTTCTCGCTCGTCGCCCTCGACCGAAGCACCGTCCAGCGCGCCGTCGACGACGGTGACAAGGCGGCCGCGCCCGTCCTGTCCTCCCTGCGCCGGCTCTCGACCCAGCTGTCCGCGGCCCAGGTCGGGATCACGCTGACGACGCTCGTGCTCGGCTACCTCGCGACGCCCTCGGTCGGGGTGCTCATCCAGCCCGGGCTCAGCGCACTCGGCGTGCCGGCCGATCGCCTCGAGGCGATCGCGGCCCTCCTCGCGCTCGTCATCGCCACCCTCTTCTCCATGGTCTTCGGCGAGCTCCTGCCGCAGTTCCTCGGCATCTCGGCGCCGCTGGGCACGGCGAAGATCGTCGCGCGCCCGGTCCAGATCTTCAGCCTGCTCCTGCGGCCCCTCATCGTCGTGCTCAACGGGTCGGCCAACGCCGTGCTCGAGTCCTTCGGCATCACCCCGCAGGAGGAGCTGTCGGCCGCCCGGACCCCGCAGGAGCTTCAGTCGATCGTGCGTCGCTCGGCCTTGATCGGCACGCTCGACGAGGACGTCGCGCGACGAGTCACCCGCTCGCTGGACTTCGGCGGCCGGATCGCCGCCGACGTGATGACCCCGCGGGTGCGCTGCGTCTCGATCGAGCGGACCGCGAGCGCCGAGGACGTCGTCGACCTCGCCCGCCGCACCGGCCACAGCCGCTTCCCGGTCGTCGGCGACGACTGGGACGACATCGACGGGCTCGTCCACGTGAAGAAGGCGATCGCCGTGCCGCACGACCGCC
>CAKUJB010000155.1 GCA_934661165.1 uncultured Microbacteriaceae bacterium | reverse complement strand
CGGCGCCGAAGCACGAGCCGGACAGCCCCTCCTCGCGCCAGAACGGCGTCGGGTAGACCGCGTGCACCTTGATGACCAGGCCGAAGCTCTGGTGCTGGTGCATCTGGTGCTGGCGGCGCGGCAGCGGCGGCTCGTAGGAGATGCGCGAGTACAGGTTCGGCGGCACGGCGACGAGCGCCTGGCGCGCGGCGACCGTGACGCGCCCGTCGGGTCCGTCGGCGACGACGCGCACCCCCTCGTCCCCCCACATCAGTGTGCGAACCGGGCTCGACAGGAGGATCTCGACCCCGTCGGCCTCCAGCTCCTCGGCGAGGCGCTCGCTGACCCGCTGCATGCCGCCGACGACGCGCTTGTCGAGGATGAAGTCCTCGTCGACGAGGTGGCTGAACGAGCCGGCCGAGGCCGCCATGAGACCGGCCTGGAGGGCGGAGAAGGCGTGCACCGGCTTGGTGAGCATGCCGCCGCCGATGAAGTAGGCGATGTTGCGGCGGGCCTCCTCGTCGTCGCTGCGCGCCTTGAGCCAGTTCTCGAACGAGATCGCGTCGAGCTCCGCGGCCTGCGGGTGCGCCCACGCGCGGTCGGGGTCGATGCTCGCGGCGAGCTCGTCGAGCTGCGCCACGAGACGGTTCATCTCCGCGACCGTCGACTCGGACACCGGGAAGTCCTCGCCGCCGAAGCGGGTCGCCTGCCCACCGAGCGGCACGTAGATGTTGTCGCCCTCGCGGTAGCGCGAGAACGTCTCGAGCCCGAGCTCCTCGACGAGCGCGGTGAGCTCGGTCTGATCCGGGGAGATCCACTGCCCGCCGATCTCGAGCATCGCGCCGTCGATGACGCGGGTCCACGTGCGCCCGCCGACGCGGTCACGCGCCTCCAGGACCGTGACGCTGTGGCCCGCGCGACGCAGCTGCGTCGCAGCGACCAGCCCCGTCACGCCGGCGCCGATGACGACGACGTCACTGCGGCGCGCGTCGGTGGTCGCGCCGTCGAGATCCCGGCTGAGGTCGGTGGGGGTGGACATGTGGCTCCTTCTGCTGGGCGGGGTCACGGAGGATCACACGATCGGTGCGATCACCCCGGGCGTGCGCCCATCATGGCGTGCCGATCAGGCGCCTGACAAGCCCTGGAACCAAGGAATCCGTTGCAGACTGCCGATCTGCTTGTCTTTTCATGGTCATCAGCAATTTATTGCTGTGGATTCGTGGAGTACACGCCGGGCCAGCAGCGCACGAAGACCCGCGCGAATGGCGAACCCTCTTCGCGCGGATCAGAGGGAAGCTCGACCCCTGAACTCGCCGGCACGTGACAGCAAGACGGTGGAGATCCCGGACGAGTAGCATGCCCGACTCGCCGACGTGGCCGAAGCCTGCGGCCTCACGCCTGACCAGATGCTCGGCCGACTCATCGAGGACGCCGTGAGGTCGACGGATGATCGACCTCACGGCGCACGCGTCGACGCAGGCTAGGCCCCGCGCAGGATCGGGCCGAGGGCCTCCAGGACGCTGGGGTCCTCGATCGTCGAGGGGACCATCGCCTCCTGGCCGTCTGCGATCTGGCGCATCGTCTTGCGCAGGATCTTGCCCGAGCGGGTCTTGGGCAGGGCGTTGACGACGTCCACGACACGCAACGCGGCGACGGCGCCGACCTCGTCACGGACGCGCTGGACGAGCTCCTTCTTCAGCTGAGCCTCCCCCGCCTCGTCGAGATCGATGCCGGACTTGAGGACGACGAGGGCCCGCGCGATCTGGCCCTTCAGCTGGTCGGCGACCCCGATGACCGCGCACTCGGCGATCTTGGGGTGCCCGGCCAGCGCGGCCTCGATCGAGCCGGTCGAGAGGCGGTGGCCGGCGACGTTGAGGACGTCGTCGGTGCGGCCCATGACGTACACGTAGCCGTCGGAGTCGATGTAGCCGCCGTCGCCGGTGAGGTAGTAGCCCTCGTAGGCGGACAGGTAGGAGCTGACGTACCGGTCGTCGTCGCCCCACAGCGTCGGCAGGGTGCCGGGCGGCATCGGCAGCTTGAGGCAGATCGCGCCCTCGGTGCCGGCCGGCACCTCCTCGCCGCGGTCGTCGAGGATCCGCACGTCGTAGCCCGGCGTCGGCACCGTCGGCGAGCCCGGCTTGACGGTCATCTCCTCGATGCCGACCGGGTTCGTCGCGATGGGCCAGCCGGTCTCGGTCTGCCACCAGTTGTCGATGACGGGGATGCCGAGCTTCTCGACGG
>CAKUJB010000154.1 GCA_934661165.1 uncultured Microbacteriaceae bacterium | reverse complement strand
CGTGGAAGACGTGGTCGACCCCGGCGAAGGCGGCATCGATGCTCTCGCGGTCCCGGACGTCGCCGATGAAGAAGCGCAGGCGGGGGTCGTCGAAGGCGACCCGCATGTCGTGCTGCTTGGCCTCGTCGCGCGACAGCACGTGCACCGCGCCGACGCCGGTGCGCAGGAGGTAGGCGGCCATCGTCGAGCCGAAGGAGCCCGTGCCCCCGGTGATCGCCACGACCTTGCCCTGTAGTCCGTGCCCGGCGTCGCTGCGATCGCCCGGATCGACATCCGTCCCCGTGGGTGCCCCTGTGTCGTGCTGCGTCGTCACCGTGTCCTCTGTCCTGTCCTCGCCCCGCCGCTCGCTCGCCCGCTCATCGCCGTCCGTTCATCGCCGCCCGCTCATCGCCGCCCGTTCATCGCCGCCCGTTCATCGCCGCCCGCTCATCGCCGCCCGTTCATCGCCGCCCGCTCATCGCCGCCCGCTCATCGCCGCCGCGAGGCCGCGGCCTGCACGAGATGTCGCTCGGCCCGATCGACCGCGCGCTCGACGCTGAAGGTCGCCTCGTAGGCGGCCCGCCCGAGGCGGCCCCGTCGCTCGCGCTCCTGCCGTCCAGAATCACACACGGCGCGCAGGATCCGGGTCAGCCCGGCGACGTCGCCCGAGCCGGTGCTCCAGCCCGCGCCGGCCTCGTCGACGATCGCGGCGACGTCGCCGTCGGCACAGACGACGAGCGGCCGACCCGCGGCCATCGTCGCCTGCGTCTTGCTCGGCATCGTCACCGCTGAGAGCCGATCGGGGCTCAGCCCGACGTAGCAGGCGTCGGCGGCGGCCATGAGCACCGGCATCTGCGACTGCTCGACCCGCCCGACGAAGGTGACGCGCTCACGAGCGCCGTCCTGCGTCGCCGCGGCGAGCTCCTGCAGCTGCGCCAGCGCCGTCCCCGACCCGGCGACGAGGACCCGCAGCGGTCGATCGTGCACCGCGGTGGCCGCCCGGACGAGCGTCTCCAGCCCCTGCGCGTGCCCGATCGCCCCCGCGTAGAGGACGAGCACCTCGTCGTCGCCGACGCCCTGGGCCCGCCACCACTGCCGCGCCTGCTCCTCGAGCTGCGGCGTGGCCGGCGCGAAGGTTGACTCGTCGGCCCACATCGGCGCGAACTGCAACTTCTCCTGCGGCACGCCCCGCTGCGCGAGGATGCCGCGGACGCCCGGGGAGATGTAGGTGACCGTGTGCGCCGAGGCGTACATCGCCGCGCACCACGCGTCGAGCCCGCCCCGGACCGCCCGGCTCAGCAGCCGGCCACTGCGACCCGCGGCGCCGGACCGCTGCTCCGGCGCGAAGCCCCCGGCCCACACGGTGTCGGGCCACAGGTCGGCGACGTGGACGACGAGCGGCACGCCCCCGGCATAGCGCGCGCGCCACATCGGCGCCGCGACGGTGATGGGGGAGTAGTTGACCCACAGCGCGTCGAGCCCCCGCAGCCCCGGGCCCCCCGCGAGCGCGGCCGAGGCCCCGAAGGAGGCGTAGTTGAGGGCGCGCCGCGCGAAGGAGGCGTCGTGACTTGGGTAGAGCGGCACGCGCACGACGGTGACGCCGTCGCTCTCCTCGACGAGGCGCGGTCGGCGCGGGCTCAGGCCGGCCATCGAATAGCCGTGCGTCAGGTGGCCCTGCGGGTAGTTCGGGAAGCCGGTGAGGACGGTGACGTCGTGGCCTCGGCGGGCCAGTCCGCGGGCCAACACTCCGGGGAGGGCCGCCGGGCCGGGCTCGGGGTCGAACCACTGGGTGAGCAGGCCCAGCCGCACGCGCCTCACCTCTACTGTTCGCCGGATGTGCCTATCCTAACCGGGTGTCCGAAAAGCCCCGCGATGTCGTGCCGTTCGCACCTCCCGACATCGGGGAGGAGGAGATCGCGGCCGTCGTCCAGGCGATGCGCAGCGGGTGGCTCACCACCGGACCGGACGCCGCGGCCTTCGAATCCGAGTTCGCCGACGCCCTGCGCACCGGCTTCGCCTCCGCGTCGCAGGGTGCTGCGGGATCGACCGCCGGCGCGCCGACCGAGACCGCCGCGGCGCCGGTGTGGGACGGGCCGCTCCACTCCGTCGCCGTCAACTCCGCGACCGCCGGCCTCCACCTCGCGCTCGAGGCCCTGGGCATCGCCCCCGGCGACGAGGTGCTCGTGCCGACGTGGACGTTCACCGCGACGGCCGAGGTCGTCCGCTACCTCGGCGCCGACCCCG
>CAKUJB010000153.1 GCA_934661165.1 uncultured Microbacteriaceae bacterium | reverse complement strand
CCCCAAAGTCATGTGTGGGGTAGGCCGAGCGCAGCTCGCTCTCGTACTCCGCGAGGAACCCGCGCGCATCGGCCTCGCCGAGGATGTCGAGGATCGGACGCAGGGTGGTGCCCCGAACCCACGACAGGACCGGATGCGCCTCACTCTCGGCTGCGGCGGCCAGGACGAGGACGTGGACGTAGGTCGTCGTCCAGGCGTCGGCGCACAGACCCGCACCCGCGAGGATCTCGAGGTACTCGACGGCCGAGGCCGCCGCGCGGGAGAGCTCAAGGGCAGGCATCAACTCCGCCGATCTCGGGTGGCGCTGTGCGACCTCCCTCATGAGCACGTGCGACGGGGCGGCGATATTGCGTCCGACCTGGAGGGCGAGCCACCCGTCGGGCGCGAGCGCGTCGGCCCACTGCGGGAGCAGCTCGCGGTGCGTCGGCACCCACTGGAGCGCCGCATTGGAGACGAGGACGTCGACCGGCGCACCGAGATCGGCGGGATCCCAGTCCTGGGCGCTGCCCTCGCGCCACTCGACCCGACCGTCGACGTCGAGCTCACGGGCCCGCGCCAGCATGTCCGGGGAGGAGTCGATGCCGACGATGCGGGCGTTCGGCCAGCGGTCCGCGAGGGTGAGGGTCGCCGGGCCGTCGCCGCAGCCCATATCGACGACGAGCCGCGGCTCGCGCACGGGGCGGATCCGCGCGAGGAGATCGACGAACGGCCCCGGCCGGTCCTCCCCGAAGCGGGCGTACTGACTCGGATCCCAGGCCATCGGACCTCCAGAACTATCTCGACATCAAGACACCTCCACCGTGGCCGCCCTGTATCTCGATGTCAAGCTTCTTGACGGGAGTAGAATGCCGAGATGACCAGCCCTCCGCCCCCTCGCCCCGCCGGCACCCCGGTCGGCCCGGGCACCGGGTCGCACGCTGCGTCGGCGACGGACGAGGTCGACCGGATCGTCGCGGCCTGGGAGCGCGAGGTCCCCGAGCTGCCGGTCGCCCCGCTCCACGTCCTCTCCCGGATCTCGAGGCTCGCGCGCCATCTCGACCTCGCGCGTAAGGAGGCGTTCGCCGCCCACCACCTCGACGCGTGGGAGTTCGACGTGATGTCCGCGCTGCGGCGCCACGGCCGGCCCTACGAGCTCTCCCCCGGCGCCCTCGTCCAGCAGACCCTGTCGACGAGCGGCACGATGACGAACCGGATCGACCGGCTCGAGCGGCGCGGCTTCGTCGAACGGCATCGCGACGCCGACGACCGCCGCGGCATCAAGGTGCGCCTGACCTCCGCCGGCGCCGACATCGTCGATGCCGCGATGGGCGACCTGCTCGCCCGCGAACACGAACTCCTGGCCGACGTCCCTGCGCAAGAGCAGGCCCATCTCACCGACCTGCTCCGGGGTCTTCTCGCCTCCTTCGAGCAGGGCCGCTCGTAGTCGCACGCTGCCGCGACACCTTCGCTGAGCTGCGACGACGCCGCGGAGCCGTCGACGCTGAGACGGCCTGCAGCTCAGGGCAGCAGGCCGCGGTCGCGGGCGATGGCGACCGCCTCACCCCGACTGCGCGCGCCGAGCTTGGCGAGGATCCTCGACACGTGCACGCTCACGGTCTTCGTGCTGATGACGAACTCTGCGGCGATCTCGCCGTTGCTCAGACCCTGGGCGAGATGGGCCAGGACCTCGCTCTCGCGCTCCGTGAGATGAATCCCGGGAGCCTGCGTCGACGCGTGCGTGGGCCGGCGTGGCCGCCGTCCGGCACGGCGATCGTCCGAGACGCCGGTCTTTACGAGGAGTGGCGCTCGGCCGAGCAGTGGCGCTCAGTCGACGAGCTCGGAGAGCTCGAGCCAGCGCTCCTCGAGCTCCGCGACCTCCTGCTCCAGCTCGCGCAGGTCGTCGGTGTGCTTCTTCAGGCCCGCGAAGTCGGTGTGGTCATGCTCGGCCATGCGCCGGTGCACCGTCTCGATCTGCTGCGTCAGCTTGGTGAGTCGGCGGTCGATGGCGCCGATCTCCTTCTGCGCCGCGCGCCGCTCGGGGCCGGACGCGCCCGCGGCACCGGAGCCGGATGCGCCCGTGACCGCACTCGACGCGAGGGCCGGCGCGGCGGGTCCGCTCTCCTGCGCCTGGCGCAGCCGCAGGTATTCGTCGACGCCGCCGGGCACGTGCCGCAGCCGCCCGTCGAGGATCGCGTACTGCTGGTCGGTGACGCGTTCGAGCAGGTAGCGGTCGTGCGAGACGACGATGAGCGTGC
>CAKUJB010000152.1 GCA_934661165.1 uncultured Microbacteriaceae bacterium | reverse complement strand
TCGTCAGCGCGACGAGGTCCTCGGCCGAGCGCCCCGAGCCGAGGTTCCACCAGCCGCCGTAGGCGAGCGAGGTGACGGAGCCCCAGCCCGAGGTGGCGATCGTGCCGGCTCCCTTGAGGCCGTAGCTCGGCGTCACCGCGTACCGCCGCAGGCCCCCGCCGGTCGTGATCCCGTAGACGTAGGGGCCGCTGGAGACGATGAGCCGCACCTCGCCCCACCCGCTCCCGATGACCGTGTCGGTGAGGGTCACGGTGTGCGCGCCGTCCTTCGCCCCGGCGACCGGCCGCTCGGTCACGAGGATCCGGTGCATCCGGCCCTGGGGGTCGATCGCGAAGAAGCGGTCGATCGAGATCCCCCGGTTCGACGTCGTCCCGACGTAAGCGATCGTCTTCGGGAGGTAGCCGAGCTTGCTGTTCGTGCTGTAGAGCGTGCCCTTACGACCCTGGACCACGCCGAGCTGCAGGGTCGTGTCCGGGCGCACGAGTGTCATCGCCGCGCGACACGTCGTCGGGATCGGCGTCGGCTTGGCCGCCGCAGCGAGCGGTGCCGCCGTGGCCGTGCTGACAGGAACCACCGCAAGGGCGAGACCGGCGACGGCGGTGACGGCGCGACGGACGACGGACGAGCGGACAGACGAGCGCAAGGGCAGGGGTGACATGACGACCTCAGGGCAGGTTCAAAAGGGGCGGTGACGGGCCGGCGAAGCGACGTCCCTCGACCCTAGGAAGGATCGGTCCGGCGCCGCGGCTGCCCTGTGGACATCGCCGGTTCGGCGCCCTCGTTACCCGACCCCTGTGGACGAACGGACAGCGCGGGGACACCCGTTCCGAGTGTCCCCGCGCCGCATCGTCATTCGCTGTCGGTGATCTCCCGAGGCTCCTCCAGGATGTCCGCATCGTGAACCACGACCGTCTCATCGCCGTCCGGATCGACGACGGAGGTGAACGTCACCTCGGTCACCGGACCCTCGTGCTCCGGCCGCTCCAGCGTGAGCCCCGTGCCGGCGGCGTCCAGGTAGGCCGTCGCGGTCTGCCCGTCGCGCACCCGCCCCGAGAGCAGCGCGGTCGCCAGCCGGTCGCCGATCTCGCGCTGGACGAGCCGACGCAGCGGCCGCGCCCCGTAGGCCGGGTCGTAGCCGGTCCGGGCCAGCCAGTCCCGCGCCGCGTCGGTCACGGTGAGGGTGATCCGCCGGTCCTTCAGGCGGCGGCTCAGCGCCTCCACCTGCAGGTCGACGATGCGGCTCAGCTCCGCCTGCGACAGCGGCTCGAAGATCACCGTCTCGTCGAGGCGGTTGAGGAACTCCGGCTTGAAGGCCGTGCGCACCGCCGCCAGGACGGCCTCGTGCTTGCCCTCGGGCGTCATCGAGGGGTCGATGAGGTACTGGCTGCCGAGGTTGGAGGTCATCACGAGGATGACGTTGCGGAAGTCGACCGTGCGCCCTTGACCGTCGGTGAGCCGACCGTCGTCGAGCACCTGCAGGAGGATGTCGAAGGTCTCCGGGTGCGCCTTCTCGACCTCGTCGAGCAACACGACCGAGTAGGGCCGACGCCGCACGGCCTCGGTGAGCTGACCGCCCTCGTCGTAGCCGACATACCCGGGCGGTGCGCCGATGAGCCGGGCCACCGCGTGCCGCTCGGAGTACTCGCTCATGTCGATCCGCACCATCGCGCGCTCGTCGTCGAAGAGGAAGTCCGCGAGCGACTTCGCGAGCTCGGTCTTGCCGACACCCGTCGGGCCGAGGAAGAGGAAGGAGCCGGTCGGCCGATCCGGATCGGCGATGCCGGCCCGGCTGCGGCGCCCCGCATCCGAGACGGCGCGCACGGCGTCGCCCTGCCCGATGAGCCGCTTGCCGAGCCAGTCCTCCATGTGCAGGAGCTTCTCGGTCTCGCCCTCGAGCAGGCGCCCGGCGGGGATGCCGGTCCAGGAGCTGATGACGTCGGCGATGTCGTCGGCGCCCACCTCATCCTTGACCATGAGGTCGTCGCGCTCCGCCATCGAGGCCTCGCTCGCCGACGCCTGGTCGATGTCCTTCTCCAGCGCGGGGATCTCGCCGTAGAGCAGCCGCGAGGCCTCGGCGAAGTCGCCGTCGCGCTGGAGTCGCTCGGCGTGACTGCGCAATTCGTCGAGGCGGGCCTTGAGGTCACCGACCCGGTTGAGCCCGGCCTTCTCGGCCTCCCAGCGGGCGGTGAGCCCGGCGAGCTCCTCCTGACGGTCCGCGAGGTCCTTGCGCAGGCGCTCGAGGCGCTCGCGCGAGGCGTCGTCGGTCTCGCGCTCCAGGTGCAGCTCCTCCATCTTGAGCCGGTCGACCTGGCGGCGCAGCACGT
>CAKUJB010000151.1 GCA_934661165.1 uncultured Microbacteriaceae bacterium | reverse complement strand
CTCGCTGGCCGCGCTGATGCGTCAGCATCCCCCCTCTGAGCTGCGCAGACAAGCACCGTTGACGGATTGTGATGCGGACCTATCGACGCGAGGCGGCCTCGGCCGGAGCGGATCTCAGGTCACGGCTCGGTCGCGGCACGTGAGAGCGCTCTCGTCGGAGCACGCGCTTCGAGGACCGGGCACGCATGACGGATGTCATGGCGGGGTCGTGATCGGCGTCGGGGGTGCCCTGGCCTGGGTCTTCGTACGGTCTTCTCATGACGACGACGACCAGCCCCGCAGCCCTGACCGACTCTTCGACCTCAGCCTCGGCCTCTCAGGTGGCGACGATGCGTGCACCGCGTGACGGGCGTCTGCCCGGGATCCTCTTCATGGGGATCGTCTCCTTCGCGTGGGCCGCCAATGCGCTGGTCGGTGGCGCTCTCGGGCTCCTCGGGGTCGCCGCGATGCTCCTTGCCGGTGGGCTCGTCATCGCCTGGGCACTCCTCATGCGGTGGATGCGCACCGACGCGAGGGAGGCGCCGGCTCCGGCGGTCGACCCCGTCGGGGCGCGCGGACCGGCCCTCATGCGTAGCCGCGGGTTCGTCATCGCGTGCCTCGCGGAGGTCGTCGGCTTCGTGCTCGTCGTGGCGACGCTGGGCCGGACCAACCCGGACCTCGTCATGCCGGGCATCGCCTTCGTCGTCGCGCTCCACTTCATCCTCATCCACCGCGCGTTCGGCGGCGGCATCCACCTCGTGATGACGGCGGTCGGCACGGTCGTCGCCCTCGCCGGGATCGCCGCGATCGTCATCGGGGTCGACGCCGGCCTCGTCCGCGGCCTCGTCGGGCTGGGGATGGCGGGCATCACGCTGACGTACGGCTGGCTCTTCGCCGGGACCCTCGTCCGCGAGATGCGCGCGGTCTGACCGACGCCTCCGAGCGCCCCGGGGGCAGGGAGGCCGGTGCCTCGACCGATACGGTCTCAGGCACCGGCTGTCGTCCGGGGAGGAGACGAAATGTTCACGGAGTACGAGGAATTCGCGATCGACCTCGATGGGGTGCGGATCGCCGGCCGCGCCGGTGGCCAGGGCCCGCCGCTGCTCCTCCTGCACGGCCACCCGGAGACGCACCTCATCTGGCACAAGCTCGCCGACGAGCTCGCGCAGGACTTCCACGTCGTCGCGATGGACCTGCGCGGCTACGGCGCCTCCTCCCGGCCGACCGGCGGAGGCGACCACGCGGCCTACTCCAAGCGGACGATGGCCCGCGACGCGATCGAGGTGATGCAGCACTTCGGTCACGAACGGTTCGCCGTCGCCGCCCACGACCGCGGGGCTCGGGTCGCCGCGCGGCTCGTCGCCGACCATCCCGAGTCCGTGAGCGCCGCGATCCTCATGGACATGGCGCCGACGCTCGACATGTACGAGGGCACGACGCGGGACTTCGCGACGGCCTACTGGCACTGGTTCGCGCTCATCCAGCCCGAGCCGCTGCCAGAGCGACTCATCGCCGGCGACCCGCGGGCCTACGTCGAGCGGCTCATGGGCAACCGCCCCGCCGGCCTCGCGCCGTTCCCGCCCGAGGTCCTCGAGGCGTATGTCGAGGCGCTGACCGGGCCCGATGCCGCGCACGGGGTCTGCGAGGACTACCGCGCCTCGGCGTCGATCGACCTCGAGCACGACCGGGCCGACCGCGCGGCCGGACATCGGATCGCGGTCCCGCTGCGGGTGCTGTGGGGGAGGCACGGCGTCATCGAGCGGCTCTTCGACCCGCTGGCCCTGTGGCGCGCCGTCTCCGACGACGTGAGCGGTGAGGCCCTCGACTGCGGGCACTACCTTCCCGAGGAGGTGCCCGAGGTGGTGCTCGGACAGATCCGGGAGTTCCTGCGCGAGCCTGAGCCAGAACCCGGGCCCGGCGCTGTCGCGACGGCGCGGGCGGCGGCTCCCACCGGCGCCGGCTACGACGCCGCCTTCCTCGGCCTCGACCTGCCCGCGCCGACGAGCTCGCACGACGACGCGGTGCTCCTCGACGGGGGTCCGTGGCTGCCGTATCAGCACTTCTCCGTCATGCTCTCCGCGACCCGGCGGCTGGCCCGGCAGGTCGCGTGGACGATCGACGCGGAGACGCTGCAGGACCTGCCGCGCTCGGGGCTGCGGTTCCGCGCCGACCCGCGGATCCCGCGCGAGGTGCAGGTGCTCGACGACGTCTACGCCGCCAACCGCCTCGACCGCGGCCACCTCGCGCGGCGCGCAGACCTGTTGTGGGGCACCGCGGCGCAGGCCAAGCGGGCCAACAGCGACTCGTTCTACTTCACGAACATCACGCCGCAGATGGACACCTTCAACCAGTCCGGCAAGGCC
>CAKUJB010000150.1 GCA_934661165.1 uncultured Microbacteriaceae bacterium | reverse complement strand
GTCGGCTCCGGCTCCTGACCTCGTCTCGGACCGACATGACGGTCAGGACGGCCCGGCGCAGCCCTTCGCGGGCAGGCGCCGGGCTGTTCTGTCTGCGCAGATCGTGCCCGGGGCGCCCCGACACGTGCGGCGCCCTGGTGGGATCGCACACTGGCTGCATGAGCACGTCAGACTCCGGCCGTGTGCCGTGGGCGCTCGTCGGCGTCTTCTACGCGATCGCCTTCGGCGGCGCGATCCTCTTGTCCGCGGTCCTGGCGCTGGCGGGCACGAACTTCGGCACCGGGCAGGTGGCGATCGTCGCGCAGCTGGTCGTCGGGGCGGTCTACATGCCGTTGCCGCTGGTGGCGGCGCTGGTGACGGACCGTCTCGCCGGCCGCGCGCCGGGGCGAGCACTCGTGGCGCGCATCCGCAGCCCCCGCCCGGCGCGTCTCGTCGTGGTGTCAGCCGCCACGATCCTCCTCCTCGGCATCGTGGGGCTCCTCACGGTGGTCGCGCTCGGCGCGATCCCGGGGGTCGGGCAGCTGGCCACCTCCTCGACCGACGTCACCGCGAACCTCGCGCGGGCCCTTCCGGACGCTCCACCACCGGCCTCGGTACCGCCGGCCCCGGTCCTCTACGGACTCATGCTGCTCGCGGGGCTCGTCGCGGGCTTCACGGTCAACGGCCTGTTCGCCTTCGGGGAGGAGTACGGCTGGCGCGGGGTGCTGACGGACCTGCTCGCGCCGCTCGGCGAGACGCGCTCGAGCATCCTCGTCGGCGTGCTGTGGGGCCTGTGGCACGCGCCGCTCATCGTCCTCGGCTTCAACTATGGGGAGTACCGGCTCCAGGGCATCGCGCTCATGTGCGTGTGGACGGTGCCGCTGTCATTCATCCTCGCGCGCGCCCGCGCCTGGTCCGGCTCGGTGCTCGCGCCGGCCGTGATCCACGGCGGGATCAACGCCATGGGCGGCTTCGCGGTGCTGCTCATCGCCGACCGCGACCCGCGGATGAGCCTGCCCGCCGGGCTCGCCGCGGCCGTCGGGGCGGCGCTCGTCGCGCTCGCCTGCGCCCGGCTCTTCCCTTCGCGCAGCGACCCCCGACCCGAGGCGACAGCGGCCGCGTAGCTCAGAGGCGCGGTGGTGACGGCACCCACGACGTATCGGGCCTCGCCCCAGGCACGCCGGTGACGCACCGTGCGACGGTCGGGACACAACGCATCCCACGCACTGCATCTACATCGCGATGCTCATCCGCCCAGCAGCCGCCAGACATGCTCGCGGGCGGCTTGGAGGTCGACCGGCTGCCCGGCGAGGGTCGCGAGCATGTCGGCGAGGGGCCAGGTGACGAGGAGTCCGTAGCGGGCGGAGTAGATGCCGAGCGCGTCGATGCGATGGGCGTCGGAACGATCGAAGAGCGTGTAGGCGAGCACCTGGTAGATGTCGGTGACCTTGAGCCGGTCGCGGCGTGCCGTCGAGCCGGCGGGGACGACGCCGAGGCGGGTCTTGAGGTCGATGAGGGTGCCGTCGGCAATGAGGTCGGCGTCGGCGGGGCAGAGCGCGGAGGCCTCGAAGGTGGGCCCGAGCTCGAGCCGCCCGACCGGTCGGATCGCCGGGATCAAGTGGCTCTGGGCGACGGCATGCAGCTCGTGCAGCTGCCGGATCGCGTCCCGCGAGGCGAGGGACAGGAGGATCGGCGCGGTGAATTGGCCGCGTTCCAGCAGCGCGGTCACTGCCGAATCAGGCTGCAATCCTTGTCGATACACCGCAACGCACAATGCGAGGGCCCACGAGGCACGCGCCAACCCGACGAGGTCGTCACCCGCGGCTGCCGCGCGCGCAACCCGTCCGACCTCGGTGACGACGGCGAGCTCCTGCGGATGCCCGCCGAACGCGAGGGTCGCGAGCACCGGCTCGTGTGACGGGTCGAGCGCGAACCGCAGCATCACGTCGAACGCCGTACCGATCGTCGCCGGATCCGACGTCCCTCCGGGCACGAGGAGCGGCCCACACCGCGTCCGGTAGTCCGTCTGGAGCGCGCGGGTGTGCGGGAAGGCACGGTCGAGGTACTGCCGCAGCGGCGACTCCCGATCGGCCACGGCCGAGGTGAGACTCGCGAACCGATAAGGCGTCACGGCAGATCTGCGGGAGCCTCCGCGGGCTCAGCCCTCGTGGTGGTGATCGTGGTGGGGGTGCTCGCACTCGTCCTTGCCGTGACCTCCGGGCCGTGGTCGTGCTCCGCCTCGTACGGGTGGTGCTTGCGGTCCTCCTCGTGACGCAGGGCGTCCTGGGACTCGCCGGCCTCTTCGCGCTGATCGCTCATGTCGGGCTCCTCATCGGTGGTGACCTGCGGCTCGACAGCCGCCATGCACTCGCACCCTAAAGG
>CAKUJB010000149.1 GCA_934661165.1 uncultured Microbacteriaceae bacterium | reverse complement strand
CGAGCCCGCACGCGGCGGCAGGAATGCGGATCGAGCCCCCGCCGTCGGAGCCGGGCGCGAAGGGCAGCAGCCCGGCGGCGACGGCCGCTGCGGCACCCCCGGAGGAGCCTCCCGCGCCGCGAGTCAGATCCCACGGTGTGCGCGCGGGCACGCCCGCGAGCGGCTCGGTGTACGCGGGCGTCCCGAACTCGGGCGTCGCCGTCTTGCCGAGCGAGACGCCGCCCGCCGCGTCGAGCGCGTCGGCGATGGGGTCGGAGGCCTCCGGCACGTTGTCGACCATGAGTCGCGAGCCGTAGCGCGTCGGCACGCCGGCGCGCGCCGTGAGGTCCTTGTCGGCGAACGGCAGCCCCAGGATGGGTCGCGCGGCATCCGTCGGCTCCCCCGCCCGGTCGATCGCCGCGGCCGCGTCGAGTGCGCGCTCGGCCGTCACCTCGACGAAGGCGCCGACCGCGCCGCCGTGCGTCTGGATCCGCCGCAGATAGTGCTCGACGAGCTCGACCGAGGTCAGCTCGCCCTGGCGCAGCGCCTCGCGCTGCTCGATCGCGGTGAGGTCGTGGAGGTCGTCGCGGTCCGCCATGCCGTCACCCTATCGCCGGGTCCAGACGTCGCCGGGCGCCCTCGCGGCAGGCTCAGCGCCGCAGCGACTTCTGGAGGAAGACGGTGCCGAGCCAGCGGTCGAACTTGTAGCCGACCCGCCCCATTCGTCCGATCTCCTTGAAGCCGAGCCGCTCGTGCAGCGCGATCGAGCCCTCGGCTCCCTTGTCGGCGATCACGGCGACGATCTCCTTGAGGCCCGCCGCCTTCGACCGGGCGATGAGCTCGGTGAGCAGCGCCCGGCCGATCCCCTTGCCGGTCGCCGCCGGGCCGAGGTAGATCGCGTCCTCGACCGTGTAGCGGTAGGCCGCCCGGTCGCGATATGCCGTCACGTACGCGTAGCCGAGGACCTCGCCGCTCGGGGCGGCCGCGATGAGCCACGGGTGCCCGGCCCGCTGCCCCTTGTCGAACTTCGCGCGCATCTCGGCGAGCGTCAGCGGCTCCTCGTCGAAGGTCACCGTCGAGTTCTCGACGTAGTGGTTGTAGATCGCACGGCAGTGCGGGACGTCCTCGGAGGTGGCGTCCCGGATGACGAATGCGCCCTCGGACACCGGCGGATCCGGTCGCCGCCGCCGCGCCGCGCGCAGCGCCCGCTTCGGGTCGTATTCTTCGTCGGGCAGCACGGTGTCAGTGTACGGAGGCGGGGGTGCCCCGCGTCGATTCGCCCGTGTACGCTGACGGCCTAGGGGGCCGCACCCGAAGGAAGCAGGAGACCGCCATGGGGCTCATCAAGGCAGCGCTCGACTCGATCGGCGGCATGTTCGCCGACCAGTGGAAGGACTTCTACACGGTCCCCGACGGGCTCCCGCCGACCGCGGCGATCTTCGCCGCCGTGCCGCGCGGGACGAACGCGGGCCGCGGGTCGAACACGCAGGCCTCCGAGGCGATCATCTCGAACGGGTCGAAGATCCTCGTCCCCGAGGGCTACGGCCTCATCCTCATGCAGGAGGGCGCGATCACGGGCTTCGCGGCCGAGCCGGGCGGCTACGAGTGGAACTCGGAGGCGCAGGACTCGCAGTCGATCTTCGCCGGCGACGGCATCGTGAGCCCGCTCATCAAGACGTCGTGGGAGCGATTCAAGTTCGGCGGTCGGCCGCAGTCGCAGCAGTACGCGTTCTTCGTGAGCCTCAAGGAGCTGCCGAACAACCGCTTCGGCACGCAGTCCGAGATCTACTGGGACGACGCGTACCTCAACGCGCAGGTCGGCGCGGTCACGCGCGGCACCTACACGCTCAAGATCCTCGACCCGATCCTGTTCATCAAGAACTTCGTGCCGGCCTCCTACCTCCGGCCAGGTGTTGTCTTCGACTTCACCGACATCGACAACGATGCGGCCGCCCAGCTGTTCAACGAGGTCGTGAGCTCGCTCGCCCCGGCGCTGAGCATGTACACGAACGACCCGGCGAAGGGCAACCGGATCACGAAGATCCAGCAGGACTCGCTCGGCTTCGCCCAGAGCCTGTCGGCCGCGGTCGAGCAGGGCTACCAGTGGCTCACGCAGCGCGGCCTGCAGATCATCTCGACGGCGATCATCTCGATCGAGTACGACGAGTCGACGCGCGAGCTGCTCAAGACGGTGCAGCGCGCCGACGCGCTCCTCGGTGCCCGCGGCAACTCGAACCTGCAGGCCTCCGTAGCCGCCGGGTTCGAGGGCGCGGGCGAGAACGCCGGCGCGGGCGGGATCCTCGGCATGGGCATCGCCGCCGGCGCGACCGGCCTCGGCGGGCTCCAGCAGCCGGTGCCCGGCGCCCCCGCGGGCGCTGCGGCGACCCCCGGCGCTCCCGCCGCG
>CAKUJB010000148.1 GCA_934661165.1 uncultured Microbacteriaceae bacterium | reverse complement strand
TCGAGGACGCGGTCGCCGACTACCTCGTCACGACGCGGCTGCTCGCACCGCTCGCCGACTACCTCGTCGTCAACGTCTCCTCGCCGAACACGCCGGGACTCCGCGGGCTCCAGGAGCTCGACGCGCTGCGCCCGCTGCTCGAGGCCGTCGCCGCGGCGGCGGGCGCCGTCCCGCTGCTCGTGAAGATCGCGCCCGACATGGGCGACGACCAGGTCGAGGCCATCGCGCGGCTCGCGCGCGATCTCGGGCTCGCCGGCCTCATCGCGACGAACACGACGATCGGCCGCACGGGCCTGCTCGCGGACGCCGCCGATGTCGAGTCGATCGGCGCCGGCGGCCTGTCCGGCCGCCCGCTCGCCGCACGTGCACTCGAGGTCCTCCGCGTCGTGCGCGCTACTGTCCCGGACCCGGCCTTCGCGGTCGTCTCCGTCGGCGGCGTCGAGACCGCGGGGGACGTCGCCGAGCGCCTCGCAGCGGGAGCCACGCTCGTGCAGGGCTACAGCGCATTCATCTACGAAGGCCCGGGCTGGGCCCGGCGGATCAGCCGCGGACTCGCGGCCGACACGCGGCACTGATCAGGGAAAAAGCTCCCCGGCTTGGACTCGAACCAAGAACCTATCGGTTAACAGCCGATTGCTCTGCCAATTGAGCTACCGAGGATCGCGCGAAAGCGACCGATCGACTATACCAAACGGATAACACTCCCTCGCGCGGGGTCGTTTCCCAGGGAATTCTCCCGTGCACGCGTGATTCACTTCTCGGACACGACGCCGTGGGACCGCGCTCATCAGCGCCGATCCACGGCGTCTTGCGTTCTCGCAGCCTCGGCTGCAATCACAGAAAGCAGGAACCATGGCAGCATTCAGCTCCAGGGCCCGCAAGGCCGGCCTCGCGTCGGCGGCGGGCATCGCGGTGCTCGGGCTCACCCTCGCGGGCTGCGCCCCCACCACCGACACCGACGGCGGCGAGCAGCCGGCCGCGGGCGGCGAGGTCCTCCTCGTCGGCACGACCGACAAGGTCGTCTCCCTCGACCCCGCCGGCGCCTACGACAACGGCTCGCTCGCGATCCAGGGCCAGGTCCTCCCGTACCTCTTCAACACCCAGATCGGCTCGGCCGAGGTCGAGCCCGACCTCGCCGTCTCGGCGGAGTTCATCTCCGACACCGAGTACGAGGTGAAGATCCGCGAGGGCGTCAAGTGGGCGAACGGCAACGACCTCACGTCGTCCGACGTCGCCTTCACGTTCAACCGCATGCTCGCGATCCCGGAGGCCATGGAGGTCGGGCCGGCGTCGCTGCTCGGCACGCTCGAGTCGGTCGAGGCGATCGACGACACCACCGTCGTCTTCCACCTCACCGAGGGCCCGAACGCCGTCTTCCAGCAGGTGCTCACGTCCTTCCCGGGCGCGATCGTCGACGAGGAGGTCTTCTCGGCCGACTCGATCACGCCGGATGACGTCATCGTCGAGGCGAACGCCTTCGGCGGCCCGTACTCGATCACGAGCTACACCTTCAACGAGGTCGTCGAGCTCACGCCGAACGAGAACTACGTCGGTCTCGTGACCCCCGCGCAGAACGCCGGGATCATCATGAACTACTACACCGACGAGCAGAACCTCAAGCTCGCGATCGAGCAGGGCGACATCGACGTGGCGTTCCGCAGCCTCGGCGCCACGGCGGTCGAGTCGCTCCGCGCGAACGAGGCCGTCAAGGTCATCGACGGCCCGGGCGGCGAGATCCGCTACATCGTGTTCAACTTCGACACGATGCCGTTCGGCGGCCAGCAGGCCGACGCCGACCCGGCGAAGGCCCTCGCGGTCCGCCAGGCGATCGCCGACCTCATCGACCGCGACGTCCTCTCGGAGCAGGTCTACAAGGGCACCTACACCCCGCTGTACTCCTACGTCCCCGAGGGCTTCGTCGGCGCCATCGAGCCGCTCAAGGCGCTCTACGGCGACGGCGACGGTGGCCCGTCGGTCGACAAGGCGACCGCGACCCTCGAGGCCGCGGGCGTCGCGACCCCCGTCGCGATCAATCTGCAGTGGAGCCCGGACCACTACGGCGCCTCCTCGGCGGACGAGTACGCGCTCATCAAGGACCAGCTCGAGGCATCGGGCCTGTTCACGGTGACGCTCGGCTCGACCGAGTGGACGCAGTACGCCCAGGACCGGGTCAACGATGTGTACAGCATCTTCCAGCTCGGCTGGTTCCCGGACTACTCGGACGCGGACAACTACCTCACCCCGTTCTTCGCCGTGGACAACTTCCTCGTGAACCACTACGTGAACGACGAGGTCGACCAGCTCATCCGGCAGCAGGCCGTGACGGTCGACGCCGCTGAGCGCACCGCGATCATCGAGCAGATCCAGGAGCTCGTCGCGGCGGACCTCTCGACCCTCCCGTACC
>CAKUJB010000147.1 GCA_934661165.1 uncultured Microbacteriaceae bacterium | reverse complement strand
CCCGCAAGCCCCGCCACCGCAAAGGAGCGCTCGGATGACGAGTGATCGCCCCTCCGGGCGCGACGACGCGCCCCGCTCACCCGAGCACGACCCGCAGCACGGCCGAGTCGACAGAGCCGATGGAGCCGACGCCGGCGCACCCGGCTCCTGGGACGCCGACGACCCCCAGGCCTGGGACGAACCCGAGTCCGTGCGCAGCGGTGACGCCCACGGGCGCGAGTCGCGCGACTGGCAGGGCCACGGCGGCACCGGCTACGAGGGCGATGCCGGCTACGACGATTACGACGAGCACGCCCACCACGACGGGTACGACGAGCACTACGACGAGCACACCGCCGCCGCGACCCTCCTCGATGACGAGGAGCGCGGCCGGGTGCGCAAGCCGCTGTGGCGACGCGTGCTGGTCTACGCGCTCGCGCTCGCGATCGTCGCCGGCGGCGTCGGCATCGGGTGGGCGGCGCTCAAGCCCGTCTACCAGCACTTCACGGCGCCCAAGGACTTCGAGGGTCCGGGCAGCGGCTCGGTGACGGTCGTCGTCGAGCCGGGGGACACCGGTCTGGAGATCGGCGGCAAGCTGACCAAGGCCGGCGTCGTCATGTCGGCCGATGCCTTCGCCGACGCCCTCGCCGACAACCCGGGGGATGAGATCCAGCCCGGCCACTACACCCTGCGCAAGGGCATGGCCTCGGCCGAGGCGCTGTCGCTCATGCGCTCGGGCGCCCGCGACGAGAAGCGGGTGACGGTCCGCGAGGGACTGTGGAAGAAGGAGGTCTACGCCGACCTCTCGAAGGCGACCGGCGTCCCCGTCGCCGAGTACACCAAGGCGGAGGAGGCGATCCGCAAGGATCCCTCGTCGGTCGGTCTGCCCGGCTCGGCCAAGGGCGCGATCGAGGGCTACCTCTTCCCCGCGACCTACACCTTCGACCCGGGCACCAATGCGACGGCCCAGCTGCGCGCCATGGTGACCAACGCGCTCAAGCAGCTGCGCACCCTCGGGGTGGCACCCGCCGACATGGAGCGGGTCATGACGGTGGCCAGCCTCGTCGAGGCCGAGGCGCGCCGCGACGAGGACCGCCCCAAGGTCGCCCGCGTCATCGAGAACCGGCTCGCGCAGAAGATGGCGCTCCAGATGGACTCGACCGTCAACTACGCGGCGCAGCGGCGCTCGATCACGACGAGCGACAAGGAGCGGGCCTCGACCAGCCCCTACAACACCTACATGCACCCCGGGCTCCCTCCGGGCCCGATCAACAGCCCCGGCGCGGACTCGATCACCGCCGCCCGCAAGCCCGCGGACGGCCCGTGGCTCTACTTCGTCACGACGAACCCGAGCACCGGTGAGACACGCTTCGCGGTGACGCTGGCGGAGCACGAGACGAACGTCAAGGTGTTCCAGCAGTGGTGCCAGTCCAACCCCGGCAAATGCTGAGGACGAGGTGACCCGCACTCCGCCGATCCGCAACAGAGCTGCCGTCCTCGGCTCCCCGATCGACCACTCGCTCTCGCCGCTCCTGCACCGCAGCGCCTACGAGGCGCTCGGGCTGCGCGATTGGAGCTACGACCGCTTCGCCGTCGGCGGGCCGGGAGAGCCGACGCTCGCGGAGTTCCTCGACGGGCTCGGGCCGGAGTGGCTCGGCTTCTCGGTGACGATGCCCCTCAAGGAGGACGCGCTGGCCCTGGCTGTCGCCGCCTCCGGGCACGCGCGCGACATCGGGGCTGCGAACACCCTGCTGCGCACCCAGGACGGGTGGATCGCCGAGAGCACCGACGCCTACGGTCTCGTCGAGGCGCTCCTCGAAGCAGGGGTGGGCCGCCCGGGCCGCGAGCCGTCCTCGGCGGTCGTGCTCGGCTCCGGCGCGACGGCGCGCAGCGCGCTCGACGCGCTCGCGCGCCTGGGCACGCGGCACGTCACCTTCGTCGTGCGCGACCAGGTGCGCCCCGAGACGGCGGCGCTCGCGCGACGGCTCGGCCTCGGCATCACCGAACAGGTCGGCCTCGGCCGCGGGGCGCTCGCCGATCTCGTCGCTGCGACCGACGTCACCGTGAGCACCCTGCCGACGGGCACGCTCCTGGATCTGGACCCCGCTCCGACCGGATCGCTGGCCGGGCGCGTCGTCCTCGACGTCGTCTACGGAGGATGGCCGACCGAGCTGGCGCGCTGGGCACAGGCCGGCGGTGCCCTGCCCCTGAGCGGGCTGGGGATGCTCGTCCACCAGGCCGTCGAGCAAGTGCGCCTCATGACGGGGCGCCCGGCCAGTGCGCAGGTCATGCGGGCCGCTGTGCTGGCCGGGAAGCATTCCATCTCCTGAACCCCGATCGGACCCTTGCGGTGGGGCGTGCGAGCATTTCGGGCATGCGTTGGTTGACTGCCGGTGAATCGCACGGTCCCGCGCTCGTCGCGATCCTCGA
>CAKUJB010000146.1 GCA_934661165.1 uncultured Microbacteriaceae bacterium | reverse complement strand
GCCCCCAACCGCCGGCGCGCGCCGAAGCGATGCCGCTCTCGGCGACCCAGCGCGCGAGCTTGACCCACTCGGCGCTCCCCGAGCCAGGGCTGACCGGCAGTCCGCTGCCGAAGCCCGGCCCGGTCCATGGTCCCGCCCCCTGCCAGGCCCGCGACGCCTCGTGCGGGTCGCCGCCGCCGCTGGAGCGCTCGGCCCGCTCGCGGGCACGCCGCGCGGCCTCCTCGAGCCGCGCGCGCACGTCGTCGGTGCCGGTGCGGACCCGTTCGCGCATCTCGTCGGCGAGCTGACCGGCGGACTCGTCGAGGCTCTCCTCGAGCTCCTCCAACTCGCCCCGGCGCCGGTCTAGCTCCTCACGGCCCGGTGGCAGGAGCGCGTAGATCGAGCGGCGCCCCTCGTCGGTCCGCTCGATGAGCCCCTCCTCCTCGAGCTTGGCCAGCCGCGGGTAGACCGTGCCGGCGCTGGGGGAGTAGAGCCCCTCGAAGCGGTCCTCCAGCCCGCGGATGATGTCGTACCCGCTGCGCGGGCCGCCCTCGAGGATCGCGAGCAGGTAGAGCCGCAGCTGACCGTGGCCGAAGACCGGTGCCATCAGATGCCCTCCCCTCGTTCGACGGACCCGGTGTCGGATCCCGAGCCCGACGCCCCGCTACCGGGCCCGGCAGGGCCACCCGAGGCTCCGGGCCCCTCCGCTCCGGGCCACAAGGCGCTGCCCCCGCTCGGGCGGCGCGCGTCCTGCACGTCGTCGGCGCGGCCGACGAGGTGCGGCAGCGCGTCCGACTCGACGCGCGGCACCCCTGCGCTCTCGCCGCGCAGCACGACGACATTGCCCGACACGGTGCGTGCCTTGATCGCGAAGGTCCGATCGCCCTCGAAGCGGTGGCCGCCCTTGTCGGCGTCGGCGCCGCCGGAGAGGGTGTGCCCGTCGACGACGACGTGCCCCGACTGCGAGGCCGCCGTCACGTCGTAGCCGGCACCGCCGGGGATGTGGATCGTGATGTCGCCGGAGACGGCGTTGGCCGTGACGAGCCCGACCGGCCCGACGAGATCGAGCACGAGGGGCCCCGAGACCGTCGCGAGCTTCGCCGAGCGCAGCGTGGAGCCGTCGACGGTGAGCCGCCCCGAGACCGACTTGGTCTTCAGCTCCCCGCTCAGCCCCGCGGCGTCGACCGCGCTGCTCACCGTCCGCACGTCGACGCGCCCCGCGAGCCGCGAGAGGCTCACCGCGCCCGAGACCGTGCTCACCGTGACGTCGCCCTCGACCCCGCCGACGAGCACGTCGCCGCTCACCGTCGTGATGGTCACCTTGACCCCGGCCGGCACCGTGAGCGTGAGCCGCGCCGAGGAGGCACCGTTCGCGAAGAAGCCCTTGACCATGTCCAGGAACGGGCTGCCCGGCTCCTTGTGCTGCTCCACGCGCAGCGTCCCGTCGCCCAGGCTCACCCCGAGCGGGCGCCCGATGACGTCCTGCACGTCGAGGCGCACGCTGCTGCGCCCCGCGTGGGCGACGACGTCGACCCGCCCGCCGAGCAGCACGACGTGCACGGCGCGCACCGGCTCACCGACGCCCCCGACCTCCTGCACCACCGGTCGATCGAAATGCCAGCTCCTGGCCATGACGTGCGCTCCTCTGTGTGTCGAATGCTGATGTCGACATCACGATATATCGCGTTTCGAAGGGTCCACAAGGAGGAGGCGTCGATCCCAGGGGAACCCCTGAGGCACCCAGGGGTGACCCGAGCCGAGCGTGAGCTCGAACGCCAGAACGCACCGACACGCCGGTGATCACCAGCGTGTCGGTGCGTTCTCAGGTCCGTTCTCGGATGGCGCGACGGCCATCTCACCTCACGGCGAGATCTGCAGCCAGCTCTCCCAGCCGCCGTGGAGCACGAGCCACGCGAGGAGGCCGTAGCCGGCCTGCCCGGGGTGGCGCCCGTCGCGCGAGGACGACAGCTCGGAGAGCCACTGGTCGTGCTCGCTCAGGGGGTAATAGCAGTCGACGAAGGGCACCGAGCGGCGCGAGCACACGTCGGCCTGGGCCTCGACGATGATCTCGAGGCGCTCGTTGAGCTCGGGGTCCAGCGTGGGCGGGGGCCCGACGACGAAGGGGGAGATGCCTCGGGCCGTCGCGTCGTCGAGGATGTTCGCGAGGTTGAGGCGCGAGCGCGCGGTCGTCAGGCCCTGCGAGAGGTCGGCCTGGCCGACGGCGATGACGAGGCGCCGCTCGCGGCGGTCCTGCCAGCGCAGGAGGCCCTCGGTGCGCCACCGGGCGAGCACGTCGGCCGAGGAGTCGCCGCGCACGCCGATGTTGTAGGCCGTGAGGTCGAGGTCGGGGTGGTGCGTGCGCCCGACGACGCGCGACACCCAGCCGTGGCCCTTGGGGTCTCCGTAACCGGCGACGAAGGAGTCGCCGATGAAGACGA
>CAKUJB010000145.1 GCA_934661165.1 uncultured Microbacteriaceae bacterium | reverse complement strand
GGCGTCCCCCCGGCCGCCCTCATTGCCCTCATCCGCCAGGAGTACCCGGCATGAATGCGCGGCCTCGCCCCTCGCGCCCCGCAAGCGGCGCCATCGACCGCACGACCGCGCCGCCGCCTCAGGAGTGTCCGGCATGAATGCGCATGCTCACCGCTCGACGCGGCCATCACGCGACCTCGCAGCCGCCACGCACGAACAGATTGGACGGACCATGTCCCCTCGCCGCCTCGTCATCCTCACGATGCTCGTCGTGCCGCTCGCGATCACGGCCGCGGCGCTCGTCGTCATGCTCCTCGCCGGAGGCGACCTCGGTCGCGACGTCGTCATCCACTGGGGCGTCGACGGCGCCGACGGCTGGGGCCCGGCCTGGACGTACCCCGTGCTCGTCGGCGCGCTCGGCGTGGGGCTGCCCGTCATCATGTGGCTGTCGGTCGCCCGGGCCAGGCGGGTGAGCGGGATCATGGTCTTCCTCGCGGGGCTCATGATCTGGCTCAGCGCCTTCCTCGGCATCGGGATGACCGGCGCCTTCCTCGTGCAGCCCGAGCAGGTCGGCTGGTGGCTGCTCATCGGCGCGGTGGCCGGGCTCGCGCTCGCGGCGCCCGCATGGGGCTGGCTGCCGCGGGCGCCGGAGACCCCGAGTGAGCCGGCCGAGCTCCCGCGGGTCGCGCTCGCGCCCGGCCAGGTGGCGGTCTGGAGTCGCACGGTGCGCATGTCGACCGGGTTCTTCTGGGTGATCGGGCTCGCGCTCGCGCTGACCCTCGGGGCGGCGATCCTCGCGACCGTCGTCACCGAGGGGCTCGCGTGGCCGGTCTTCGCCGCGCCGCTGGTCATCGTCGTCCTCCTCGCGCTCATTCCGGGCTGGCGCGTCTCGGCCGGTCCGACGGGGCTCACCGCGCGCGGCCTGCTCGGGCTCCCCGTCATCCGGGTGCCCGTCGAGGACATCGCGGCGGCCGAGGCGATCGAGCTGCTGCAGCCGCTCGTCGACTACGGCGGGTGGGGCTACCGCTGGGTCGTCGGGCCCGGAGGGCGCAGCCGCACCGGCATCATCGTGCGCGCGGGTCAGGCGCTGCGCGTCACCCGGCGCGACGGCCGCGAGCTCGTCGTGACCGTCGACGATGCGGCGACCGCGGCCGCCGTGCTGCGGGCGCATGTGGGCGGCACGGCGTAGAATCTCCCGCAACGACACCGATCCGGCCATCACCGGGGAGTCGCCGGAAGAGCCGCTCGTCAGGGCGGGGTAGACCCGGCCGGGTCCGCCCGTCACCGCGGAGGAGAGCGGTCGCGCCGACCTCATGCCCTTCGCCGGGCGGGGGTCGCGCGGCAAGCGAGGTGGTACCGCGGTGCCGGCCGGCGCATTCGTCGATCGGGATCGTCCTCGTCAGGACCCGACATCCCATGGAGCCACCCGTGACCGACCCGAGCACCCCGAGCGCTGAGCGCGATCGCAGCACCCCGAGCGCCGCCCGCTACCCGAAGCACCGTCCCGAGGCCGATGGCGTGCAGCCGAGCCCGCGGCTGCCGGAGATCGAGGAGGAGGTGCTCGCGTACTGGCGCGAGGACGGCACGTTCCGCGCGAGCGTCGAGCAGCGCGCCGGCGCCGACGAGTGGGTCTTCTATGACGGCCCCCCGTTCGCGAACGGCCTGCCGCACTACGGCCACCTCCTCACGGGCTACGCGAAAGACGTCTTCCCCCGTTTCCAGACGATGCGCGGCAAGCAGGTCCAGCGCCGCTTCGGCTGGGACACGCACGGCCTCCCGGCAGAGCTCGAGGCGATGCGCCAGCTCGGCATCTCGACGAAGGGCGAGATCGAGGCGATGGGCATCGAGGCGTTCAACGACGTCGCCCGCGCGAGCGTCCTCAAGTACACGGCCGAATGGGAGCGGTACGTCACGCGCCAGGCCCGCTGGGTCGACTTCGAGGACGACTACAAGACGCTCGACGTCACGTTCATGGAGAGCGTCATCTGGGCGTTCAAGCAGCTCCACGACAAGGGCCTCGCGTACGAGGGCTTCCGCGTGCTGCCGTACTGCTGGCGCGACGAGACGCCGCTGTCGAACCACGAGCTGCGGATGGACGACGAGGTCTACCGGAACCGCACCGACCAGTCGGTGACGGTCGCGTTCCCGCTCACGGGGGAGCGGGCGGCGGCGCTCGGGCTCGAGGGCGCCTCGGCGCTCGCCTGGACGACGACCCCCTGGACGCTGCCGACGAATGCGGCGCTCGCGGTGGGACCGGACGTCGAGGACGCGCTGGTCGCCGCCGGCGACGCCCGCTACCTGCTCGCGACCGACACGATCGCGGCCTACGCGAAGGAGCTCGGCGAGGACGCCGTCGTCGAGCGCACCCTCACGGGCCGCGAGCTCGAGGGCCTCGCCTACGTGCCGCTCTGGGACTGGTACGCCGAGTCGTACGGGCCCCGCGCATTCACGATC
>CAKUJB010000144.1 GCA_934661165.1 uncultured Microbacteriaceae bacterium | reverse complement strand
GACTTGGCCTTGGCGAGGTCGGCCACGAAGGTCTCGACGGTGTAGCCCGCCGTGGGCGGGTTGATGCCCGCCTTGGTCAGCGCGGCCGTGTTGTAGAAGAGCACGTTGCTGCGGTGGGCCCCGGTCGGCACCCCGAACTGCTTGCCGTCGCGCGTCACCGCGTCCTTCATGCCGGGCGGCAGGCTCTGCGCGAAGCTGCCCGAGGCGTAGACCGAGCTCACGTCGGCGACCTGGCCGCTCGCGGCGTAGGCCTTGACCGAGGCCCCGACAAAGGTCTGCCACACATCCGGCGGCGTGCCGGACTTGAGGCGCTGCGCGAGGACGACCTGGACGTTGCTGCCCGAGCCGCCGGCGACCGACAGGTCGACGACCTCGACACCGGGGTAGGCCGCCTTGTAGTCGGTGAAGAGCTGCTCCAGGGCGGGCTTCTCCGAGGCCGACGTCCACCACGAGAGCACTTCGAGGCGGTTCGTGGCCGACGTCGAGGGCGCGGACGGCGTGGCCGAGCTGCAGGCGGCCAGGGCCACAGCGGTCACGGCGCCGAGGGCGACGGCGGTGGACAGGCGCTTCATCGGGTCACCTCGGAGGTCGCGTCGGACGTGCGCCACCCGGGAGCGGGGGTTCTCAGGTCGAAGAGGGCGAAGAGGGTGACGACGACGAAGCACGCCGCCGGCACGATGAACGAGACCGCCGGGCTCGTCAGGTCGAGCACCTTGCCCTGGACCAGCGGCATGATCGCGCCGCCGACGATCGCCATGACCAGACCCGCGGCGCCGAACTTCGTGGCCGGGCCGAGGCCCTCGAGGGCGACGCCGTAGATCGTCGGGAACATGAGCGAGAGGCAGAAGGAGATGCCGACGACGGCGACGACGCCGGTGACGTTCGGCACGAGCATCGCGTAGATGCAGAGCACGACCGCGAGGGCACCGAGCACGGCGAGCACCTTCGTCGCGCGGACCCGGCCGATGAGCCATGTCATGAAGAAGCGCGAGATGAGGAAGACGATGAGGCTGACCTGCAGGAGGTAGCCACCGAGCTGGAGCGAGCCGCCCATCGCCTGCTCGACGTACTGGATGATGTACGTCCACGTGCAGACCTGACCGGCGACGTTGAAGAACTGGGCGACGACGCCGAAGGTGTAGCGGCGGTTGCGCAGGAGCGTGCGGAACATCGCGCCCGCGCTCGCGTCACCGGCGTCGGGGAATTCCTCGACGATCTGCGGCGCCTTGTTGAGCGCGATGACGATGCCGATCGCGACGAGCAGGCAGCCCAACCCGATGTAGGGCCCCATCACCGCGCCGAGCTCGGCCGCGCGGATCTCGTGGAGCTGCTCGGGGGTGAGCGAGGACATGTTCACCGGGTCCGACAGCATGGGCAGGATGAGCGTCGCCGCGAGCAGGACCCCGATGTTCGTGCCGAGGGGGTTGAAGGCCTGCGCGAGGTTGAGTCGCCTCGTCGCGGTCTCCTCCGGCCCGATCGAGAGCACGTACGGATTCGCCGAGGTCTCGAGGATCGAGCAGCCCGCGGCGATGGCGAAGAGCGCGACGAGGAAGGCCTCGAACGTCATGATCTTGCTCGCCGGGTAGAAGGCGAACGACCCGAGCGCCGCGAGCCCCAGCCCGGTGAGCAGACCCACCTTGTAGCCGAAGCGCTCGTTGATGAACGCCGCGGGGATCGCGAGGAGGAAGTACGCGCCGAAGTAGGCGAGCTGGACGAGCGACGCCTGGAACGTCGTCATGTCGAAGATCCGCTTGAAGCCCGCGACCATCGGCGTCGTGAGGTCGGCGGCGACGCCCCAGGCGAGGAAGCACGCGGCGACGACGACGAAGAGGACCCCCATGCCGGGATAGACGAGCCCGGGCTTGCCGCCTGCGGCGGGTGCGGGCGACCCGCCGGTCGGGTGCTGGGCAGAGGATGGGGGTGCCGCTCCGCTCATGAGCCGAGATCTCCTTCGATCGGGTGAGATCGGGGCGGATGCGGCGACCTCAGTGCGACCGAACCCTGTTGAGCCGTCTCGAAGCCCGACAACCGCAAGTCCACCTGCTGGTCACGTGTCAGGCGTTCGGGCGACATCGGTCGTAAACGGGCGGCGTGGACCGACGGAACGGACGTCAACGGTCCTGCCTGGGCGTCTGCCGGGAGGCCTCAGGAGCCGACGCCAGACCCCGGCGCGTCTCCGGCGAGGAGTGCCACCGGCTGTTCGTCCTCGCGCGAGTCGTCCGGATGACGCAGCTCGGCGAGGCGGACGAGCAGGTCGCCGACCTCGCGCAGGCGGTCCTGCGCGGCCGGGTCGTCGGGGTAGGCGTGGGTCTGTCCGCCGCGCTCGTGGACCATGTACCGGCCCGACCCGAGGCGCAGCAGGACGATCGCGTCGGGCGCGAGGAGGTCGGCCAGATCCGCGAGATCGCGGTCGCGGTCGACGCCCCCGGGGGCACCGCTCATCAGCTCGAGCTCGCGCGCGCCGACGGTGATGACGTCGGTGCGGGCC
>CAKUJB010000143.1 GCA_934661165.1 uncultured Microbacteriaceae bacterium | reverse complement strand
CGATGCAGGGCACGCCGGTGAAGTCCTGCATGATGACGCGCGCCGGCGTGAACTGGATCTCGATGTCGGGCTGGGCGTTCTCGTCCCAGGTGCCCAGCGCCCGGATGTGGTCGGCGGTGATGTTCGCACCGTCCTCGGTGCGCAGGAGGTTCTCCAGGAGCACCTTGAGGCTGTAGGGCAGTGTGTCCGAGCCCTCGACCGCATCGACGCGGAAGATCTCGTAGGACTTCTCCCCTACCTGCAGGGTGTCCTTGGCGGTGAAACTGTCGGGTCCCTGGGTCACGACTGACTCCTTCGCTGCAGATATCTCGATATCAAGATAAATTACCACATCGGCGTCCGGGCCGGATCGACGCACGCCGATGCCTGTCCCGGTCGATCCTGCCGCACTCTCGGCGTCGGCGGCATCAGCAGCATCGACGGCAGTGTCGCCTCACTCGCCGCCGGGCCGCAGCACCGCGATGCACTCGACGTGGTGGGTCATCGGGAAGGCGTCGTAGGCGGCGAGCGAGTCCAGTTCATAGCCGAACTCGGGCAGGCACGACAGATCCCGAGCCAGCGCTGCGGGGTCGCAGGCGACGTAGGCGATCGCGCGGGCGCCCAGGACGAGCACCTGGGACATGACGGCCCTGCCCGCCCCCGAGCGCGGCGGGTCGAGCACGACGAGGTCGACCTCGTCGCCGCCCTCGACGAGCGGGAGCAGCGCGTCCTCGACCCGTTCGACGCGCCATTCGAGCTGCTCGACGTCGGCCGTGTCGCGCTCGGCGGCCGCGAGGGCGCGCTCGTCGGTCTCGACGGCGAGCACGGCACCGTCGGGCCCGACGGCATCGGCGATCGCGCGCGCGAAGAGGCCGACGCCGGCGTAGAGGTCGAGCGCCCGCTCCCCCGGCTGCGGCTCGAGCTCGCGCAGCACGTGCGCGAGGAACGTCGGCGCGGCCCCGCGGTGCACCTGCCAAAAGCCGCGCGCGTTGAGATCGATCGTGTCGCACCACATCGGCGTCTCGACCCGCTCGCTGATCTGCGGGGTCTCCCGCAGACCGCCGGGCACCTGCACGACGACGGGGTCGCCGACCGAGGGCGCGACGACGTCGATCGCCTTCTGCCGCGGCCAGCGCCGATCCAGCACCCCGGTGTCGACGACCTCGCGGCGGGCGATGAGGCAGTCCTCGATCGGCAGGACCGCGTGGCTGTGGAAGGGCCGCAGCCCGGCACGCCCCTGGCGGTCGACGGCGAACTCGACCCGGCTGCGCCAACGCAGGCCGTCCTCGTCGCCGGGCAGCGGCTCGACGGTCACCTCGCGCTCGAGGCCGGCGAGGCGGCTCAGCTGCTCGCGCACGACCTGAGCCTTGAGCTCGCGCTGGTGGGCGACGTCGATGTGCTGGAAGTCGCACCCGCCGCACCCGCCGGGGCCGGCGTACTCACACGGCGCCGGCACCCGGTGCGGCGACGCCTGCACGACGTGCACCGCGTCGGCGAAGACGAACCGGTCCTTGGCGCGACCCTTGGTGACGACCGCCTCGACGACCTCGCCGGGCACGCCGTGGCGGACGAAGACGACGCGCCCTCCCGACTCGTCGCTCATCCGACCGACGCAGTGCCCGCCGTGGGCGATCGCGGTGAGCTCCAGGGTGATCCGCTCCCCGACGAGGGAGCCGGCTGCGGGGGTGTCAGCCACGGGGAGTCCTCTCCGCCGGGAGCTCCGCGCCGGGGCCGGCCGAGGACCGCCCCGCCGGGCTCGTGTCGGCATACCACTGCTCCTGCCCCTCGGACGAGGCGAGCTGCCACGGCACGCTCACCATCATGACGCCCGGGGTGAAGAGCAGCGCGGCCTTGAGCCGCAGGGCGCTCTGGTTGTGCAAGATGTGCTCCCACCAGTGTCCGACGACGTATTCGGGCACGTAGACCGTGAGGACGTCGCGCGGATTGCGGGCCCGCACGTCCTTGACGTAATCCAGGATCGGTCGCGTGATCTCGCGGTAGGGCGAGTCGAGCGAGCGCAGCGGCACGGGGATCTCGCGGCGGTCCCACTCCTGGCGGATCGCCGCCGTCTGCTCGGGGTCGACGTCGACGGTGATCGCCTCGAGGAACGAGGGACGCGACGCGCGCGCGTAGGCCAGCGCCCGCATCGTCGGCTTGTGGATCTTGCTCACCAGGACGATCGCGTGGACCCGCGAGGGCAGCGCCCGCTCCTCGCGCGGGTCGTCGGACAGGGCGAGCTCCGCCGAGACGGTGTCGTAGTGCCGCCGCACCCCGGCCATGAGGAAGAAGAGCACGACCATCGCCGCGATCGCGTAGCCCGCACCGTGGAGGAACTTCGTCGCGAGCACGACGAGGAGCACCGTGCCGCTGAGCAGCGCCCCGACGACGTTGATGACCCGGGAGCGCAGCATGTGCCCGCGGGCGGCGGGATCGTGCTCACCGGCCAGATGCCGGTTCCAGTGCCGGATCATGCCGATCTGGCTCAGGGTGAACGAGACGAAGACGCCGACGATGTAGAGCTGGATCA
>CAKUJB010000142.1 GCA_934661165.1 uncultured Microbacteriaceae bacterium | reverse complement strand
CGCGACCCTTGCTCCGCAGGTTCTTGAAGGTCAGGGTGAGGCGGTCGGACAGGTTGTTGAACACCGCCCCAGGCTAGCCGTTCCGCTCCGGGTGGTTTCTCGCCGCCGCCCTTCGGAAGCCCTGGCGACGACCACAGCCCCCCGCGACACGGCACTCTGGGGTCGTGCCTCCTCCGCCTCGCCCCGATCCGCGCAGGCTCGTCCTCGCCGTCGCGCGGCTCGTGCCGCCCGGGCGCGTCGTGAGCTACGGCGACATCGCCGAGCTCGTCGGGATCGGCCCGCGCCAGGTCGGCCGGATCCTCGCCACCCACGACTCCCACCTCGACACTGCGACCGTGGAGGAGCAGGCGGTGCCGTGGTGGCGGATCACGAATGCCGCCGGCGACCTCCCGAAGCACCTGCGCGACGAGGCCTTCGCGCACTACCGCGAGGAGGGCACCCCGATGCGACGCAACGGCGTCGGCGCCGCGATCCGCACCCACCGCGCCGACCTGCCCGACCTCGCCGACGCCGCCGAGGCACACCTCGGCCCTCTCCCGGGGACGAGCGGCCCGCTCTGACGATTGCGCCTCAGACGATTGCGCTGGGCGCATTCTCGCTTCGAGAAATGCGAAGGGCGCCGACGCGTGGTGCGTCGGCGCCCCTTCAGGACATCTGGCCGGGTCAGCCGATGAGGTGCTCCATCGCGAGCTGCTGGAGCTTGACGAAGCCGTAATCACGGGTCGCGGCGCCCTCGATGTCGAAGGCCTCGTCGGCGGCGAGGAAGTCCTCGACCGACTCACCGGCACCCAGGGTCGGGTCGGCGAGGGCGACGATGCCGCTGTACTCCATCGCCTCCTGCACGCGCGGGTCGGCACGGAAGGCCTTCGCCTTGTCGGCGAGCATGAGATACATCTGCATACAGGCCTTTGCGGACTCCCACACGCCGTCCATGTACTCGGTGCGCGAGGGCTTGTAGTCGAAGTGCTTCGGGCCGGTGTAGCGCGGCGCGTCGGGGTATCCGGGGAAGCCGTTCTCGAGCAGGTCGACGGTGAAGAACGCCGAGATGAGATCGCCGTGACCGAAGACGAGGTCCTGGTCGTACTTCAGCCCGCGCTGACCGTTGAGGTCGATGTGGAAGAGCTTGTCGCTCCACAGCGCCTGCCCGAGCGTGTGCGTGTAGTTGAGGTTGGCCATCTGCTCGTGGCCGGTCTCGGGGTTGAGGCCGACGATGTCGCCGTGTTCCAGCTCGGCGATGAGCGCGAGGGCGTGCCCGGCGGTCGGCAGGAAGATGTCGCCGCGGCTCGTTCGGCTTGGGCTCGAGGCCGATCCGCAGGTCGTAGCCCTTGGACTTGATGTAGCCGGCGACGGAGTCGAGCCCCTCCTTGTAGCGCTCGAACGCGGCGTAGACGTCCTTGGAGCCGTCGTACTCGCTGCCCTCTCGACCGCCCCACATGACGAAGGTCGTCGCGCCGAGCTCGGCGGCGAGGTCGACCGCGTGGAGGACCTTGCGCAGGCCGAAGCGGCGGACCGCGCGGTCGTTTGAGGTGAGCCCGCCGTCCTTGAAGAGCGGGTGGGTGAACGTGTTCGTCGTCACCATCTCGATCGTCAGACCGGCCTTGTCGGTCGCGTCCTTGAGGTGGCCGACGATCCGGTCGCGGGTCGCGGCGTCGGCGTCGAAGGGAAAGACGTCGTTGTCGTGGAACGTGATGCCCCACGCGCCGAGCTCTGCGAGCTTGTCGGAGTACTCCCACGGGTCGAGCGCGGGGCGTGTCGCGACGCCGAAGGGGTCGGTGCCGGTCCAGCCGACGGTCCACAGACCGAACGAGAACTTGTCTTCCTTGGTGGGCGTGCGGGTCATGCCACTCTCCATTTCACTGCGGGATCTTCAGATAGGTCGGGTCGGGCCGGCATCCGTACCAGACGGTCCGGCCTGCACGGACGCAGCCCGGTGCTGCCGAGGCGGGGGTGATCCGTCGCTCAGCCCACCCGGACGGGCGCCGTGAGGACGTGTCCCTCGGGGACGACGCGCACGTCGCCGGTGATCGTCACCGTGCCCTCGAGCGGCAGGTCCTCGCTCGAGGTGCCGACGAGGAGGCGGAACTCCCCCGGCTCGACGATGCGGCGGTAGTCGATGCCGGTGAACGACGTCCGGTCGGCGTGCAGCTCGAAGGTGACGCGCTGGGACTCCCCCGGCGCGAGCCACACCTTGGCGTAGCCGACGAGCTGCTTGATCGGGCGCACCACCTGCGCGACGACATCACCGAGGTAGAGCTGGACGACCTCGGCGCCCTCGCGGTCGCCGGTGTTCGTCACGGTCGCACTGACCTCGACGGTTCCGTCGCTCGGGATCTCCTGCTCGGACACCTGGAGGTCGCTCACGGAGAAGGAGGTGTAGGACGTGCCGAAGCCGAAGGGGAAGAGCGGCCGCGGATCGAGGTTCGAGACGCCCTCGGAGTGCCACGCGAGCGGCGCGGCGAGGTACGTGCCGGGCTGGCCGCCCGGGTGGTCCGGGATGCCGATCGGGAGCTTGCCGGTGGGGT
>CAKUJB010000141.1 GCA_934661165.1 uncultured Microbacteriaceae bacterium | reverse complement strand
GGCTCGCCCCGCTCGCCGGCCACTGGGAGGCGGCGCAGCTCGACGGGCGCGCGATCGCCGCGGCGATCCTCGGGGCCGAGCCGCCGACGCGCGGCGCGCCGTGGTGCTGGTCGGACCGCTACGGGGTCCACCTCGAGGCGGTCGGGCGCTTCACCGGGCCGGGCGTCGAGGTCGTGCGCGACGGCGGCGACCACCCCGAGACCTTCCACCTCGACGGCGGCCTCCTCGTCGGCGCGGCCTCGGTCGACGCGCCGAACACGGTGCGCGCGGCGCGCCGCCTCATCGACCAGCGCATTCCTGTCGAGGCCTCATCGCTCGCCGATCCGGGCGTGCCGCTGCGCGGCCTGCTGCGGCCGGGGTTAGGTCGGCCTTAGCGAACCGGGCTCCGGGAACGGACGTAGGATGGGGTCCGTGGGCACCAGAACCCTTGCTGCCAGCGCGACCCCGCGCAAGATGGGCGGCACCCTGTATCGCGGCCGTGAGGGCATGTGGTCGTGGGTGCTGCACCGGATCACGGGGATCGCGATCTTCTTCTTCCTCCTCGTGCACGTCCTCGACACCGCGCTCGTGCGGCTGTCCCCCGAGGCGTACAACGCGGTGATCGGGGCCTACAAGACGCCGCTCATGGGGCTGGGTGAGATCGCGCTCGTCGGCGCGATCGGCTTCCACGCGCTCAACGGGCTGCGGATCATCCTCATCGACTTCTGGTCGAAGGGCGCGAAGTACCAGCGCACCATCTTCTGGACGGTCATCGTCCTGTGGGTCGTGCTCATGGCCGGCTTCGTGCCGCGCCAGCTCATGCACATCTTCGGGGGTGCCTGATGACCGCGATCCCCGCGCCCGGCGCGAGTCGGCCCCGCCGCAGCGGATTCAACCTCGAGAAGTGGGGCTGGATCTACATGCGGGCCTCTGGCGTCGTGCTCGCCGTGCTCATCTTCGGCCACCTCTTCGTCAACCTCGTCGCCGGCGAGGGCGTCAACGCGATCGACTTCGCCTTCGTCGCCGGCAAGTGGGCCGACCCGTTCTGGGTGGTCTGGGACACGCTGCTGCTCTGGCTCGCCCTCATCCACGGCGCGAACGGCATGCGGACGGTCGTCAACGACTACGCGACGCGGCCCGCGCTGCGGCGCACGCTGCTCGCCGGCATCGGCATCGCGACCGCGATCCTGCTGATCCTCGGCACGCTCGTCATCTACACCTTCGACCCCTGCCCCGCAGCCTCGCTCGCCGACCCGGCGCTCAGCGAGCTGCTGCCGAGCTTCTGCTTCGCCCGCTAGGAACCTGATCGCACTGTGACCACTGCAACGACTGCCGAGCCGACCACCATCAAGGACGGCGTCCATCACCACCAGTACGACGTCGTCATCGTCGGCGCCGGCGGGGCCGGGATGCGGGCGGCGATCGAGGCGGGGCCGAAGGCCCGGACCGCGGTCATCACGAAGCTCTACCCGACCCGCTCGCACACGGGAGCGGCGCAGGGCGGCATGGCCGCCGCGCTCGCGAACGTCGAGGAGGACAACTGGGAGTGGCACACCTTCGACACCGTCAAGGGCGGCGACTACCTCGTCGACCAGGACGCGGCGGAGATCCTCGCGAAGGAGGCCATCGACGCGGTCATCGACCTCGAGAACATGGGTCTGCCGTTCAACCGCACCCCTGAGGGCAAGATCGACCAGCGCCGCTTCGGCGGGCACACCCGCGACCACGGCAAGGCACCGGTGCGCCGCGCCTGCTACGCCGCGGACCGCACGGGTCACATGATCCTGCAGACGCTCTTCCAGAACTGCGTCAAGCTGGGCATCGAGTTCTACAACGAGTTCTATGCGCTCGACCTCGTCCTCGCCGACGACGGCCGCGCGACCGGCATCGTCGCGTACGAGCTCGCGACGGGCGAGCTGCACGTCTTCCACGCGAAGTCGATCGTCTTCGCGACCGGCGGCTTCGGCAAGATGTTCAAGACGACGTCGAACGCGCACACGCTCACGGGCGACGGCGTCGGCATCGTGTGGCGCAAGGGCCTGCCGCTCGAGGACATGGAGTTCTTCCAGTTCCACCCGACCGGGCTCGCGGGCCTCGGCATCCTCCTCACGGAGGGCGCGCGCGGCGAGGGCGCGATCCTGCGCAACGCCTCCGGCGAGCGCTTCATGGAGCGCTACGCCCCGACGATCAAGGACCTCGCGCCGCGCGACATCGTCTCGCGCTGCATGGTGCAGGAGGTCGCGGAGGGCCGCGGCGCCGGTCCGAACAAGGACTACGTGCTCCTCGACTGCACGCACCTCGGCGCCGAGGTGCTCGAGTCGAAGCTCCCGGACATCACCGAGTTCGCCCGCACGTATCTCGGCGTCGACCCCGTCGTCGAGCCCGTGCCGGTCATGCCGACCGCGCACTACGCGATGGGCGGCATCCCGACGAACGTCAAGGCCGAGGTGCTCCGCAACAACACGGACGTCGTCCCCGGCCTCTACGCGGCGGGCGAATGCGCGTGCGTGTCGGTCCACGGCTCGAACCGCCTCGGCACAAACTCGCTGCTCGACATCAACGTGTTCGGCA
>CAKUJB010000140.1 GCA_934661165.1 uncultured Microbacteriaceae bacterium | reverse complement strand
GGCCGCCTCGACGAGCGCCGGCGGGAGCCCGAGGTCGGCGATCGCCCGGCCCTGGCAGTCCGTGGGCAGCTGCAGGAGGCTGCGGGCCTCCTCGTTCGCCAGCTGGACCCGATGGTCGGCGTCGAGGAGCAGGAGCCCCTCGCGGACGGCGTGGAGGACGGCCTGGTGGTACTCGTACATCCGCGTGAGCTCCGGGGCGCTCAGCCCGTGGGTCTGCCGGCGCAGGCGCCGCGCGATGAGGAGTACCCCGGCCCCGCCGATCGCCAGGACCGCGGCGCCCGCGAGCGTGATCGTCGCGACCGCGCCCCAGATCTCGCGTTCGATGTGGGCGATGGTGATGCCGACGGCGACGAGCGCGACGACCTGCTCGCCCTGGCGGACCGGCACGACCGAGCGGACCGAGGGCCCGAGCGAGCCGGTGTACTCCTCGGAGAACGGAATGCCCTTGGGTGCGTCCCCCACGTGTCCGGCGAAGTGGCCGCCGATGAGCTCGGGCCGGGGGTGGGTGTAGCGGATGCCGTCGAGGCGCATGACGACGACGAAGTCGACGCCGGTGTCCTGGCGCACCTGCTCGGCATACGGCTGCAGCACAGCGCTCGGGTCGGGGCCCGTGACCGCCTCGACGACGGTCGGGGAGTCGGCCATCGAGCGCGCCACCGTGAGCGTGAGCTCGCGGGCGTCGGCGCGGCTGCGCGCCCGCGCGTCGTAGGAGGCCAGAGCAAGTCCGATGAGCACCATGAGGAGGACGAGGAGCGCCTGGAGCAGGAACATCTGGCGCACCAGGGAGTGGCCAGGGCTGCGCGGCGTCGACACCCTGTGCATTCTTGCGTCCCCACCGCCGCGAGGCGACCCGGAGCGAACGGCGCGCGGTGACCGACACGGGTCGGCATCACGGGTCGGCATCACGGGTCGGCACGGCGACGAACTCTAAGAACACAAGGGTGACCCCGCCGTCCGCCGCGGAGACGGTAGGCGCGTACCCATCCGCGGGCCGGCGACGCAGCGGCCCTCCCCGTGCGAGGAGAACAACGCATGGTGTCAACGTCGACACACTCCGGGCCCCAGATCCCCGAGCCCAAGAACAAGCCCCGCGACCGCACCCACTGGCTCTACATCGCGGTCATCATCGCGGTGGTGGGCGGCATCCTCTTCGGCCTTCTCGCCCCGGCGGCGGCCAAGGAGTGGAAGGTCGTCGGCACGCTCTTCGTGAGCCTCATCAAGATGATGATCAGCCCGGTCATCTTCTGCACGATCGTCCTGGGCATCGGCTCGGTGCGCGCCGCGGCCACCGTCGGCAAGGCCGGCGCGATGGCGCTGGCCTACTTCCTCACGATGTCGACGTTCGCGCTGGCCATCGGCCTCGTCGTCGGCAACATGATCCAGCCCGGCCACGGCCTGACGATCACCCCCGGCGGCGGCAAGAAGTTCGCCGAGCAGGCCGAGCACAGCGGCGGCACGATGGACTTCATCGCCGGGATCATCCCCGAGACCCTCTTCTGCGCGCTCGTCTCCGGCAGCGTGCTGCAGACCCTCTTCGTCGCGCTCCTCGTCGGCTTCGGCATCCAGCGCATGGGCAAGGCGGGCGAGCCCCTCCGCGCCGGCATCGCCCACCTGCAGAAGCTCGTCTTCCGCATCCTCACGATGGTCCTGTGGGTCGCTCCCGTCGGCGCCTTCGGCGCGATCGCCGGTGTCGTCGGCGAGTCCGGCAGCAAGGCCGTCGGCGAGATGCTCAAGCGCATGGGCGCCTTCTACCTCACCTGCGTCCTCTTCATCGTCTTCGTGCTCGGTGGCGTCCTGTGGATCGTGACCCGCACGAACATCTTCAAGCTCATGAAGTACCTGGCCCGCGAGTACCTCCTCATCGTGGCGACCTCGAGCTCGGAGTCGGCGCTGCCGAACCTCATGGCGAAGATGGAGCACGTCGGTGTCGACAAGTCGACCGTCGGTGTCGTCGTCCCGACGGGCTACTCGTTCAACCTCGACGGCACGGCGATCTACCTCACGATGTCGGCGATCTTCATCGCCGACGCGATGAACATGCCGATGTCGCTCGGTGAGCAGATCGGTCTCCTGCTTTTCATGATCGTCGCGAGCAAGGGTGCGGCCGGCGTCTCCGGCGCGGGTCTGGCGACCCTGGCCGGTGGCCTCCAGGCGCACCGTCCCGAGCTCCTCGACGGCGTCATCGTCGGCATCGACCGCTTCATGTCCGAGGCCCGCGCGCTGACGAACTTCTCCGGCAACGCCGTTGCGACCCTCCTCGTCGGCAAGTGGACGAAGTCCGTCGACCTCGACCGGACCCGCTACGTGCTCGAGGGCGGCGACCCGTTCGACTACGCGACGATGACGGACGACCACTACGACCCGGCCGACTCGCAGGTGCACGTCGGGGCCCGCCCGCCGGCTCCGGTGAACCCGGCCGACGACCTCCAGCCCACGCCGCAGGTAGTGCTCCAGGACTACCGCCGCGACTCCTGAGCTTCACGCTCCTGAGCACCCGCGCGCAGCGCGCGTGATTCGAGGCGCCGGCCTCCGTCGAACCGACGGGGCCGGCGCTTCGGCATC
>CAKUJB010000139.1 GCA_934661165.1 uncultured Microbacteriaceae bacterium | reverse complement strand
TGCGACGGGCTCGACAACGACTGCGACGGCACGCCGGACGAGGGCGTCCTCCAGACCTTCTACCGCGACATGGACGGCGACCTCTTCGGGGTCGCGGACGACACGACGATGGGCTGCAGCCTGCCCGCCGGCTACGCGATGGTGGTCGGCGACTGCGACGACGGCGCGGGCGGCGTCAACCCCGGCGCGGCCGAGGTCTGCGACGGCATGGACAACGACTGCGACACGATGATCGACGAGGGCGGCGTCACCACCACCTGCCATCGCGACATGGACCTCGACAGCTACGGCGATCCGTCGGTCTCGATGTCGGCGTGCGCGTGCCCGACCGGCTGGGTCGAGCCGAGCGTGCCCGACTGTCACGACGGCGACGCGCGGGTGCGCCCGGGCCAGACGCTCTGGTTCGACGAGGCGTACACGGCCCCCTCCGGCGCGCCGAGCTTCGACTACGACTGCAGCGGGACCGAGCAGCGGCGCTGGACCCACGCGAAGGGCGGCCCTTGCGACTCGCTCGCCTCGTCGGGCTCGACCTGCGGCGGCGCGGGCTGGGGCCATCCATCGGCGCCGGCCTGCGGCGTCGAGGCGACGTGGATCAACTGCTACTATGTCCCGCCCGTCCCGCCGGTGACGCCGAGCTACTGCAATCGCGCGAGCGCGGACGAGCGGCGCACCCAGACGTGTCGCTGATCAATCGACCGGCTCGTCCCAGTCGATGTCGGGCTCGACGGGGATGATGCGGGTCGGGTTGATGGTCGGGTGGCTGTAGAAGTAGTGCCGGCGGATGTGGTCGAAGCGCACGGTCTCGCGCACGCCGGGCGTCTGGTAGATGCGCCGCGTGAGCGCCCAGAGCCGCGGGTAGTCGCGCAGGCGCCGGCGGCTGCACTTGAAGTGGCTGTGGTAGACCGGATCGAAGCGCACGAGCGTGGTGAAGAGGCGCACGTCGGCCTCGGTCAGCCGCTCGCCGACCAGGAAGCGCTTGCCCTCGAGCCGCGCCTCGAGCCAGTCGAGCGCGTCGAAGACGCCGGCGACCGCCTCGTCGTACGCCTCCTGCGTCGTCGCGAAGCCGGCGCGATAGACGCCGTTGTTCACGTCGCGGTAGACGCGCGGGTTGATCGCGTCGATCTCCTCGCGCAGCGCCACCGGCCGCAGATCGGGCCCGCGCCCCGCGCCGAGCTCCTCGTCGATCATGCGGATGATCTCGGAGGACTCGTTGCTGACGATCGTGCCCTTCACCTCGTCGAAGAGCAGCGGCACCGTGACCCGACCCGAGTAGCTCGGATCGGCCTTCAGGTAGATCTCGTAGAGGTAGCGAGCGCCGAAGAGCGGGTCCTCGAAGCCGTCCTTGAGCTCCCACCCGTGCTCGAGCATGTCCGGGTGCACCGCGCTCACCGCGAGCTCGTCCTCGAGCCCCTTCAGCGCGCGGTAGATCAGCGTGCGATGGGCCCACGGGCAGGCGTACGAGACGTAGAGGCGATAGCGCCCCGGCTCGGCCGGATGCTCGGGATCCGGGTGCTCGGGACCGACGCGGCGCACCCACTCGCGAAACGCCGCGCTCTGCCGCTCGAAGCGCCCGCCGGTGGCCTTCGTGTCGTACCACTGATCCACCCACTCGCCGTCCACCAGTCGACCCATCGATCCATCGCCTTTCCGCCTAGCGGCCTCTCCCGGTCGTAATGGCCCCCGCCCGCGCCAGCAAGCGCGCTCAGCGCCGCCGCACGAAGAGCGCGAGGAGCAGCAGCGCGAGCGCGCCGGCGCCGCGCCGCGACGAGCGCGCGACGGAGCAGCCGCCGCCGCCTCCGCCGAGGCCGGCGTCGAGGCCGGGGATGAGCCCGGCGTCGCCGCCGATCACCGCGCCGTCTCGATCGGGCGGGCCGGCGTCGGGCGGGCCGAGGCTCGGATCGCGCACGACGAAGAACGTCGCCTGCCGCGGCTCGCTGTCGACGTTTCCGTCGTTGGCGCGCACCCGCCAGTGGTAGCGCCGGTCCTCCTCGAGGGGCTCCTCGAGCTGCCACGCGGTGAAGCCCGGCGTCTCGGCCAGCGGCCCGCTGGTGCGCAGCGCCGGCGAGTCGAACGTGTCCACCGTGTCGAGCTCGAAGCGGTAGGTGAGCGGATCGAGATCGAGATCCTCGGAGTTGCCCGCCGCGAGCCGCGGGGTCCTGTCGAGGATCGCGACGCGCTCGATCGGGAACGCGGGCGCCGGCGGCGTCGGGGCGCGGTTCGGCGAGACGCTCAGCTCCCACGCCTGCACGTCGGTGCCCTCGTCGCCGTCGGCGATCTGCACCTGGACGCGCAGGGTCTCGCCCGGGAGCGTCACGTCGGAGGCGCCCGGCGTCCACTGCACGAGGCCGGTCGGGGAGACGACCATCCGCGAGGGGCCCGCCATCAGCGTGAACGCGAGCGGGTCGAGCGCGCCGGCGGGCTCGTCGGCGACCACCTGATACCGATAGCTCGCGCCCACGCTGGTCCCGAGCGGCGGATCCGAGGTGATGACCGGCGCGACGTTCCGGATCTGCACCGCGCGATAGCGCTCGGCGACGTTGCCCTCCGCGTCGGTCGCCGAGACGCCGACCCGCAC
>CAKUJB010000138.1 GCA_934661165.1 uncultured Microbacteriaceae bacterium | reverse complement strand
CTGCTCCCGGGCGGCCGCTGGCGCAACTGGGGGCGCTCGGTGCGCGCCGAACCGCGGTTCCTCGCGCGGGCCGGGAGCGTCGGCGAGGTGCAGGAGGCCGTGCGATTCGCCCGCGAGCGGGGCCTGCCGATCAAGCCGATCGGCGCCGGCCACTCCTTCAGCCCGGTCGCCGCGACGAACGGCGTGCAGCTCGACCTGCGCTGGCTCGACGGCCTGCTCGCGGTCGAGCCGCTGCCGGGCGGCAACGCGCTCGTCACGCTCGGCGCGGGCACGAACCTCTACCAGCTGCCCGCGCTGCTCGGCGCGCACGGCCTCGCGATGGAGAACCTCGGGGACATCGACCGCCAGACGATCGCAGGGGCGACCGCGACGGGCACCCACGGCACGGGGCTCGGCTTCGGGGGACTGGCGACCCGGATCCGCGGCGCGACGCTCGTCACCGCCGACGGCGAGGTGCTCACGGTGAGCGCGACCGAGCACCCCGAGCTGCTGCCCGCCGTCGCGCTCGCGATCGGCGCCCTCGGCGTCCTCGTCGAGCTGACGATCGAGTGCGTCCCCGCCTTCGGCCTCCACGCGAGCGAGGCGCGGGAGCCGCTCGCGCGGGTGCTCGACGAATGGGCGGACCGCATCGCCGGCAGCGACCATTTCGAGTTCTACACCTGGCCGCACACCGACGGCACGCTGACGAAGTCGAACACCCGGCTCGGACCGGACGCGCCGCTCGCGCCGCTCGGCCGCGCCCGCGAGTGGTTCGAGGACGACCTCCTCGCGAACGGCCTGCTCGGCACCATCCTCCGCGTCGGCGCCGCGGTGCCGGCGGCCGTGCCCGGGATGAACCGGCTCGTGACGCGGCTCGCGAGCGACCGCGCATTCAGCGACGACTCGCAGGCCGTCTTCGTCTCGCCGCGCACGTTCCGCTTCCGGGAGATGGAGTACGCGCTGCCGGTCGAGGCGGTGCCGGCGGCGGTCCGCGAGGTGCACCGCACGATCGATGCGCGCGGCTGGCGGCTGTCGATGCCGATCGAGGTCCGCGCGGCGGCCGCCGACGACCGCTGGCTCTCGACCGCGCACGGCCGGGCGACCGGCTACATCGCGATCCACCGCTACGCGGGGGAGCCCGTCGGCGAGGCGTTCCGGGAGCTCGAGGCGGTCTTCCGCGCCCACGACGGCCGGCCGCACTGGGGCAAGATGCACGAGCGCACCGCCGCCGACCTGCGCCCGACGTATCCGCGATTCGACGACTTCCTCGCTGTGCGCGACCGGCTCGACCCCGACCGGGTCTTCGCGAACGGCTACCTCCGCCGCGTCCTCGGCGACTGAGCGCGGCGGTCAGCGCTCCCGGACGAAGGCGCGCAGCGCCTCGTTGAAGCGCAGCTTCTCCTCGAGACCCGGGACGTGCGCGCTGTTCTCGAACGTCCTGAGCCGCGCATTCGGGAAGATCTCGGCGAGCACCTCCGCACCCTCGTAGCGCTGCTTGAGGTCGTGTCGGCCGTGGAGCACGAGGACCGGCTGCTCGATGCGCGCCGCCCGCTCGCGGTGGTCGAGGTCGGCCATCGCGTCGTTGTACTCGCGGAAGACATAGGGCGGCCACTCGAGGGCGTCGCGCACGATCCAGTCGACGACCTCGGGTCGCGCGGGGTGCAGGAAGAGGAAGCGGTTGACGTAGTCGGTGAAGGCCGCGACGGCGACGTCCGTCGTCCGCGCCGCGACCATCCACTGCTCGAACTCGACCGAGAGCCCGCCGACGCGCCCGTCCCTCGTGCCGCGGAACCACGGACCCGTGCTCGCGAGCACGAGCCGGTGCACACGATCGGGTCGCGCCTCGGCGGCGAGGATGCCGATGTGCCCGCCGAGCCCCTGCGCGACGACGGTGAGGTCCTCGGCGTCGAGGTGATCGATGAGTGCCAGCGTCGTCTCGAGGATGAGCTCGGTCGTGTAGCGGATGTTGGGACGGGCGGACTTGCCCGTCCCCGGCCAGTCGAACGTCACGGTGCGGTGGTCGACGCCGAGCGGGCCGACCTGCTGCTCCCAGGAGCCGCCGGTCGCGAGCGCGGCGTTGATGAAGAGGAGCGTCGGCCCGGTGCCGAACTCCTCGTAGTGGATGTCGATCCCGTCGGGACCGGTGAGCATCGGCATGGGACTCCTCGTGCGCGTCGTCGGGCGGTCCCGAGCAAGTCTCGCATCGGGGCGCGCACCCCGCGAATCGGGGCCGCGCGATCCGCGACACGCCCAGCCGCGTCGCAGTCAGCCGCAATAGCATTGGCGCATGGAAACGCTCTGGATCATCGTCGGCATCGTCGTCGTCGCGGCGATCGCATTCGGCATCTATCTCTGGTCGACGTACAACGGGCTCGTCGCGCTCGGCGTGCGCGTCGAGGAGGCCTGGAGCGACATCACGGTGCAGCTCAAGCGCCGCGCCGACCTCATCCCGAACCTCATCGAGACGGTGAAGGGCTACGCGGCGCACGAGAAGGGCGTCTTCGAGGCCGTGACGAAGGCGCGGGCCGAGTCGATCGGCGCGCAGTCACCCGCCGAGGCGGCGACTGCTGAGAACCACCTGCAGGGCGCGCTGAAGAGCCTCTTCGCCGTCGCGGAGGGCTACCCGCAGCTCCAGGCGAGCCAGAACTTCCTGCAGCTCCAGGGCGAGCTCGTCGCG
>CAKUJB010000137.1 GCA_934661165.1 uncultured Microbacteriaceae bacterium | reverse complement strand
GCACGTAGACGAGCGAGGAGTCCTTGACGAGCAGGATGAGCTCGTTGGCCAGCGGCGGCAGGATGATCCGGAAGGCCTGCGGCAGCACGATCTTGCGCATCGCCATCGACGCGGGCATCCCCAGCGATCGAGCGGCCTCGACCTGTCCCTTGGGCACCGCCTGGATGCCGGCGCGGATCGTCTCGGCCATGTAGGCGCTCGCGACCATGCCCAGGGCCACCCACACGGTGCCGTACGGGTCGAACGGGATGACCAGGCCCTCGAAGGCGAGCGGCAGGAGGCCGAACGCGATGAAGACGATGATCGCCGGAAGCCCGCGGAAGAACTCGATGTAGGCCCGGGCCAGCCAGCGGTAGGGAGCGATCTCCGAGAGGCGCATGAGCGCGAGGATCGTGCCGAAGATCGCACCGATGACGAAGGCGCCGGCGGTGTAGACGATCGTGTTGAGCAGCGCCCGGCCCAGCTGCGGCCCGATCGTCTCGGCGACGAGCGAGGGCCGGAAGAAGACGTCGATGATCTGCGGCCAGTTCGCCGTGAAGGCGGCGAGGACGAGCAGCACGACGAGGATCGCGTACTGCACCATCCGCCACTGGCGGGCACGCTGCCGGGGGGAGCGGCGCCGAGCCGCTCCCCCCGTCTGCGTCGATGTCGTGCTCACGCGGGTCAGGACGACGGGCTCGCGGCGGGCGTCGCCGCGTCGGTCGCCTTGGTCGGCGCGGTGCCGAACCACTTCTTGTAGATCTCGTCGTAGGCGCCGTCGGACTTCGCCTTGGTGATCGAGGCGTTGATCTTGTCGAGGATCGCCTTGGCGTTCGGGTCGTCCTTCTTCGCCGCGATGCCGTACTGCTCACCGGTGTCGAACTCGGCGACGACCTCGGTGTCGGGGTTGTCCTTGGCGAAGTCGAAGAGCACGCCGTTGTCGTTGATCGCGGCGTCGACGCGGCCGGACTTCACCGCGTTGACCTCCAGGGGCAGGTCGTCGAAGACCATGACCTCGTAGCCGTTGGCGCCCGCGTTCTTCGTCGCGTACTCCTGGCCCGTCGTCTCGGTCTGCACGCCGAGCTTCTTGCCCTTGAGGCCCGCGAGGTCCTTGATGCCCGCGCCCTTCTTGACGATGAGCGCCTGCGTCGCGTCGAAGTACGGCTCCGAGAACGCGACGGACTGCTTGCGGGCGTCGGTGATCGTCATCCCGGCCGCGCCGACGTCACACTTCTTGGCCTTGAACGCGGCGCCGGACCAGATCTGCTGGAACTCGATGTCGACGATCTGCTGCTCCAGGCCCATCTCCTTGGCCGCGAGGTCGACGATGTCGACGTCGAAGCCGACGATCTTGCCGTCCTTGTTGAACTGGAACGGCTTGTAGGACATGTGCGTGCAGACGGTCAGCTTGCCGGGGTTGACGACCTGGAGCCCGCCGCCGGCTCCGGAGCTCGCGGTGCCGCCGGACCCGCCTGCGTCACCTCCGGAGGAACCGCACGCGGCCAGGGCCACGGGGACGATCGCCGCGCACGCGGCTGCGGTGATGACGCGGAGCGCGCGCGGGCGGGCCGCAGAGCGACGGGGGGAACTGGACACGATGAGCCTCCTGGACGGGATGTCGTGAGCGCGATTCTCACCTACGGGTGGCGCCGACTTCCACCGACCTGCCAAAACCCGCCTGTCACGATCACGCAACGGCCCGGTCCACGCTCAGGGCAGGAGCGCGCCCGCGAGGCTCTCCTGCAGCCACGTCGTGAAGTCGTAGGCGAGCACGAGCGGCAGCCGCGGATCGTCCTCCGGCGCGTTCGCCAGCTCGGCCTCGACGGCCTCGACGTCGCCGTCGATGCTCAGCCCGAGGCGCTGTCCCAGCACGAGCCGGACGTCGGTGAGCGCGACGAGGAAGGCCGCAGCCGTCTCGGCTGGCAACGTGATTCGCCCGCGGTCGTCCGCGGTCTCCAGCGCGGCGAGCGCGACGTCGATCCGGGCCACCTTGCCCGCGCGCACCGCCTCCCCCGCGCCCTGGCGGAACTGGGCTGCGGCGAAGGGATCGTCGCGGTGGGCGTCGGGCAGGAGCCGGTGCAGGGCGGGGTCGTCGCCTGGGCCGGTCAGCCCGGCGAGGGCCGCCTGGGCGTCGGAGATCATCGCGGCCTCGATCGCCTCGATGGGGTCGAGCCCGTCGTCGGGGTCGGCCGGGTTCTCGGTGCGCTCGGGCGCCACAGGCGGCGCCGCCGACTCCAGGAGCTGGCGGGTCTGCTCGAAGAGGGAGGCCAGTAGGGCCCGTTCGGGGCCCTCGAGCTGGCCCTCGACCCCGCCGGCGCGCGCGCGGGCCCCCGGGGTCAGGCCGAGGGTGCGGGTGCGGTGGAAGGCGCGCGCCACTAGGAGTCCTGCTGGAACGTCGCCCACAGGCCGTAGCCCTGGAGCGCCTCGGTGTGCTTCTCCATGAGTTCCTTGTCTCCGGTCGCGACGACCGCGCGCCCCCGGTGATGGACGTCGAGCATGAGGGCGGTCGCCTTGTCACGGGAGTAGCCGAAGTACGTCTGGAAGACGTAGGTCACGTAGGTCATGAGGTTGACCGGGTCGTTCCAGACGAGGGTGATCCAGGGCGGCTCGACCTGTGCTGTGAGGTCGGCGACAACCTCGTCCTGCTCCACCGGGGCGATCGACACCCCACCACCTTAGG
>CAKUJB010000136.1 GCA_934661165.1 uncultured Microbacteriaceae bacterium | reverse complement strand
TGCTGGGGTGCGGCCATGTGGCTCGGCTCCTTTGTGTCGTGTCGTCGTACGCGTCTACCTGCGACCATCGCCCCGAGAACCGTGCACTCGGGACGTCTGGTCAGACGCTAGGGGTCGGCACCGACAAGGTTGGATCTCCTGCGCCGAAGCTGTGGACCGATCAACCTCTCGGGCGACCCCTGTGGACACGCTAGCCGAACATCTGTTCGAGACCGAGTCGCGCCCGGGCGACACGCCGAACATGTTTCCGAAGAGAAGCCACGTTGCCCTGGTCAGCGCGCCGCGGGCAGGCGAGAATCAGGTCATGAGCCACGCAGAGCACGCCGACACCCCTGCCGCCGACACCACGACCCCCGAGCAGACCGAGGACCACCCCGTCCCAGCGGACTCGATCGTCGTGGGCGTCGACGGCTCCGTCGCCTCGAATCGGGCGCTCGCGTGGGCCGTCGCGGAGGCGACCCGCACCGGCCGGGAGTTGCACCTGTTGTGCGCGCGGGAGACCTACATCGGTGCAGCTCACCTCGACAGCTCGGTCGCGTGGACCGACCCCTCGCTCGACGCCCTCGACTCGAGCCTGGCCGTCGTGGAGGAGGCGCGGGAGTACGTCTCGACGGTGGCGCCGGATCTGCGCGTCACCTTCTCTCGGCCGTGGGGCCGCCCGGCGCAGCACCTCGTCGTCGCCTCGCGCGACGCGCACATCGTCGTCGTCGGCAGCCGTGGTCACAGCCGACTCGCCTCCGTCGTGCTCGGCACGGTCTCGCTCCAGACCGCCGCCCACGCCCAGTGCCCCGTCATCGTCGTGCGTGAGGGTCAGCCCGAGCACCCGGCCGGCTCGCTGAAGATCGCCGTCGGGGTCGACGGCTCGAGCGACGCGCGCGAGGCCGTCCGCTTCGCGATGGAGACGGCCGGGCCCGGCGGCGACGTCGAACTCGTGCTCGCCTGGTGGCTCGAGGTCGTCGACGGGGTCGTCGTCACGACGCCCGGCACGCCCCAGTGGGAGGCGATCGAGGCACGCCACCGCGCGACGATCGAATCCTCGCTCGGCACGGCTCGTGAGGACTTCCCCCAGGTCAACATCCAGGTGACCATCGCGCGCGGGCGCACCGAGGACGTGCTGCTCAAGGCGGTGCAGGACGTCGACCTGCTCGTCGTCGGCAGTCGCGGTCGCGGCGGCTTCGCCGGACTGCTCCTGGGGTCGGTGAGCCAGCACATGCTCGCCACCGCGCCGTGCCCGGTCGCCGTCATGGTCAACCGCCGCGTGGACGACTGAGCGGCTACCGGAACACGTGGGCCCGTGTCGGCGCAAATGCCCGCACGGGCCGGCACGGGCTCCTATTCGCTGCTGGGCCGGGTCGGGAGATCGGGGCCCAGCCGCCGTGACTCCGGCACGCCCATCTGCTCGCACAGGGCGAACCACACCTGCCGATGAGGCACCCCGGCCTCGATCGCCTCGTCGGCGGTCGCCCCGTCCAGCGCGGTGAGGCGCTGGTGCGACGCGAGGCTGTGGGCATAGGCGGAGCCGAACTCCGCGTCCATGAGCTGCCAGAACTGACTGAGTCGCACCGGCACAGTGAACCACCCCGGGCATCGGTGAGTCGGCGCGCACCCACCCCGACCCCTCACGCCGTCGACCTCCCAGCCGGTGGCGCAGGGCCCGCGATCCCGTGTCTGCCCTGGTCAGGGCTTGATTCACCCTCGCTGCTCGAACCTTGTCGGTGTCGGGTGGCAGGCTGATGCCATCGTCGACGGACGCTCCTTCGAGCAGTTCGTCGCGATCATCGACCTACGTGCCCCAGGGAGGAGTGCCATGCCGACGCGACCGGAGAGTGCAGCGAAAAAGACTGCCGCGAAGAAATCTGCAACGAAGAAGACTGCGGCGAGCGAGACGTCACAGGACGTGCTGTCGCGCTTCTCGGCGGCGACCCGCGCCTGGTTCACCGGAGCGTTCGCGGCGCCCACGCCCGCGCAGACCCAGGCGTGGGACGCGATCAGCTCCGGCGCCCACACGCTGGTCGTCGCACCGACCGGGTCGGGCAAGACGCTCTCGGCCTTCCTCTGGTCCCTGGATCGCCTCTTCCACGAGCGGCTCTCGCGCTCCGACGAGGCGGCCTCGAGCGACACCCCCTCGCAAGACACGGCGGAGAAACCGGCGTGCCGCGTGCTCTACATCTCCCCCCTCAAGGCGCTCGCGGTCGACGTCGAGCGCAACCTGCGCTCCCCTCTCGTCGGGATCGAGCAGGCCGCCGCCCGCATGGGTCAGAGCGTGCCGTCGATCAGCGTCGCGACGCGCTCGGGAGACACCCCTGCGGCCGAGCGCCGCGCGTTCGCCAAGCGGCCGTCCGACATCCTCATCACGACGCCTGAATCGCTCTTCCTCCTCCTCACGTCCGCGGCACGGGAGTCGCTGCGCGGCGTCGAGACCGTCATCATCGACGAGATCCACGCCGTCGCCGGCACGAAGCGCGGCGCGCACCTCGCCGTGAGCCTCGCCCGACTCGACGAGCTGCTCGAGCGGCCGGCCCAGCGCATCGGGCTGTCGGCGACGGTGCGCCCGGTCGAGGAGGTCGCCGGCTGCCTCGCCGGGGGCCGGGACGTGACGATCGTGCAACCTGAGGCCGACAAGTCCTGGGACCTGCAGGTCCACGTGCCGGTCCCGGATCTCGGGGAGCTGGGCGGGAGCCCGGCGG
>CAKUJB010000135.1 GCA_934661165.1 uncultured Microbacteriaceae bacterium | reverse complement strand
GGCCGCGGCCAGCGGGGCGGCCCCCTTCGGGATCGGCACGCTCTCGCCCGTGAGCGCCGCCTCCTGCACCTCGAGCGCCGCCGCGGCGACGACGCGGCCGTCGGCCGGGACCTCGTCGCCCGCCTCGAGCAGCACGACATCGCCTGGCACGAGCTCGCGCGCGTGGACGACGAGCTGCACGCCGTCGCGCACCACGCGGGCGCCGCGCGGCTGCGCATCGGCGAGCGCATCGACCGCGCGCCGCGCACCGAGCTCCTGCCGCACCGCGAGCCCGACGTTGAGGGCGACGAGGGCACAGAGGATGACCGCGAGCACGAGGTCCTGGAGGATGAGCGCCGCGACGACGACCGCCGCCTGCATGAGGACCATCGGGCTGCGCAGCACCGCGCCCGCGACCGCCCAGACCGAGATCGGCGGCGGCGCGGGCAGCGCATTCGGCCCGTGCTCGACGAGTCGGCTCGCCGCGGTCTGCTGGCTCAGGCCGAGCGCCGGATCGACGCCGAGCTCGCCCGCGACCTCGCCGACCGGCACCGACAGCGACGTCATGTCAGCCCAGTGCCTCGCGCATCGCCCCGAGGACCCGGTCCTCGTCGGGCAGCGGGTCGTCGTCGCCGACGCCGAGGAAGATCCGCACCTGCAGCACCGCCTGCCAGAAGAGCATGTCGAGCCCCGAGGCGACGGCGCCCCCGGCCTCGAGCCAGCGCGCGGCGAGCGGCGACGGCCAGGGGTCGTAGACGACATCGAAGAGAGCGGCCCGCCGCAGCAGCTCGGGCGCGAACGCGATATCCGCAGTGACTCCGCCGGGCACCGTGTTCACGACGAGCTCGGCATCGCCGGCGTCGCCCCAGCCCACGGGCTCGATCTGGAGCCCGAACGCGCTCGTGACGCGCCGCAGGTCCTGCAGCTGCTCCGGACGCCGTGCGGCGACCGTCGCCCGTTTCGCCCCGAGCTGCGCGACCGCCGCGAGCACCGAGGTGGCCGTCGCTCCTGCACCGAGGACGTGCACGCGCGGCACCTCGGAGACGCCCTGCTGCCAGAGCGCCTGGACGATGCCGTACACGTCGGTGTTGTGCCCGCGGAGCATGCCGTCGCGGAACGCGATCGTGTTCACCGCGCCCGTCGCCTCCGCGGCGGGCGAGTGCCAGTCGACGAGCGCCATCGCCTCGGCCTTGAGCGGCATCGTGATGCTGAGCCCCCGCCATTCGGGCCCGAGCGCGCCGACCCAGTCGGCGAGCTCGCCGGGTCCGACCTCGTAGCGCTCGTACTCCCAATCCAGTCCTAGCGCACGGTAGGCGGCGCGATGCAGCTCGGGTGATCGGGAATGCGCGATGGGCTTGCCGAGCACGCCGAGCCGGGTCCGCTGCGTCACGATCGTCCTAGCGGCAGTACGAGGCGTTCTCGTCGCTCGCGTTGCACCATTCGCGGAGCACGTCGACGTAGGCCTCATGCTCGTCGGCCGTCTCCGAGAAGTGGGTCTCCCCGGTGCGAAGGTCGACCGGGACGAAGAACAGCCACGGCCCGTCGACGGGGTGCACCGCCGCCTCGAGCGCGACCATGCTCGGTGCCGCGATCGGGCCGATCGGGAAGCCCTTGTGGACGTACGTGTTGTACGGGTTCGAGGGGTCGTCGAGCATCGCGCTCGTGTTCCAGATCGAGCTGAAGTTGCCCGCGCCGTAGGAGACGGTCGCGTCGGACTGCCAGAGCATGTCCTGCTCGAGGCGGTTGTAGAACACCCTGGCGACCTTCGCGGGATCGCCCGCGACCGGACCGGACTCGCGCTGCACGATCGAGGCCATGGTGAGGATCCGGTGGCGGTCCTCCGGGAGCACCTCGAGGCGGTCGAGTCGCTCGAAGGTCGTGTCGACGAGCCGCTGGAGCAGCGAGGTCACGTCCTCGGTGCCGTCGAGGAGGTACGTGTCCGGCGCGAGGTAGCCCTCGAGCGTGCCCGCCGGGTTCGCCGCGCCGAAGACCGCGGGGTCGGCCGCGGCCGCCTGGACCTCCTCGAGCGGCACGTCGAGCGTCGTCGAGATGATCTCGAGCACCTGGAAGAGGTAGATGCCCTCCGGGATGTAGAGGTTGTTCGTGATCTTGTTCGCGGGGTCGAGGAGCGCGTTGAGCGCGGCCTGCGCGCTCATCTCCTTCTGGAGCCGGAAGTTGCCGAACTCGATGGTCGGCTCCCCGCCGCTGTTCGCGAGCTCGATCATGAGGTTGTAGAAGGCGTCCCAGGTCATCGTCACGCCGGCGTCGTGGAGCTTGCGCGCGATGACCGTGCCGGTGTCGCCCTGGTTGATCGTGACGACGACCTCCTCGCCGTTGCCGGTGCCCTCGTAGTCGATCGGGATCTCCATGCCGAGGAGCTCGCGAACCTGGTCCTCGTAGTTCTCCCAGGCGTAGTTCGCACCCCAGGCGAGCCCGCCGAGCACGAGGACCACCGGGATGAACCAGGCGAGCCAGCGCAGCCCGATCCGGCGCTTCGCGGGCGGTGGCGGGTCGAGCGGCAGCGGGAAGCCGCCACCCGGGCCCTGGCGCGGCGGCTCGCCACCGCCACCGCCGCCCGCGGGGGCGGTCGGCGGCACGACGTCATAGGACACGAGGATCGTCGGGGCGTCGATGCGCGGTGTCGCGGCAGCTGCTGCTGCGGCCGTCGCGGCGGCCGGGATCGTCGGCGCGTCGCCGCCCGGCGTCGCGGCGTCCGGCTCGGCGGAGAGCTCGGG
>CAKUJB010000134.1 GCA_934661165.1 uncultured Microbacteriaceae bacterium | reverse complement strand
GGGTGCAGGTCGCTCGGCGTGCCGAGGCCCTCGGCCGTGCGCACCTCCTGCCCGGCGAGCGATCCGACCGGCGCGAGACAGGCGTTGACGGCGGTCCACATCGAGCGCTTGTCGCCGTGCGGGCCGGCCCCGGCGGCACCGCCGCCGACATCGCACGGCTTGACGACGAGGATCGCGCACGCTCCGCACTCTCCCTCCGCACAGCCCTCCTTGGCGCCGGTGAGCCCCTGGGAGCGAATCCAGTTCAGGACCGTGACGTCGGGATCGACGTCGGCCAGCGGGACGGGGGTCCCGTTGAGGGTGATGCAAGGGAGTGCCGCCATTGCCAACTCCTTCGTCCCCGAGGGCTGCGCCCACCGAGGTCCGGTGCGACGCATGGTTGGAGCGCTGGGTCGGGGCCACCGGTTATCCATGCCAACGGCGGCCAAGCTCCACCGACCATAAAGCCACGGTCCGCCACGAACAAGACCCGAGCCCACTTTTTGAAATTACATTTCCGTATCGCGCAAGTTGCGGAGTCAGGTGACGGTGGCGCGGATCCGCCGGCTCGCCCGCTCGGCCCCACGTGCCAGCGCGTCCTCGTCGGCCGTGACGAGTCGGCCGCGCTCGACGACCGGATCGCCTCCGACGAGGAGCAGCTCCAGCGGCGGCTGTGACCCCAGGACGAGCCCGGCGACGGGATCGACGACCCCGGCGTGAGGCAGCGTGTCGAGCCGCCACAGCGCGAGATCGGCGAGCTTGCCGACCTCGATCGAGCCGAGGTCGGCATCCCAGCCGAGCACCCGGGCGCCGCCGATGGTCGCGAGCCGCAGGGACTCCCGCACGCTCAGGGCTGTCGGGCCGCCCCGGGCCCGGGCGAGCAAGAGGGCGACCCGGGCCTCCTCAAGCAGTGACGACGACTCGTTCGAGGCGGCACCGTCGACCCCCAGCCCGACGCCGACGCCGGCGTCGAGGAGGTCGCGGGTCCGGCAGATCCCTGCGCCGAGCCGGCCGTTCGAACACGGACAGTGCGTGACCGACGTGCCGGTCGCCGCGAGCCGGGCGATGTCGCCGTCGTCGAAGTGGATGCCGTGCGCCAGCCAGACGTCCGGGCCGAGCCAGCCGAGCGAATCCAGGTACTCGACCGGTCGGGCTCCGAAGCGCTCCCGACAGAAGTCCTCCTCGTCGAGCGTCTCGGCGAGATGGGTGTGCAGCCGCACCCCGAGCGAGCGGGCGAGGGCGGCGCTCTCGCGCAGCAGGTCGCCGGTGACCGAGAAGGCCGAGCACGGCGCCACCCCGATCCGGACCCGTGACTCCGGGCCCGGATCGTGGTGGGCCGCGACGGCCTCGGCGGTCGCGTCGAGGATCGCGTCGATCTCCTCGACGACGTGGTCCGGCGGGAGGCCGCCGTGACGCCGGCCGAGATCCATCGAGCCGCGGGTCGCCAGGAGGCGCACCCCGACGCGGCTCGCCGCCTCGATCTCCGCGCCGAGCACGTCGCCGCCCTCGCGGGGGAAGACGTAGTGGTGGTCCATCGACGTCGTGCAGCCGGTGAGCGCGAGGCGGCCGAGCCCGGCCGCAGCGGCGTCACCGACGATGTCGGCATCGAGTCCGCCCCACACCGGATACAGCGCCGTGAGCCACTCGAAGAGCGTCGCGTCGACCGCGAGCCCCCGCGTCGCCCACTGGTAGAGGTGGTGGTGGGTGTTGACGAGGCCGGGGGTGAGCACGCAGCCGCGGGCGTCGACGATGCGCGGCTCACCCCCGGCGACCAGGTCTGACGCCGGATCGTAGGCGGCGGCGTCGAACGGCCCTGCCCCGACCGCGACGATGCGGCTGCCGTCGATGACGACGTCCCCGGCCTCGAGCTCGCGCCCGAGACCGTCCATCGTCACGACATGGGCGCCGTCGAGCACGAGGACGCTCATGAGTCGGATCCGCGCATGAAGCGCTGCCGGGCCGAGGCGACGGGGTTGGCCCCGGCGAGCAGGTCGTCGTAGCGGTGCGCGGCGATCTTCGCGATCTCGACGAGCGCGGCGGCGTGCTCCTGCGCCGGCGAGTTGTCCATCCGCATCCACCCGTCGGTCACCATGTCCTCGAACGTGTTCCGGTCGCGCACGGCGATGATGAGCGGGAAGCCGAAGTGCTCGCGGTACTCCCGCGCCAGGTCGGACAGCTCCCCGTGATCCTTCTCGTCGAGGCGATCGAGCTCGAGGCTCGACTGGTCGCGCTTGGAGCCCTCCCCTTCCTCGCCGGCGGCCACCGACGGCGCGCCGAGGTCGGGGTAGGAGTCGATGAGCGCGCGCTGCTCGCTGGTGCTCGCCGAGAAGAGCGCCTCGGCGAAGGCCTGCCGCAGGTCCATCGTGTCGGCGAACGGCCGTGAGTCATACGCCCGCTCGACGGCCCACCGCGGCCCCTGGAAGAGCCCGCCGAAGGTGTCGACGAACTGCTCGCGCGACATCTGGTTTCCCTCGGCGAGCCGGACGAGGCGACCGGGCGCGCCGGCGACCGCCGGACCGCGGGAGCTGCCCATGTGGTGGAAGACGATGGTGAGGATGATCGCGGTGAGCGAGCCGAGGGTGATGCCCGAGCCGAGGATGATCTCGGCCCAGCTCGGCACGGCCTTGGCGACCCCGGGCTGCGCGGTGACGAACATCGCGAGGCCCAGGCTCGTGCCGACGATGACGACGTTGCGGTGGTCGTGGAAGTCGACCCGCGAGAGGGTCTGGATGCCGACGACGG
>CAKUJB010000133.1 GCA_934661165.1 uncultured Microbacteriaceae bacterium | reverse complement strand
GCGCGGAAGAGGTGGCCCCGGCCGTGCCGCAGGCTGAGCCCGGCAATGACGCCGCGCGCCTGCGGGTCGAAGATCGGGGTCCGCTCCCCCGCGAAATACGGCAGCATGACGAGCCCGTCCGAGCCGGGCGGCACGGCGGCGGCCTCGGCGACGAGGGTCTCGAAGGGCGCGCCGCCGGTGAGGTCCTGGAGCCACGTCGTGAGCGAGCCCGACGTCGCCATGCCGGCGGCGAGCGTGTATTGCCCCTCCTCCAGGCCGTTCGTCGTCCACAGGAGCGGGTGCGAGCGGAACGTCTCGAGGACCTGGACGAAGAACATCGTCGAGCCGTACATGAGCATGAGGTCACCCGGTCGCCGCACCCCGGCCGAGAACGCCTCGGACCACGCGTCGACCGAGCCGATGCTCACCGGCGTCCCCACACACAGTCCTGTGGCGTCGGCAGCCGCCTCGTGGACGGCACCGACGACCTCGGCCGCCCACGCGAGCCGCGGCATCTCCAGGTGCTCGCCGATCTCCCCGGCCCAGTCGTGGGCCCAGTCGCGGGCGTGGATGTCGTAGAGGGGGTCGGACTGGCTCGCGCTGTGGTGGTCGAGCACGTATTCGCCGGTCAGCTTGGCGACGACATAGGAGTTGGAGTTGTACCAGCGGCGTGAGCGGGCCCAGACCTCCGGTTCGTTGCGGGCGACCCAGGCCATCTTCGGGCCGACGGCCTGGGTGCTCAAGGCGGTGCCACAGCGCTCGATGATCGCCTCGGCGCCGTAGCGCTCGGTGAGCTCCTCGATCTCGCGGGTGGCGCGCATGTCGATGCCGTAGAGGATGGCCGGGCGAGTCGGCTCGATCGCGTCGTCGGCCAGGAGCAGGCACGGCCCGACCCCGCTGACGCACAGCCCCTTGATCGCGGCGGCGTCGACCTGGCCGGTGAGCTCCTGGGCCACCTCGACGAGGTCGCCCCACCACACGCTGCGCGCATCGACCTCGGCCCAGCCCGGGCGCGGCAGGCTCATCGCGTGCCTGCGGACCGCGGTCGCGAGGATCCGGCCCTCGGCCGTCGTGACGACGCCCTTCGTGCTCGCCGTGCCCATGTCGATGCCCATCAGCAGGTCGTCCACGTCGCCTCCATCGCTGGTGCTCGCGCCTCGTCGCGCGCCTGTCGGGCGTCATCCTGCCAGCACCCCCGTCCCGGCGCAGCGCCTCGGGTGTCAGGATCGGGCCATGACCGATGCGCCGGATCCCGCCCGTAGCCCTGCCGCGCCGGCGGAGTACCTCATGTTCGTCCACGGCGCCGGCGGGTCGCCCCTGTCGTGGGAGGAGCAGGTCTCGACGTTGCCGCCGCAACTGCCGGCGCGGGCCCCCTGGCTGCGCGGGCTGCGCCCCGGGAGCTCGGACCGCTTCGCCCTGAGCGATGCCGCGGGCGAGATCCTCATGACGGCGCAGCTCGAGGGCATCGAGCGGGTCGCGCTCGTCGGGCACGGCCTCGGGGCGATGGTGGCGATCCAGTGCGCGCTCGACCGGCCGGAGGCGGTGTCGCATCTCGTGCTCGTCGCGGGGCAGGCGCGCCCGCCGAAGGCCGCGATGACGATGCAGCGCTGGGCCCTCAAGCTCGTGCCCGCCCGCCGCCTCGCCGACCGGGGGGTGAGCAAGGACAAGCTGCTCGAGGCGCTGCAGGACGGCGGTCAGTTCGACGCGCAAGGGTCGTTGTCGCAGGTCGCGTGCCCGACGCTCGTCGTGTGCGGGGCGCGGGATCGGGTCGGCCTGCCGGCGAGCAAGCTCTTCGCCGCACAGATCCCGGGCGCCCGGCTCGAGATCCTGGAGGGGGTGGGGCACGACGTGATGCGCGAGGCCCCCGAGAAGTTCAACGCCCTCCTCTTCGACGCCCTGGGCCACCCCCGCTCCTGACATGCGACGACGCCCGCCCCCGCATCGGGGGCGGGCGTCGATTCGTCGTATCGGGAGCGGGTCAGCTGCGCTCGGTCCAGGCGCTGAAGTAGCGCCGCGTCTCCGGGGAGTTCATCACCTCGAGCGTGTACGCGTTGTACTTCGCGAGGAGCTTCTTGACAGTCTTCATGCGATCAGCCCTTGGCAGTGGGTGAACCGCTCGGACGCCATCTCCGAAGCCGGCCACGCTGCCTACTGCCCGAGCGGGGAGGAGCACGAGGGCTCCATAGAGTGCAATCGACACCCGAGGCATCGATCTTCCCTCATCACCTGTGATGCGAGTCACACCGTGGTGTGGCGGGGGTCCGTCCGTGGGCGCCAGACGATGAGCGCCTGGGAGTGCGCCGGCGGTCGGGAGGGGCGCTGCCCGGCGCGGACGGCGACGACGTCACCGGAGCGCCCGGCCGCGAAGACGCGCCGGCTCTGCTCGGCGGCCGCCCGGGCCCGCGCGAGCTGGGTCTCGAGCTCGGTGACCCGCCCCTGGAGCGCGTCGACCTGGTTCTCCAGCTCGAGGATCCGCTGGATGCCGGCGAGGCTCACGCCCTCGGCCTGCGAGAGCCGCTGCACCTCGCGGAGGCGGGCGACGTCTCGCGAGGAGTAGCGTCGCCCGCCGCCGCGGGTGCGGGAGGGGATGACGAGGCCGAGTCGGTCGTACTGACGCAGCGTCTGGGCGTGCATGCCGGCGAGCTGCGCGGCGACCGAGATGACGTAGACCGGGGCGTCGTCGTCGGGGCTGAACCCCGACGCGCCCGAGGGGCGGCCCGACCTCGACATCACGATCAGTCCGCCTTGGCCTTACGGAAG
>CAKUJB010000132.1 GCA_934661165.1 uncultured Microbacteriaceae bacterium | reverse complement strand
AGATCGCGACGATCGTCGCCGAGGAGCTCAAGGTGATCCTCGTGCTCCTGCAGAACCACGGCTACGCCTCGATCGGCGCGCTGAGCGAGTCCCGCGGCTCCCAGCGCTTCGGCACCCGCTACCGGATGCGCAACGACGCGACCGGCCGCCTCGACGGCGAGAACGTGCCCTTCGACCTCGCGGCCAACGCCGCGAGCTGGGGCGCCGACGTGCTGCGCTGCGACGGCATCGAGGAGTTCAAGGCGAACTACGCCAAGGCCGTCGCGAGCGACCGCGCGACCGTCCTCTACATCGAGACCGACCTGCTCGGCCCGAACCCGCCCGGTTCGGCGTGGTGGGACGTGCCGGTCTCGCAGGTCAGCGACCTGGAGAGCACCCAGCGCGCGAGCGTCGAGTACGAGGCCGAGAAAGCGAGCCAGCGCCACTACCTGTGAGAACCGCCATCGAGGAGAGCCCATGGGAGTGAGCGTCGCCGGCTTCGTCGCGCTGGCCCTGGCCGCGACGCTCGTCGGCTTCTCCAAGACGGCGATCTCGGGCGCCTCGACCCTGGCGATCGTCGTCTTCGCGATGGTGCTGCCCACCCGGGAGTCGACGGGTGCGCTCCTCGTGCTCCTCATGGTCGGCGACGCGCTCGCGACGTGGACCTATCGCCGGGATGTCGAGTGGCACCTCATCCGGCGGCTCATCGTGCCGGTGCTCGGCGGCGTGATCGTCGGCGCGTTCTTCCTCGCGCTCGCGCCCGTCGGCTGGCTCAAGCCCGTGATCGGCGGGATCGTCGTCGTCATGTCGGCGATCCAGGCAGTGCGGATGTGGACCGCCGCGCAGGCCGCCCGCCGGGCCCGTCGCGCCGACGGCGCCGTGGACGTCGGTCACGTCGCGCATGCCGGCCACACGGGGTCGGGCACGATCTTCGGCTCGCTCGCCGGCTTCACGACGATGGTGGCGAACGCCGGCGGCCCGGTCATGACGCTCTACCTGCTGCGCTCCAACCTCGAGGTGACCCGCTTCGTCGGGACGATGGCGTGGTTCTTCGCGAGCGTCAACCTCACGAAGCTGCCGATCAGCATCGGTCTCGGGCTCGTGCGGCCCCAGCGGTTGCTCCTGTGCCTCGCCCTCGTGCCGGCCGTCGTCCTCGGGGCCGTCATCGGGCGGTGGGTCATCTCGCGGATCTCCCGCCCGCTCTTCGAGAAGATCGTGCTCGCGGTCGCGGGGCTGTCCGGGCTCTACCTGATGGTCTCCTGACCTGCGAGAGTAGGCGGACCCCCGACCGCTGACCCCAGGACGGCCGCCGTGAGCAATCGTGAAGCCAACCCCCGCGAGATGGTCTGCACCGCAGAGCGATCCGAGCGCGATCCGGCGGACGGTCGCGCGGGCCGTGTCTCGATCCTCACCGCGCGTGAGGTGCCGCTCGGCGGTCCGCGGGCGATGACCGTGCGGCGCACCCTGCCTCAGCGGGAGCGTTCGTTCGTCGGCGCCTGGTGCTTCGTCGACCACTACGGCCCCGACGACGTGTCGGCGACGGGCGGGATGGACGTGCCGCCCCACCCGCACACCGGTCTGCAGACGGTGAGCTGGCTCTTCGAGGGCGAGATCGAGCACCGCGACTCCCACGGCGTGCACGGCATGGTGCGCCCCGGTGAGGTCAACCTCATGACCGCCGGCGCCGGGATCTGCCACTCCGAGGTCTCGACGCCGCAGACGAGCACCCTGCACGGGGTGCAGCTGTGGGTCGTCCTCCCGAAGGCCGATCGCGGCACGGGGCGTCGGTTCGAGAACTTCGCCGCCCCGCTCGTCGAGGTCGCCTCCGGGGTGAGGGCCCGCGTCTTCGTCGGATCGCTTGCGGGTCAGGAGTCCCCGGTCTGGACCGCCACGCAGCTCGTCGGCGCCGAGATCCACCTCGAGGCCGGGGCCTCGTGGGAGCTGCCCGTCGATCCTGCGCACGAGCACGGGCTGCTCGTCGACCGCGGCGCCGTCCGCTTCGAGGGCGTCGGCGTGCCGGTCGCGGAGCTCGGCGTCGTCGAGGCCGGCCCCGATCGCCTGCGCATCGAGGCCGAAACCCCCGCCCGCGTCCTGCTCCTCGGCGGCACGCCCTTCGAGGAGGAGATCGTCATGTGGTGGAACTTCATCGGCTCCGACCACGACGAGATCGCCCGCTTCCGCCAGGAGTGGGAGGAGCACGCCGACCGCTTCGGAGCCGTCGAGGGCTACGAGGGGGCCACCGACCGCCTCCCGGCCCCCGGCCTGCCCGGCTCGCGCCTGCGCCCTCGCGGTCGGGAGGGTCGAGGGGCCGACGCTCGATGACCGGAGAAATTGTGCGAATGTACTGACAAAAGCTTGACGAGGCGCGAGCGCTTGGGAAGACTGAACCGCGACCCCATCGCTGCGGTGCGGGTCGCCCCCTGCCCCGCATCGTCACCGAAAAGGTGGATCCCGCAATGAAGCTCGGTGCCTACACGGCCTGCCTCGCCGACCAGCCGCTCGGGGAGGCGCTCGACACGCTCGCCTCCCTCGGCCTCACCTCCGTCGAGGTCAACTCCGGCGGGTTCATCCCCAGCCCGCACTGCCCGGTCGAGTCGCTGCTCGCCTCGCAGGCCGCCCGCGACGCCTACCTGGCCGAGTTCAGCAGCCGCGGCCTCGAGCTGACCGGCCTCAACTGCAACGGCAACCCGCTCTCCCCGCGCCCCGGCACCGGCCTGAAGCACGCCGACGACCTACGCCGGACCATCAAGCTCGCCGGCCTCCTCGGCGTCAAGCGCGTCGTCACGATGAGCGGCCTGCCCGGCTCGGACGCCACCGCGC
>CAKUJB010000131.1 GCA_934661165.1 uncultured Microbacteriaceae bacterium | reverse complement strand
GCGCGGAGGGCTCGCCGGCGTGCTCGCTGCGCGCGGCGCGGCGGGAGGCGGCGTCGGCGGCGGCCCCGATCGCCGCGCGCGCGGCGGTCACGGCGGCGCGGACGGCCTCCTCGGTGATTGGCGTCGACACGGTTGTCGAGTCTATCGGCGAGCCGCACCGAACGACGAAGGGCGGGCACGGCCGCAGCCGTGCCCGCCCTCGCGGTGCGCCTCGAGCTCAGGGAGCCGGGGTGTCCTCGTCGCCCGGGAGCCCCGGCGCGTCGGTGTCGTCGTCGCCCGGCACGTCCTGGTCGTCCTGGTCGGGGAGGTTCATGTCACCAGGAGCCGGAGCGGGCTGCTCTGGGGTGCTCGGCTGCTCGATGCCCGGCTGGTCGTCCATCGGGTCCTCATCGACGGCGGTCGGGCCGCAGGCCGTGAGGCCGAGCAGGGCGATCGCCGCCGCCCCGGTCGCGAACGTGATCTTCGAGTTCGTGCGCATTGCGTTGTCCTCTCGTTGCTGGCCCCTGGTTGGGGGCCTTGACGGCACCAATGGCCGCCGGTATACGTCGACGCTACGTTCCGAAGTCGGGCGTCGCCCTCCGGCCCAGCGCTTCTCCAGCGCTCTGTGCGGGCACTCCCGCCGAAGTCCCAGGCGACTCGAAGCCCCGGGGCTTGACTGCGCCGCCTCAGCCGCGCTGGGCGAACGCGCTCTCGTAGAGGCAGACGCTCGCGGCGGTCGCGAGATTGAGCGACTCCGCGCGGCCGAAGATCGGCAGCCGGTACGCGCGATCCGCGAGCGCGAGTCGGGTCGCGTCGAGGCCCCGCGCCTCGTTGCCGAACACCCAGGCCGTCGGCGCCGCGAGGACGCCCGCCGAGCGGGCGGACGTGAGATCCTCACCCGAGACATCCGCCGCGAGGATCTGCAGCCCGGCTGCGCGCAGCGCGGCGACGGCCGCCCCGAGATCGACGCCGACCACGTGCGGGAGGTGGAAGAGCGAACCGGTCGTCGCGCGAACCACCTTCGGGTTGTACGGATCGACGGTGTCGCCCGTGAAGACGACGGCGTCGGCGCCCGCCGCATCGGCGGCGCGGAGGATCGTGCCGGCGTTGCCGGGATCGCGGACCTCCTCGAGGACCGCGACGAGCCGCGGGGCCGCAGCGACGACATCCTCGAGCACGGTCGGGAACTGGCGCGCGACCGCAACGACGCCCTGCGGCGTCACGGTGTCCGACATCGCCCCGATGACCCGCGCGGTGACCACCACGGGGTCGACCGCCGCGATCGCGGGATAGCGCTCGAGCACCGCGTCGACGGCATAGACCTCCTCGACGAGGTCGGGCCGGCTGGCGAGCGCCTCGCCGACCGACTGCGGGCCCTCGAGCAGGAACCTTCCGGTCGCCCGGCGCTCCGACCGGCGCAGCAGCTGCGCGACCCGGCGCACCCGAGGCGCACGCGGGTTGTCGATCACGGCGTGCGTCCGGTGAACTCGTCCATCGTCGAGTTGATGCCGAGCGCGTCCGCGAGCGCGTCCATCGCCGCGACCGGGAGCACGCGCATCGCGGGCGTGAGGGCCGCGAACGGCGGCATGATGAGCTGCTGCCGACCCGACTCGATCGCGTCGAGCACGCGCCGGGCGACGTCGCGCTCCTGCAGGATCGGCAGGAGCAGCGGGAAGCGGGTCTGCACGCCCTCGAACATGCCGGTATCGATGAAATAGGGGGCGACGACGAGCGTCGACACCGGTGCGCGGTCCTTCCGCAGCTCCGCGCGCAATGACTCGGTGAAGCCGAAGGCGGCCCACTTCGAGGCCGAGTAGTCGGTCTGCTTCGCGACCCCGATGAGCCCCGCGGCGGAGGCGATCGTCACGACCTTGCCTCGGCCGCGCTCGAGCATGCCCGGGAGGAATGCGCGGGTCGTCCAGTACAGCGCGAGCGCGTTCACCTCGAAGGTGCGTCGGATCTGCGCCTCGCTCGCCTCGAGGAGGCGCCTGCCGGTCACGACGCCGGCGTTGTTGATGAGGACGTCGACGGGGCCCGCCGCGAGCGCCTCCGCGCCGACCGCCGTGCTGTCGGTGACGTCGAGCGCCGCGGCGGAGGCGCTGCCGCCCGCCGCGGTGATCTCGAGCGCGACGCGGCCGGCGGCCTCAGCATTCATATCCCAGATGACGACGTCGGCGCCGCGCTCGGCCGCGCCGAGCGCCATCCGGCGCCCGATACCCGAACCGGCGCCCGTGATGAGGACACGGGCGCCGGTGAGCGGGACTCGACGGGACATTACGCCTTCGGCGCGTTGACGTCCGCCGGCAGGGCCTTGCGGGCCGCCTCGACGATGGCCTGGAAGGCCTTCGGCTCGTTGACCGCGAGCTCGGCGAGCAGACGGCGGTCCACCTCGATGCCCGCGAGGCCGAGGCCCTGGATGAAGCGGTTGTAGGTGAGCCCCTGCTCGCGGACCGCGGCGTTGATGCGCTGGATCCAGAGGGCCCGGAACTCGCCCTTGCGCGCGCGGCGGTCGCGGTACGCGTAGACGAGCGAGTGGGTGACCTGCTCCTTCGCCTTGCGGTAGAGACGCGAGCGCTGGCCGCGGTAGCCCTCGGCGCGCTCGAGGATCGTGCGGCGCTTCTTGTGCGAGTTGACGGCGTTCTTGACGCGTGCCATGTCTTCTTCTCCTTGAGTCTTCCGTCAGCTCAGCCGAGCAGCCGCTTGATGACCTTGGCGTCGGCCGGGGCGAGCACCTGATCCTGGTTGAGGCGGCGCTTGACCTTCGAGCGCTTGACCTCGAGGTTGTGGCGCATACCCGCCTGCTGCTTCATGACCTTGCCGGAGC
>CAKUJB010000130.1 GCA_934661165.1 uncultured Microbacteriaceae bacterium | reverse complement strand
CGAGGCAGACGGCGCCTACTTCGCGCCGCGACCGCACGTCGACCCCGCCTCTGCGACGGCCGCCTTCATCGAGCCGATGACGGCACCCGCAGGACGTGGCGAGGGCACCAAGGGAGCCAAGGGCACCAAGGGCATGACGGACGGCGAGGGCACCGAGCGCGCGACGTCCGGTGCGACGGACGCGCCGCAGCTCCAGGCCGATGCCGCGCGCCGCCTCATGCCGCTGCGCAGCAAGGCCGGTGTCGCGGGGCCACCTGAACCATCAGGCTCATCAGGTGCCGCGTCCCTGTCCGCGACGAGCGCGGAGGTCGGCCGATGATCCGCCCCGCGTTCCTGGCCAGGGAGGTCGGCACCGGGTTGCGTCGCAGCATGTCGATGGCGACCTCGATCACCATCGTCACGATGGTCTCGCTCTTCTTCCTCGGCATCGGGCTGCTCGCGGGGCGCCAGGTCGAGGCGGCCAAGGGCTACTGGTACGACAAGGTCGAGGTGTCGATCTTCCTCTGCACGGCGAAGTCGAACGAACCCTCCTGCGCGAAGGGGGCGTTCACGCCCCAGCAGAAGGACGACATCGCGATGCTCCTGGACTCGATGAAGCCGACGATCGCCGACTACCAGTTCGAGTCCCAGGACGAGGCGTACGCGCGCTTCCGCGAGCAGTTCAAGAACAACCCGACGTTCGCCGAGACGCCGAAGGAGGCGATCCCGGCCGCGTTCCGCGTCAAGCTGTCGAACCCCGAGGACTACCGGGTCGTGCGCGACGCGTTCACGACCCAGCCGGGCGTCGCGACGGTCAAGGACATCCGCGAGGTGCTCGACCCGCTCTTCAAGGCCCTCGACCTGCTCAAACGCGCCGCGTGGGCGCTCGCCGCCCTCATGCTCCTGTGCTCGGTCCTGCTCGTGTCGACGACGATCCGTCAGGTCGCGTGGAGCCGGCGCCGGGAGACGGGCATCAAGCGGATCGTCGGGGCGTCCAAGGCCGCGATCCGGTTGCCGTTCATCATCGAGACGATGCTCGCGGCGACGCTGGGCACCGGCCTGGCGATCGGGGCGCTGTGGGCCCTGACCCGCTACGGCATCAGCTCGCTGGCCGACCGCTTCCGCGACTTCGCCTGGGTCGGCTCGCTCGACGTCGTCGCCGTCTCCCCGATCCTCGCCGCGGTCGCCCTCGTGCTCACCGCCCTCGCCTCCTGGACCGCCCTCACCCGCTACGTCCGCGTCTGAGCCATGCAGGGGACTGGATAGAACCCTGACACTTCGGGGGTCGAGGTGTCAGGGTTCTATCCACGCGGTGGCGGGCCCGATCATGGCGCTGGTTCGAGCCGCACGGGGTCAGCGCAGGATGACGGTGCGGTTCCCGTGGAGGATGACGCGGCCTTCGGCGTGCCACTTCACCGCGTTGGAGAGGGCCTTGCATTCGGTGTCGCGGCCGGCGGCGACGAGATCCTCCGGGCTGAAGGCGTGGTCGACCGGCTGGACCTGCTGGGAGATGATCGGGCCCTCGTCGAGCTCGCTGTTGACGTAGTGCGCCGTGGCGCCGACCGTCTTGACGCCCCGCTCGTAGGCCTGGTGGTAGGGGCGGGCGCCCTTGAAGCTCGGCAGGAACGAGTGGTGGATGTTGATCGCCCGGCCTGTCAGGGCGCGTGAGAGGTCGTCGGACAGGATCTGCATGTAGCGCGCGAGCACGACGAAGTCGATCTCGAAGCGGTCGACGAGCTCCAGGAGTCGCGCCTCCGCGGCCGGCTTCGTCTCGGCGGTGACGGGCACGTGGAAGAACGGGATCTGGTGCCACTCGGTGAGCGAGCGGTGCGTCGGGTGATTCGAGACGACCGCGGCGATCTCGATCGGCAGCTCGCCCATCCGGGAGCGGAAGAGCAGGTCGGCGAGGCAGTGCTCGAACTTGGAGACCATGACGAGCACGCGCTGCTTCCGCGCGGCCGGGCGCAGCAGGATCCGCAGCCCCCACTTCTCGGCCAGGGCTTCGACGTCCGCCCGGAGTGCCGCCTCGCCGGGGTCGGGGGTGAAGGCGACATGGATCCGGGAGAAGTAGTGGCCCGAGCGCACGTCGTCGTACTGCTTGAGCTCGATGATGTCGCCGTGGTGCTCCAGGAGGAAGCCGGTCAGCGCATGGACGATCCCCGGCCGCTGCGGACCGTCGATGGTGAGGATGTAGTCGGACGCGGGGGAGGTGGGCACATCGGCTCCTTCGTGGGTCGGCGAGGTCGGGCACAAAGATCGGGCACAGAGGTCGAGCACAGAGGTCGGGCAGCGGGATCGGGCCGAGGGGTAGGGCTCCGAGCGCTCGAGGTCAGTCGCTCGAGATCAGCACTCGATGACGTTGACGGCGAGCCCGCCGCGCGAGGTCTCCTTGTACTTGGACTTCATGTCGGCGCCGGTCTGACGCATCGTGCGGATCGCCTGGTCGAGGGTGACGCGGTGGCTGCCGTCGCCCTGCATCGCCAGGCGCGCCGCGTTGATCGCCTTCATCGAGGCGATCGCGTTGCGCTCGATGCACGGCACCTGGACCAGGCCGCCGACGGGGTCGCACGTGAGGCCGAGGTTGTGCTCGATGCCGATCTCGGCCGCGTTCTCGATCTGCTCCGGGGTGCCGCCGAGCACGGCGCACAGCCCGGCCGCCGCCATCGAGCAGGCCGAGCCGACCTCGCCCTGACAGCCCACCTCGGCGCCGGAGATCGAGGCCCCGAGCTTGAAGAGCATGCCGACGGCGGCCGCGGTGAGCATGAAGTCGACGACCCCGTCCTCGTCGGCGCCGTCGACGAAGCGCGTGTAGAAGTGCAGGACCGCGGGCACGATGCCGGCCGCGCCGTTCGTCGGGGCCGTGACGACCCGCCCGCCCGAGGCGTTCTCCTCGTTGACGGCCAGGGCGTAGAGGTTGACCCACTCCATGGCCC
>CAKUJB010000129.1 GCA_934661165.1 uncultured Microbacteriaceae bacterium | reverse complement strand
AGGGCCTGTCCCGCGAGACGGCGACGGCCGTCGCCACCGAGCTGACGCAGGAGGATCCGCTCCGCGCCCACCTCGAGGCGGAGCTCGGCATCGATCCCGACGAGTTCGCCAGCCCGACCGTCGCGGCCATCTCCTCGGCCGCCTCCTTCGTCGCCGGTGGACTGCTGCCCGTCCTCGCAATCCTCTTGGCGCCGATCGCGATTCGTGTGCCGGTGACCTTCGTCATCGTGCTCGTCGCGCTGGCGATCACCGGTGCCCTGGGGGCGCGGATGGGTGGGGCGCCGGCGCTGCGTGCGGCCCTGCGGGTGACGATCGGCGGGGCGCTCGGGCTCGCCCTCACCTACGGGATCGGCAGCCTCTTCGGCACGCAGGTCGGCTGACGCGAGGCCCGCTAGCACTGCCTCGCCTTCTCCCTGCAGACGCGGATACGTCGCTGATGACACACCCGCCCGAGACCGGACCTCACATCGCGGCGGCCGCGAACGACTACGGTGCATGCACACTCTTCCGAAGGGCCCCGTCATGACCGTCCGCCACGCCCTCCTCGACAGCCCGATCGGCCCGCTCACCGTGTCGGCGTCCGGCGACGCCATCACCGGCCTCTACTTCGACGCCCACCGCCACCCGCCGCGGCCGGAATCGCTCGGGGAGCGGGTCGAGGCCGGTGACGATCCGGTGATCACGCAGCTCGCGGACCAGCTGGCCGAGTACTTCGCGGGCACCCGGACGTCGTTCGACCTGCGCCTCGCCCCGGTCGGACCTGCCTTCCATCAGCAGGTCTGGGCACGGCTGCGCGCGATCGACTTCGGCGACCGGACGACCTACGGGGCGATCGCCGCGGAGCTCGGCGACCCCCACCTGGCCCGCGCGGTCGGCGCCGCCGTCGGTCGCAACCCGATCTCCATCGTCGTGCCGTGCCACCGCGTCGTGGGCAGCAGCGGACGGCTCACCGGTTTCGCCGGCGGCCTCGACCGCAAGGCGTGGCTGCTCACTCTCGAGGGCGCCGGCGAGCCTGCGTTGTTCTGAGATCGCCACGCTGTTGTGAGATCGCGGTTGCCGTGTGGGTCCCCTGTGCTTGGGTGAACGCATGGCAGAGGACATGGTGGTCACCGCCGAACGACTCGTCGCGGCGGACGCGGACGCGATCTTCGAGCTCATCGCCGACCCGGCGCAGCAGCCGCGGTGGGATGGCAACGACAACCTGGGGGAGGCCGCCGCAGGTCAGCGGGTGCATGCGGTCGACGACACCTTCACGATGACGTTGACCAAGGACGGCGTCGAGCGCGTCAACTACGTCGTCGAGTTCGAGGAGGGGCGGCGCATCGCCTGGCGCCCGTCGGAGCCGGGGAGCTCGCCGCCCGGGCATCTGTGGCGCTGGGAGCTCGAGCCGCGCGGCGATGAGGGCACGCTGGTGCGGCACACCTACGACTGGTCCGAGCTGACCGATCCGAACCGGATCCCCAGGGCCCGCGCGACGACTCCCGAGAGGCTGCTGGCCTCGCTCGACCGGCTCGCCGCCCTCGCCGAGGAGGAATCGCGCTGAGGCCTCGCGGGCGTGACGGCGATGATCGATTCCGCCGGTTCCGAGGTTCTCGTATCGTCGAAGAGTGAGTGACTCTCGACGCGAGGACCGGCGTCGGCGCTACCTGAGCCTGGGCGTCGGTGAATTCGTCGCTGCGGCCGTCTTCGTCGTCGTCGCGATGACGACACTCGCTGCGCGGTACGAGGGATCGAACGGTGCGGCCGCCCTCTGGTGTGCCCTTGTTCCCCTGCTCGTCATCCTCGCCCAGGGCGGCGCCTACTGGCTGCTCGCTCGGGCATGGGTGGGACGGGCTGCGATGCCGGCGGGTCTCGCCTCGCTCTACCGCGGGTTCCGGATCATCGATCCGGCGCTCCTGGCCCTCGGCGCCGTCGGGATCGTCGCGCTCCGGCCGGGGAACGTCGGGCCGCTCGTCGTCGCGGTCGCGATCTGGCTGTTCGGGGTCGTGGAGTACGTCAACTACTTCGTGGTGCGGCTCGCCTTCCCCGTGTCGCGGTGGGTCGAGGGGGTCGCTCAACAGCGCACCCCGCAGCTCGTCAAGGACCTGCGCGGCACGATCTCGTCCGTCGCTGCATAACGCCGCCGCGTTCCTCAGACGGTCGATGCGGTGACGGCCGGCTCTCCGGCCACCCGAGCGAGACGCGCGTAGCGACCCCCTCGGGCCAGCAGTGCGTCGTGCGTGCCGCGCTCGGCGATCCGGCCGTGGTCGAGGACGACGATCTCGTCGGTATCGCGGATCGTCGACAGCCGGTGGGCGATGGTGATCGTCGTCCGGCCGCTCGCGAGCGCGTCGAGGGCCGCCTGCAGTTCGCGCTCGGTGTCGTTGTCGAGGGCGCTCGTCGCCTCGTCGAGGACGAGGATCCGGGGGTCTCGCAGGATCGTCCGGGCGATCGCGAGCCGCTGCTGTTCTCCGCCGGAGAAGCGGTAGCCGCGCGCCCCGACGACCGTGTCGAGCCCCTCGGGCAGCGTTGCGACGAGGTCGTCGATCTGCGCCGCCGCCAGCGCCCGCCACAGGTCCGCGTCGGAGGCGTCCGGTCGCGCGAGGAGGAGGTTGTCGCGGATCGAGGCGTGCACGAGATAGGTCTCCTGCGAGACGACGCCGACGAGCTGCGCGAGCGTGTCGCCGCTCAGGTCGCGTACGTCGACCCCGTCGATGCTCACTCGACCGCCCTGCGGGTCGTAGAGCCGGGAGACGAGTGCGGCGAACGTCGACTTGCCCGAGCCGGTGTCTCCGACGAGGGCGAGGGCCGAGCCGGCGGACGCCGTGACGCTCACGTCGTCGAGCGCGGGCGTCGCCGACCCCGCGTAGGTGAAGCTCACGCCCTCGAACCGCACCTCACCGCGGGCGGCCGCGGGATCCAGAGCCACGGGATGGGTCGGCTCCGGGACGTCGATCGGCAGGTCGAGGTAGCCGAAGATCCGCGACAGCAGCGCCATCG
>CAKUJB010000128.1 GCA_934661165.1 uncultured Microbacteriaceae bacterium | reverse complement strand
CCTACCTGCACACGATGAACCGCCGCGCCCACGAGCTCGGCGAGCCGCTCGTGCGGCCCGTCTACCACTCCCATCCGTGGGACGACGCGGCCTACGAGGTGCCCGGCGAGTTCACCTTCGGCACCCAGCTGCTCGTCGCGGCGATCACCGAGCCGGTGGAGCGTGAGCTCGGGCTCGCCGGGGTCGACACGTGGCTGCCGCCCGGTGAGTGGCTCGACCTCTTCACCGGACTGCGCTACCGAGCCGGCGACGGGGGCCGCCGGATCCGGATGCATCGCACGCTCGAGGGCAATCCGCTCCTGGCTCGCGCTGGCGCAGTCCTGCCACTGGCGGGTCGCGGTGACGACGAGCCGGTCGGCGTCGACAACCCCGCGCACTTGCAGGTGTGTGTCGTCGCCGGAGACCCGGGCGTCGGCGCCGGGGGTGAGCCCGGCTCGGCGACGACCGAGTTCGTGGTCGCCGAGGACGGCGACGACGAGCGCGTCGCTCGGACGCCGCTGCGCTTCGACGGTCGCCGGATCGTCATCGGCCCGACCGTCTTCGACGCCGACCGCGACGCGTCCTCGGGCGGCGCGGGTGGCGATAGCGATGGGAACGGTGATGGCGCGGGCGATGGCGATGGCGATGGCGATGGCGAGGGCAGGGGCCCGATCACGACCGGCGCGAGGGCAGCGGGGGTACTGGCCGCGGGCCGGCTGGGTGGCCGCCGCGTCATCCCCGCGGAGCGCACCTGGGACGTCGTCGTCTTCGGTGCCTGCGGCGTGACGGGCGCGAGCATTCAGGTGAGCCGCGGGGGCCTGCAGGGCGGTGGCCTGAGCGGGGCGCTGCGGCGCGTCGAGGCCCGCGAGGCCAGCGCGGGCCGCGTACTCCTCGAGATCGGCGCCCTCGAGCCGGGTCAGACGGCGACGGTGACGCTCCAGGGCGACGCGACGCCGGCGGACAACGACGTGCTCGCGCGAGCGGTTCGCCTGCTCGACGACGCGCAGCTCGACTACCGGCTCAAGGCCCGGGTCGCCGAGGCGCTCGAGCGCGCGGCCGACCCGCGCGACGGGTTGCTCGAGGTGGAGGCGCTGCCGACCTCACCGTCGCTGCGCCGGGCGCTGGCCGAGATCGTCCTGGCCGGCTGAGTTCGCGGCCCGGGCGCTCGCGGGCTGTCGCGCGCCCACCCGAGACGAGCGCGACGTGACGCACACGCGAAACCGCCGCCGGGGGAGACGAACTCATCCGGCGGCGGCTGCGAGGGGGAGGGTGATGCTCAGGCGATCCCGAGGTGGGCGCGGGCGCGAGCGGCGCGGCGCGGGGTGGCCAGGCGGGCCGACTCCTCGATGAAGGCGCAGAACTCGACGGCGCGCGCGTCGACGAATTCCGGGCCGCCGCGCTGGCCGAGACCGTCGGTGAGGATGCGCAGCGTGCGGGCCTCAGGCGTCGCGACGCACAGGAGCACGTCGCCGACGGAGAGGCGCTCGTCGACCGGCTCGCGCAGGATCGCGGTGAACGGCCGCTGGCGCATGAGGTGCTGGTAGCGGATCCAGCGCGAGTGGTGCGGGTCGTCGCGCGGCATATCCGACTCCAGGCACGGCTCGCCGGTGCCCGCATGGCAGATGGTGCACGGCACCCGCTGCGCGAGATCGTGCGGCCCCAAGGCGATGTGCCGTGACGCCCCTGCGTCCAGGGTTGCGGTCATGGCGGTCATGGTCTTGTCCCTTCATTGGTCCCTCGCCCGCGCGTCGAACGCGAGTCCGTTTCCCCCGACCCCCGTGCTGATCCAACGTGACCCATCGTGGCATCACAGTCTTCCTATCGTCCTATCGGTCGCGACGACACCTGTGGATAGTCAAGACTGAGTCAAGTCGGTCAGGATTTGGCAAAGTTCGTGACCGCGCTCACCCGTTTGGGGGCTGTCGTCGCAGGTAGAACGGCTGCCGGATGACCTGCGTCACTCAGATTCGCCTCAGCCCGAGTCCAGTCCTGGATGGCCGGTCGCGCTGCGGCACAGCGTTATCACATCTTGTCCAGAGGCTGCGGCGGCGCCTGGACCGCGATTGCCTCGCGATGCCGAGGACGCGGAGGCCCCGTTGGTAAATACTGGCGCCATGACGGACCCTCGCCTCCCCGACACTGACCCCGACGCCCCGACCTTCAGCCCGACCGAAGGGCAGCTCCCGCCCGCTGGGCAGGGCGCGACCGGATCGGAGGCCGGCGTCCATACCGGCGGGGATCGGGCCGACGGACAGCGTCCCGATGGCGATCGGATCGACGCGACGGACGCGCACGGGACGGCGGCCTACGCGCCGCTCATCGAGGACGTCGTGCAGCTCGCGAACCGCTGGGCCCGCGCGACCGAGGAGGGCCAGACGAAGGCCGAGCGCGCCACGACGGGCCAGCTCGCCGCCCTCGTGCGCAACGAGGCCGGCCTCGACCTCGCGGTCCGCTTCGTCGACCGCGTCGCCCGCCCCGAGGACACGACCGTGGCAGCCCGCGAGCTCGGCAAGCTGTCGACGAAGAACGCCTCGGGCTTCCTCGGCGGCATCGACCGCGCGATGCTCGGCCTCGGCGCCCTCGTCGCGCCGCTCGCCCCGCCCGTCGTCGTGCCGCTCGCGCGGATGCGACTGCGCCAGATCATCGGTCACCTCGTCGTCGACTCGAACGACCCGGCGCTCGGCAAGCACCTCGCCAAGGCCCGCAAGGAGGGCTTCCGGCTCAACGTCAACCTCCTCGGCGAGGCCGTGCTCGGCGAGGCCGAGGCCGCCTCCCGCACCGAGCGGGTCGGCGCGATGCTCGCCCGGCCCGACGTCGACTACGTCTCGATCAAGGTCTCCTCCCTCGTGAGCCAGATCATCACGTGGGATCACGACGGCACCGTCGAGCGCTGCCTCGACCGCCTGCGCCCCCTCTACCGCACGGCCCGCAGCAAGTCGCCGCACGCCTTCGTCAACCTCGACATGGAGGAGTACCGCGACCTCGACCTCACGATGGACCTCTTCATGCGGCTGC
>CAKUJB010000127.1 GCA_934661165.1 uncultured Microbacteriaceae bacterium | reverse complement strand
GTGCGGACCATCCGGTCCGCACCGCCGCTGTCGCATTCCGGGACAAAACAGGTCGTCTCGCCCACGCGGTGAAGAATGGCGGATTGTGTTCGGGTACAAGGTCCTTGACCTGCGTAAACGCTATTTCGGCTAGATAGCCCAGCAGTACCGTCGAGGTATGGACGAGATGCGTCCAGAAGCACGAAGGGGACTCGACGGAGAACGACATGGCTGACACTCGGTGGGAGACGGATCTGCTCGGACGCAAGGCGGTTCCCGCTGATGCGTACTACGGAGTGCACACGGTCCGAGCGGTCGAGAACTTCCCGATCTCGGGTCGGTCGATCACCGAGGTCCCGGCGATGGTCCGCGGCATGGTCATGGTCAAGAAGGCCGCGGCCCTGGCGAACAAGTCCCTCGGCGCACTGCCGGCCGACATCGCCGACGCGATCGTCTGGGCCTGCGACGCGGTGCTGGAGGACGGGCGCTGCCTCGACCAGTTCCCCGTCGACGTCTTCCAGGGCGGCGCCGGCACGTCGCTCAACATGAACACGAACGAGGTCATCGCCAACCTCGCGCTCGAGCACCTCGGCAAGCCCAAGGGCAGCTACGAGGTCCTCAACCCCAACGACCACGTGAACCGCAGCCAGTCGACGAACGACGCCTACCCCTGCGGCTTCCGCCTCGCGGTCGATGCGATGGTGAGCGATCTCGCGGTCGCGCTGACGAAGCTGGCCGACGCCTTCGGGGCCAAGGGCGCGGAGTTCTCCGACTACCTCAAGATGGGGCGCACGCAGCTGCAGGACGCGGTGCCGATGACCCTGGGCCAGGAGTTCAGCGCGTTCGGTGTGACCCTGGGGGAGGAGCTGCGCCACCTCGAGAACGCCCAGTCGCTCCTCCTGGAGATGAACCTCGGCGCCACCGCGATCGGCACGGGCCTGAACACCCCGCCCGGTTACGCGCCGCTCGCCGTCGCCACGCTGTCGCGGGTCAGCGGCCGGCCGTGCGTCCCCGCCCCGAACCTCATCGAGGCGACGAGCGACTGCGGCTCCTACGTCATGACCCACGCGGCCCTCAAGCGCCTGGCGATGAAGCTGTCGAAGATCTGCAACGACCTGCGACTGCTCTCCTCCGGCCCGCGCGCCGGCCTCAACGAGATCAACCTGCCCGAGGTGCAGGCGGGCTCCTCGATCATGCCCGCCAAGGTCAACCCGGTCATCCCCGAGGTCGTCAACCAGGTGTGCTTCAAGGTCATCGGCAACGACGTGACGGTGACGATGGGCGCCGAGGCCGGGCAGCTCCAGCTCAACGTCATGGAGCCGGTCATCGCCCAGTCGCTCTTCGAGTCGCTCACGCTCCTCACGCGCGCCTGCGACGTGCTGCGGACCAAGTGCGTCGACGGCATCACGGCCAACCGCGAGGTCTGCCTGGGCTACGTGACGAACTCGATCGGCGTCATCACCTACCTCAACGACTACATCGGCCACGAGGCGGGCGACGAGATCGGCAAGGAGGCGGCCCGCACCGGTCGTGGGGTCCGCGAGCTCGTCCTCGAGCGCGGCCTCATGGACGCCGACATGCTCGACCGGCTCCTCTCGCTGGAGAACCTCATGAACCCCGGGTCTGTGCCGACGACGGCCGATGAGGCTGCGTCCGATCCGAAGGCCGCGCGATGATCTGGATCCACCTTCTCGTCGTCCTCGCGGCGATCTTCCTCGGCGCTCGTCTCGGGGGCATCGCCATCGGTTTCGCGGGTGGCCTCGGCGTGCTCGCGCTCGCGGTCCTCGGGGTCAAGCCGGGGGACATGCCCCTGGAGGTCATCTCGATCATCATGGCGGTGATCTGCGCGATCGCCGCGATGCAGGTGGCCGGGGGCATGGACTGGCTCGTCGATCTCGCCGAGCGCATCCTGCGCAAGAACCCCAAACACCTCAACTTCCTCGCCCCGATCATCACCTACCTCATGACGCTCATGGCCGGCACGGGCCACACGGCGTTCTCGACGATGCCCGTCATCACCGAGGTCGCCAAGGAGAACGACATCCGGCCCTCGCGGCCGCTGTCGGTCGCGGTCGTCGCCTCGCAGATCGCGATCACCGCCTCCCCGATCTCGGCGGCGGTCGTGTATTTCTCCTCGGTGCTCGAGCCGCTCGGGGTGGGCTACCTCGACCTGCTGGCGGTGGCGATCCCCTCGACGTTCATCGCGTGCATGCTCACTGCGCTCGTCATGACGCTCATCGACCGGGCGAACCCGAACAGCCCGTTGTCGAAGGACCCGGTCTACCAGGAGCGGCTCGCTCGCGGAGCGGTCACGCTGCGCGGCTCGCAGCGACGTGAGCTCGCCCCGCACGCGCGGGCCTCGGTCATCGTCTTCCTCGTCGGGCTCGTCGCGATCATGGCCTACGCGACCGCGATCTCGGACAAGGTGGGCCTCATCAAGGAGCCGGTCATGGGCCGTGACCAGGCGATCATCGCCTTCATGCTGAGCATCGCCGCGGTCATCGTCATCTGGTCGCGCTGCGCGCCGAGCGACATCCTGTCGGCCTCGACGTTCAAGTCGGGCATGAGCGCCTCGATCTGTGTGCTCGGTGTCGCGTGGCTCGGCACGACGTTCGTCCAGGCGCACACCGACGACATCAAGGGCGCCGCCGGCAACCTGCTGAGCAGCTACCCGTGGATGCTCGCGGTCGTGCTCTTCTTCGCCGCCGCGCTGCTCTACTCCCAGGCCGCGACGACGAAGGCCCTCATGCCGACGGCACTGGCCCTCGGCGTGGCGCCGCTGGCGGCGGTCGCGGCCTTCCCGGCGGTGTCCGCGCTCTTCGTCCTGCCGACCTACCCGACGCTGCTCGCCGCGGTCGAGATGGACGACACCGGCAGCACCCGGATCGGCAAGGCCGTCTTCAACCACCCGTTCCTCGTGCCGGGCGTCCTCACGATCGCCTTCGCGGTCGCGCTCGGCTTCCTCTTCGGCAGCCTCATCGTGTGACCGCCCGCGTGCGGTGACACCTGGTGGCCGTGGTGCGAC
>CAKUJB010000126.1 GCA_934661165.1 uncultured Microbacteriaceae bacterium | reverse complement strand
CGATCAGCTTTGGAGGCTCCAGCCATGAGCAATGTCATCCTCACGAAGAACCAGTACGGCAAGGCCGAGAACCGCGTCGTCCGGATCACGCGCGACACCGACCGGCACGAGATCGAGGACCTCAACGTCACCTCGCAGCTGCGCGGCGACTTCGCTGCCGCCCACCTCGCGGGCGACAACGGCCACGTCGTCGCGACGGACACGCAGAAGAACACGATCTTCACCTTCGCCAAGGACGGCGTCGGCTCACCCGAGGCCTACCTCCTGCGCCTGGCGGACCACTTCACCAGCTCGTTCGACTGGGTCACCGGGGGCCGCTGGGCCGCCGAGCAGTACGGCTGGTCGCGCATCGACGATCACGACCACTGCTTCTACCGCAGCGCACCGGAGATCCGCACCGCGGTCGTCGTCCGCGACGGGCAGGAGACGACCGTCATCTCCGGCTTCTACGACCTCACCGTGCTGAAGTCGACGCAGTCCGGCTTCGAGGGCTACCCCAAGGACAAGTACACGACGCTGCAGGAGACGACCGATCGCATCATGGCGACCGACATCTCGACCCGCTGGCGCTACCGCAGCGACGCGATCGGCGACGGCTTCGACTTCAACGCTGCCTAAGACAGCATCAAGGCGAGCATCATGAGCAGCTTCACCGACCACTACTCCCGCGCCCTGCAGGAGACGCTCTACAAGATGGCTCAGGCCGTGCTCGAGAAGCACCCCGAGGTGGAGGAGATCAAGTTCAGCTGCCCGAACAAGCACCACTTCACCTCCGACCTCTCCTTCTGCGGGCTCGAGAACCCGAACGAGGTCTTCTACGCCGCGGACCGCCCCTACGGCCTCATCGAGGCGACGTTCGCGCGCGAGGGCGCGGCACCGGCCGACGAGGCGTGGGTCGGGATCGCCGGCTTCTGCTGAGTCGCCCGCACCGTCGACGACGCGGCGGCCCCACACCGGGCCGCCGCGTCCCCCTTTTTTCGCCTCTGACCTGCCCACCCAAGGAGAGCTGTCCATGACGACGACTCAGGCATCAGCGTCCCGCGTGATCCGACCCGAGGACGAGCGCCTCGGCATCGGCAAGTCCTTTGCCTTACGGCGCCCAGCACGTCCTCACGATGTACGGCGGGATCATCGCGCCGCCCCTCATCGTCGGCGCCGCCGCCGGCGTCCCCCAGGATCAGCTCGGCCTGCTCGTCGCGAGCTGCCTCTTCGTGGGCGGCCTCGCGACCCTCCTGCAGTCGGTCGGGGTGCCGTGGTTCGGCTCCCAGCTGCCGCTCGTGCAGGGCACGTCGTTCGCGAGCGTCGCCACCCTCACCGCCATCGCGACCGGCGGCGGCGGGCTGCCCGCGGTCTTCGGCGCCGTCATGGGCTCGGCCGTCATCGGCCTGCTCATCACCCGTTCTTCGCGCGGATCATCCGCTTCTTCCCGCCCGTGGTCACCGGGGTCGTCATCACGACGATCGGGCTGAGCCTCATGCCGGTCGCCGCGAACTGGGCGATGGGCGGCAACGCGAAGGCCCCGGGCTACGGGTCGATGTCGAACATCCTCCTCGCGCTCTTCACGCTCCTCGTCGTCATCGTCCTGAGCCGCTCGAACGTGCCGGCGATCTCGCGGCTGTCGATCCTGCTCTCGATCGTCGTCGGCACGATCGGCGCGCTCGTCGTCGGCAAGGCGGACTTCTCGAAGGTGGGCAGCGGCGCGATCTTCGCGATCCCGACCCCGCTCGCCTTCGGGGCACCGGTCTTCACGCTCGCCGGGGTGCTGTCGATGACGATCGTCGTGCTCGTCATCCTCACCGAGACGACGGCGGACATCCTCGCGGTCGGCGAGATCGTCGACACCCCGGTCGACCGCCGCCGCATCGGCGACGGCCTGCGCGCCGACATGGGCTCCTCGATCGTCGCGCCGATCTTCAACGGCTTCACCAGAGCGCCTTCGCCCAGAACGTCGGCCTCGTCGCGATCACCGGCGTGAAGAGCCGCTTCGTCGTGAGCGCCGGCGGGGCCATCCTCATCGTCCTGGGGCTGGTGCCGATCCTCGGCCGGGTCGTCGCGGCGATCCCCACCCCCGTGCTCGGCGGCGCCGGCCTCGGGCTCTTCGGCACGGTCGCCGCCTCGGGTATCCGCACGCTGGCCAAGGTCGACTACGCGGGCAACATGAACCTCATCATCGTCGCGACCTCGATCGGCGCCGGGCTCATCCCGATCGCGGCGCCGACCTTGTACCACGACTTCCCCGTCTGGTTCGAGACGATCTTCCACTCGGGCATCAGCTCGGCCGCCGTCATGGCCGTCGTGCTCAACCTGTGGTTCAACGAATTGACGTTCGCCAAGCAGAAGCCGGACTCCTCGACCTTCGTCGCCGCGGACCGCTACATCGACCTCTCCGACGTCTCGGCACTGTCGGCGCTGCGCGAGGGAGATCGCATCAAGGACGGCCGGGTCGTCGATGCCGACGGCAACCCGGTGCCCTGTCTGGATCGGGACGGCAATGAGGTGGCGTTCCCCTGTGGCAAGCCGGACCACAGCCACTAGGCTGCCGGGGACGACAGACGTCGCCCGAGCCGAGCCGGCGTCGGCGACGGTCGTGTCCGGCCTCACCGTCCCACCAGTCCGACCCCCAGGAGTTGCTCCTATGGAAAACCCCGAGAAGAACCCGATCTACGGTCCCGACGTCGACCCCGAAGAGACGGCGGAGTGGATCGAATCGTTCGAGGGTCTGGTCAGCAATCAGGGGGCCGAGCGGGCCCGTCAGATGCTCGCCGCGCTCGGTGCGCGGGCCGCCTCCCTCGGCGTGGCTCCCGAGCCGAAGCTGACGACGGACTACGTCAACACGATCCCGGTCAGCGCCGAGCCGGCCTACCCCGGTGACGAGGACACCGAGCGCGTGTACAGCCGCTGGATCCGCTGGAACGCCGCGATGATCGTCCAGCGCGCCCAGCGCTCCCACCTCGGCGTCGGCGGCCACATCTCGACGTACGCCGGCGCCTCCGCCCTCTACGAGGTCGGCCAGAACCACTT
>CAKUJB010000125.1 GCA_934661165.1 uncultured Microbacteriaceae bacterium | reverse complement strand
GGGCGGCACGACGCCGCTGTACCGGGTGCTTGGTGATAAACCGGAGCGGTGGATCGCGCAAACCGATTTCGACAACGACGAGGCGGTCGGCTACCTCGCCGACCGGCTCGCGCGACTCGGCGTCGAGGACGAGCTGTACCGCGCGGGCGCGACCCCGGGCGCGACGGTCGTCATCGGCCGCGGCGCCCGACAGGTCACCTTCGACTGGGAGCCGACGCTCACGAGCACCGCGGAGCTCATCTCGAGCCCCCGCGGGACCGACGCGCGCGTCGACGGCGGCTCGCGCCGGCGCACCAATAAGGAGCGCGTCGCGGAGTACCACGAGCGGATGGATGCGAAGGCGGCCGCCCGCGCCGAGCTCGAGGCCGAGCGCGACGCCGGCATCTGGACTGGAGAGGACGAATGACCGCGCCCGCTGACACCGGCACCCTCCCGATCGTGACCGCCGTCCATACGCACGCGGACATCCGCACGGCGCCGCGCATCGTCGTCAAGGTCGGCAGCTCGTCCGTCACGGGCGACAACGTCGCCCAGATCGACCCGCTCGTCGACGCGCTCGTCGCGGCCCGGGAGCGCGGTGCGGAGGTCATCCTCGTCTCCTCGGGCGCGATCGCGAGCGCGATCCCGTACCTCGACCTCGACGTCCGGGTCCGCGATGCTGGCGACCTCGCGACGCAGCAGGCCGCCGCCGCGGTCGGCCAGAACGTCCTCATGTGGCGCTACCAGACCTCCCTCGACCGCTACCGCATCGTCGCGGGGCAGGTGCTCCTCACGGCGGGCGACCTCGAGCACCCGACGACGCGGACGAATGCGCGGCGCGCGATGGAGCGACTCCTCGGCCTCGGAGTGCTCCCGATCGTCAACGAGAACGACACCGTCGCGACGCAGGAGATCCGCTTCGGCGACAACGACCGGCTCGCCGCGCTCGTCGCAGTCCTCGTCGGCGCCGATGTGCTCGTCCTGCTCAGCGACGTCGACGCGCTGTACACGCGCCCGCCGTCGGAGCCGGGCGCCGAGCGCATCGATCGCGTCGCGCACGATGACGATCTGCCGGGCATCGCATTCGGCGGCATCGGCAGCGCCGGGGTCGGCACGGGCGGGGCCGGCACGAAGGTCGCCGCGGCGAAGTACGCGAACGCCCACGGCGTCCCCGCGCTGCTCGCCGAGACGTCCCGCGTCGCGGATGCGCTCTCGGGCGCGACCCTCGGCACGTGGTTCGAGGCGCGCGCCCAGGCCTAGGATGACGGGCATGACGCAGACGACCGCGCTCACGCTCACCGACAAGCTCGCCCTCGCCCGCGAGGCGTCCAGGCCGCTCGGTCTCGCCTCGACGAAGGAGAAGGACGCCGGGCTCGAGGCCATCGCGCAGGCCATCGGGTCTCGCACCGCGGAGATCCTCAAGGCGAACGAGCTCGACCTCGCGAACGGCCGCGCGAACGGACTGTCGACCGGCCTCATCGACCGCCTCACGCTCAACCCGGCCCGCCTCGACGGCCTCGCCGCCGCCGTCCGCGACATCATCGCGCTGCCCGACCCCGTCGGCGGCGTCGTCAAGGGCCACACGCTGCCCAACGGCCTGCAGCTGTCGCAGGTGCGCGTGCCGTTCGGCGTCATCGGCGCGATCTACGAGGCGCGCCCGAACGTGACGATCGACATCGCGGCGCTCGCGCTCAAGTCCGGCAACGCGACGGTCCTGCGCGGCGGCACGGCCGCAGAGCAGACCAACCGCGTGCTCGTCGCCCTCATCCAGGACGCGCTCGAGTCGGTCGGCCTCCCGCGCGACGCCGTGCAGACGATCGATGAGTTCGGCCGCGAGGGGGCGACCGAGCTCATGGCGGCCCGCGGCTACGTCGACGTGCTCATCCCGCGCGGCAGCCAGAACCTCATCGACACCGTCGTCCGCGAGTCGAAGGTGCCGGTCATCGAGACGGGCGCCGGTGTCGTCCACGTCTTCCTCGACGCCACCGCCGACGCCGACATGGCCGTCGACATCGTCGTCAACGCGAAGGTCCAGCGCCCGAGCGTCTGCAACGCCGCCGAGACGCTCCTCGTCCACCGCGACGCGGCGGCCCGGCTCGTGCCGCCGGTCGTCGAGGCGCTGCGGTCGAACGACGTCATCCTCCACGGCGACGAGGCCGCGGAGTCGCTCGTCGGCGAGCTCATCCCGATCACCCCGGAGGACTACGCGATCGAGCACATGGCGCTCGAGATGAATGTGCGGATCGTCGATGACCTCGACGAGGCGCTCGCGCACATCCGCCGCTACTCGACGAAGCACACCGAGGTCATCGTCACGAACGACTACGGGCAGGCGGAGCGATTCCTCGCCGAGGTCGACGCTGCGGTCGTCATGGTGAATGCGAGCAGTCGCTTCACCGACGGCGGCGAGTTCGGCTTCGGGGCCGAGGTCGGCATCTCGACGCAGAAGCTCCACGCGCGCGGACCGATGGGACTGCCGGAGCTCACGAGCACGAAGTGGCTCGTCCGCGGCGCGGGTCAGGTGCGCGGCTGAGGCGATCGCTCGCCCGCTAGGATGGGGGGCATGTCGATCCTCAACGTCCTCGCCGAGGAGGCGCACGAGCTCGCGCCGCTCGTCCTGCCGGTCTGGGGCTTCCCGCTCATCGCCGCGGTGTTCTTCCTCGTCACGGGGCTGATCACCTACTCGTTCCGCGATGTCTCGCACCGCCGCCTCGACAAGGCCGGTTCGGCGGGGCACGAGCACGGCGAGCACGGCCACGGCGGTCACTGATCCGCGATGACTGATGCCGCCGAGGCGCGGCCGCGCATCGGGATCATGGGCGGCACGTTCGACCCGATCCACCACGGCCACCTCGTCGCGGCGAGCGAGGTCGCGCAGGTCTTCGGCCTCGACCAGGTGATCTTCGTGCCCACGGGCGAGCCCTGGATGAAGTCGGGGGTCACCGAGGGGGAGCACCGTTACCTCATGACGGTGATCGCGACCGCCGCGAACCCGAGGTTCAACGTCTCGCGCGTCGACATCGACCGCGCGGGCCCGACCTAC
>CAKUJB010000124.1 GCA_934661165.1 uncultured Microbacteriaceae bacterium | reverse complement strand
GTAGGTCGCCGCGCGGCCCTGGACGGTGATCTGCTGGCCGCCGACCGCGACCTCGGCGGCGAGGAGGCCGAAGTCGGGGCCCTCCGCGCTGAGCTGCGACTCCGTGAGCTCGATCGCCCGGGCGATCTCTCCGAGCGCCGCCGGCTCCTGGAGCGCGGTGACGACCTCGGCGAGGGGCTTGATGATGCCCGACTTCGTCCGGGCGATCTCCTCGATCGTCGTGCCGAGGCGGTGCGTGTGGTCGAGCGCGATCGGAGTGAGGACCGCGACCTGGCCGTCGGCGATGTTCGTCGAGTCCCACTCGCCGCCCATGCCGACCTCGAGCACGACGACGTCGACGGGCGCGTCGGCGAACGCGGCGAAGGCGAGGACCGTGAGCGCCTCGAAGAAGGTGAGCTCCTGCTCGCCGTTCGCGGTGAGCTCCGCGTCGACCATCGTCAGCTGCGGCTGGATCTCGCCCCACTGCTCGACGAGCGTCTCGTCGGAGATCGGCTGGCCGTCGATCATGATCCGCTCGTTGAGCTTCACGAGGTGCGGGCTCGTGAGCAGGCCCGTCCGCAGCCCGTAGGCGCGGAGGATCGACTCGATGAGCCGCGCGGTCGTCGTCTTGCCGTTCGTCCCCGTGATGTGGATGACGGGGTAGGCGCGCTGCGGGTCGCCGAGGAGATCGGCCGCGCGGCGGGTCGGCTCGAGCCGCGGCCGCGGCGCCTGCTCGCCGATGCGGGCGAGGAGCTCGTCGACGACGCGCTGGGCGTCCGGGGAGTAGTCGGGCACGGGACGAGCGTAGTCGCGGCTCAGACCCGCTCGACGCGGATCGAGTGGGTGCCGTCGGAGATGACCAGCTCGAGCGCGAGGGTCTCCCCCGCGATGAGCGCCTCGTGCTGCCGGGCTGCCTCCGCCTCCGCCGCCGGGAGGACGAGTTCGAGCGCGATGCGGTCGGAGACCTCGAGGCCCGCCGCGCGGCGCGCGTCCTGGATCTGCCGGATGAGGTCGCGGGCGACGCCCTCCGCCTCGAGCTCCGGCGTCACCGCCGTGTCGAGGACGACGAAGGCGCCGTCGTGGAGGAACTCGATCGCGTTCGCCGGGTCGGCCGACTCGAGGACGAGCTCGAACTCGCCCTCGCCGAGCAGGACGCCGCCGACCGTGACATCGTCGCCGGCGACCGCCCAGTCGCCGGCCCGCGCCGCGGCGATGACCTCCTGCACCTGGCGGCCCAGTCGGGGACCGAGGGCGCGCGCATTCACACTGAGTCGGCGGGTGATGCCGAAGTCAGCCAGCGAGTCCTCGCGGAGCTCCGCGAGCGCGATCTCGCGGACGTTGAGCTCGTCCGCGAGGATGCCGCGGTACGCCTCGAGCGACGCGGGGTCGGCGCTGACGACCGTGAGGCGGCTGAGCGGGAGGCGGACTCGCAGCTGCTTCGCCTTGCGCAGGGCCAGCCCAGCGGAGGCGATCGCGCGGGCGCGGTCCATCTCATAGACGAGGACGTCGTCCGCGGGGAGCTCGCTCGAGTCCGGCCAGTCCTCGAGGTGGACGCTTCGGCCGCCGGTGAGGCCGCGCCAGATCTCCTCGGTGATCAGCGGCGCGAGCGGCGCGGCGACGCGGCACAGCATCTCCAGCACCGTGTACAGCGTGTCGAAGGCGTTGCGGTCGTCGCCGCCCCAGAAGCGGTCGCGGCTGCGGCGCACGTACCAGTTCGTGAGGACGTCGCCGAAATCGCGCAGCGCCTCCGCCGCGAGCGGCGAGTCGAGTGCCTCGAGGTGCCCCTCGACGGTCTCGACGAGCTCGCGGGTCTTCGCGAGGATGTAGCGGTCGAGCTCGTTCGTCGAGTCCGTGCGCCGGACCGCCTCGATGCCCTCCGCATTCGTATAGAGGGTGAAGAAGTAGTACGTCGACCACAGCGGGAGCAGGAACTCGCGGACGCCGCCGCGGATGCCCTCCTCCGTGACGACGAGGTTGCCGCCGCGGATGACGGACGAGCCCATGAGGAACCAGCGCATCGCGTCGGAGCCGTCGCGGTCGAAGACCTCCTGGACGTCGGGGTAGTTCTGCAGCGACTTCGACATCTTCTGCCCGTCGTTGCCGAGAACGATGCCATGGCTGATGACGTTCGAGAACGCGGGTCGGCCGAAGAGCGCCGTCGCAAGGACGTGCATCGTGTAGAACCAGCCGCGGGTCTGCCCGATGTACTCGACGATGAAGTCAGCGGGGTTGTGCGGCGGGCGCTCGGGGTCGCCCTCGACGCCGTCGAACCACTCGCGGTGCTCGAACGGGTAGTGCACCTGCGCGAACGGCATCGAGCCGGAGTCGAACCACACGTCGAGCACGTCCTCGATGCGGCGCATCGTCGACCGGCCCGTCGGGTCGTCCGGGTTCGGTCGCGTCAGCTCGTCGATGTACGGGCGGTGGAGGTTCGGCTCCCCATCCGGGCCGACGGGGAGGCGCCCGAAGTCGCGCTCGAGCTCGGCGAGGCTCCCGTACACGTCGATGCGCGGGTGATTCGGGTCGTCGGACTGCCAGACGGGGATGGGACTGCCCCAGTAGCGGTTGCGGCTGATCGACCAGTCGCGGGCGTTGCCGACCCACTTGCCGAACTGGCCGTGCTGCACGTTCCCCGGCACCCAGTTGATCTGCTCGTTGAGCGCGAGCATGTCGTCTTTGACGTCGGTGACGCGGACGAACCACGAGCTCACCGCCTTGTAGATGAGCGGTTGCTTGCAGCGCCAGCAGTGCGGGTACGGGTGGTCGTAGGACCTCTGCTGCAGCAGGCGGCCCGACTCGCGGATCGCCTTGATGAGCGGCGAGTTCGCCTCGTCCCAGCGCAGGCCCGCGACGAGCGGAGCCGACTCGAGGAACCGCCCGCCGTCGTCGAGGCTCAGCACGACGGGGATGCCGTGCGCTCCGGTGACGATCTGGTCGTCCTCACCATAGGCCGGGGCCTGGTGGACGATGCCAGTGCCCTCACCGGTCGCGACATAGTCGGCGACGAGGATCATGAATGCGCGGGGGCCGTAGTCCTCGACGTACCAGTCCCACAG
>CAKUJB010000123.1 GCA_934661165.1 uncultured Microbacteriaceae bacterium | reverse complement strand
CCGGGATGTCGAGGGCCTCGATGAGCCGCTCCTCGATCTCGAACGCGCCCGGCGCCGCGATGTCCTCGAGGTTGATGCCCCCGAAGCTCGGGGCGATCTTCGTCACGAGGTCGACGATCTCGTCGGGATCCTTGGTGTCGATGCAGATCGGGAACGCATCGACGCCCGCGAAGTGCTTGAAGAGCATCGCCTTGCCCTCCATGACCGGCATCGCCGCGTGGGGGCCGATGTCGCCGAGCCCGAGCACCGCGGTGCCGTCGGAGACGATCGCGACGGTGTTCTTGCGGATCGTGTAGTCGTGCGACAGCTCGGTGTCGCGGGCGATCTCCATGCACACGCGAGCCACGCCGGGGGTGTAGGCCATCGCGAGGTCGTCGTAGTCGGACAGCGCCGACGTCGCGACGACCTCGATCTTGCCGCCCTCGTGCATCTCATGGGTGCGGTCGTGCCACTCGAGGATCTCGATCCCCTCGAGGGCCTCGATCGCCTCGCGCACCTGACCCTGGTGGGCCTCGCTGCCGCAGTAGACGATGAGGTCGTCCTCGAGGTGGGAGGTCTTGACGACGAATCCCTCGAGGCCCGTGATGTTGGCACCGACCTCGCCGATGGCTACGGCGACCCGACCGAGCGAGCCGGGCTTGTTGACCATGCGGACGCGGATGCGGACGGAGTAAGCAGGGGTGGGCCGTGGGGTCTTTATCGACATGGCACGAGATTACGGGGCGCGCCTGCAGGCGCTGCGGCTGCCTATGCGGAACGTCCGATCGCGGGCGCTTCGACGTCGCGGGCGGGCCAGGCGGCGATCCCGGACGGGGTCGCGACGGCACCGGCGAGCACGTCGATCCCGCGCCACAGAGCGGCGCTGGAGAGGGCCGCGCGGAACTGGCGGTCGTTGCCGGTCAGGGCGGGGTGTCCGCGTCGCGCGATGACGAGGACGACCCGTCGGACGCCGGCCTGACGCAGGACGCCGCAGAGGGTGGCGGCATGCTCGTCCTGGCGGGGTCGCGAGTCGTCGAAGGGATAGCGGTCGAAGGCCAGCGGCTGCACCAGCCGGCCGGCATCGTCGCAGATGAGGACGTAGAGGCAGCCGGTCTCCCGGCTCGCGTCGGTCGCCATGAGGTCGACGGCGTCGTCGAAGAGGTCGGGATCGGTGATGGGCCGTTCGGCCCATCCCGCCGGCAGGTCGGAGAAGGTCATGGACCCAGCTTTCCCTGCAGCGGGACCGCGACCTCGAGTTCTCCACAGCAAAGGGGCCTTCTGTGGAAAAAGCTGTGGATAATGGTCGGTTCAGGCGGCGGTGAGCACCCGACGCACCGCGCCGTCCACACCCTGAGCCTCGCCGGGAACAGCGGGAGCAGCGGCGACAGCGTCGGCATCGGCGGCATCGGTGGCATCGATCGGCGTCGCGGGCTCCCCCGCGCGGCGCAGGACGAGTCGCGCGAGCCCCTCGTCGTCGGCGAGGGTCACGGCCTCCTGGGCGCCACGAGCGTCAGGCGTGTCACGGTCCGGGCCCGAGGCCCCCACCGTCGCGACGGCGAGGCCGAGCTCGCGAGCCGTCGCCAGCCCGCTGTCGAGGAGGAGCCCGGGCGCGAGGAACCACGGCACGAGGCCGATCCGCGTGGCACCACTGGCGCGCAGCTGAGCGACGGCCTCCGCCTGCGTCCGGCCGCGGGTGACGAACCCGGCGACGATCGGCACGTCGAGCACGAGACCGAGCCGGTCGGCGAGCGCGTCGACCTCGGCGTTCGCGGACTCGTGCGAGGAGCCGGTGCCCAGCACGACGAGCCCGTCGCAGCCGCCGGCGAGCAGGTCGCGCGCCCGGGCCGCGACCGCCGCGTCGAGCAGCGGGTGCGGCCCGAGGACACCCGCGACCGACAGCTCGAGATCGGGGCGCGCGTCCGCGACGGCGGCGAGGCGCCCCGGGAGGTCGACCCGCGCGTGGAAGGCCGACCCGAGCAGCAGCGGCACGATCCGCACCGGCCCCGACACCGTCTCCAGGACGTCCTCGAGCAGCGGCTCGCTCAGCTCGAGGAAGGCGAGCCGCACCCTGACATCCATCGCATCCACGGCATCCGTCGCATTCGTGCGCGCCGCGACCGCGGCGGTCAGGCGCCGCAGCGCCTGCGCCGAGCGCGGGTCGCGGCTCCCGTGCCCGACGAACACGAGGGTCTCGTGCGCGTCGGGCCGGGCGCCGGCCGCGGACCTCACGGCGTGATTCATCGAACCCCTCAGATGCTCGGGTCGAAGGCGCGCGTCAGCGGGTCCCCGACCATGCCGGCGGCGAGCGTCGCGCCGCTGGCCGGGTCGATGACGAGGAAGCCGCCGGTCGACCGGTCGTCGTAGTAGTCGTCGACCGCGACGGGGTCGGCGAGTCGGATGACGACGCGGACGATGTCGTTGAGCTGCGCCTGTTCCCCGGCCCCGACCCACTCCTGCGCGTCGACGTCCCAGTGCTCGGCGACGGTCGTGACGAGCCCGCGCACGGTGTTCGTGCCGACCTTGACGAGGATCCGCTGGCCGGGCGTCGAACCGCGCTCGGCGAGCCAGCACACAACGCCGGTCAGCTCGGAGGTGACGATCGGCTCGGCGCCGGGGTGCGCGAGCACCTGGCCGCGGCCGACATCGAGCTCGTCCTTCAGGAGGATCGTCACCGAGTCGCCGGCGTCGGCCGACTCGACCGGCCCCGACGGGGTGTCGATCCCGGTGACGACGGAGCCGACCCCGCCGGGCTGGGCGACGATCCGGTCCCCGACGGCGACCCGCCCGGAGGCGACGCGCCCGGCGAGCCCGCGGTAGTCCGGATGCTCGGGGGTGCGCGGCCGGATGACGAGCTGGACCGGGAGTCGGAAGTCCGCGGTCCGGGCTGCGACCTGATCATCGAGACCCTCGAGGATGTCGAGCAGGCTCGGCCCGTCGTACCAGCTGCCCGCCGCGTCGTCGGTCTCCGCCGCGATCGCGACGTTCTGGCCGGTCAGCGCACTGACGGGGACGATCTGGATCCGCTTGGCGCCGAGGCGCTCGCCGACCGAGCGGACGGCCCCGGCGACCTCCTCGAAGCGCTCCTGGCTCCACCCGACGGCATCCATCTTGTTGACGGCGACGAGCACGTGCGGCACGCGCAGCAGCGCCATGACCGCGAGGTGGCGACGGGTCTGCACCGAGACGCCGTTGCGGACGTCGACGAGGATGACGGCGGCCTGCGCCGTCGACGCGCCGGTCACGGTGT
>CAKUJB010000122.1 GCA_934661165.1 uncultured Microbacteriaceae bacterium | reverse complement strand
GGTGACTGCCTCTACCTGCCGCGCGGCTACCTGCACTCGGCCACGGCGCTCGGCGGCGTGAGCGGACATCTGACGATCGGCGTCCACGCGTGGACGCGCTACGCCGTCCTCGAGCGGGTGCTGGCCGACCTCCAGGCCGAGCTCGCTCAGGACGAGTCCTGGCGCGCCTCACTGCCGCTCGGCGTCGACTTCGGCCGTGAGGAGGCTGTGACGGAGGTCGTCGCGCAGGCCCGCGCGGCCGTCGATGAAGCCCTCGCGGCGGTCGACCCGTCCCGCGTCGGGGCACGGCTCCTCGGTTCCCACGCCTCGACCCAGCGGCCCGCGCCGGTCCGCCCGTTCGCTCAGCTCGCCGCCGCGCGGGACCTCACGGCACAGACCTCTGTGCAGATCCGCGAACATCTCGCCCTGCGCCGCGAGATGCGAGAGGACGGATCGGTCCTTCTGATCGGCCGCAACGGTCGGGTGCTCGTCCCCACGGAGCAGGTCCCCGGCCTCGACGCCGTCATCGAGACCGGCGAGGACATCCGCGCTGCGGAGGTCCCCTTGCCCGAGCCGGCTGCCCTGGCGCTGTTCAGGCGGCTTCTCGACGGGGGAGTCGTCGTCCCCAGCCGGGCCCTGGACCGCACCTGAGCCCTGGCCGCACACCTGCGCTCGCCGGCGCAGTGCGGCCCCTCTCGTGCCGGAAACAGGCGGCAGGCATCCTGGGGTGCGTGTCCGCTCCTGTCACCGTCTCGATCACCCGCCACGTCGACCCCTCCCACACCGACGAGATGCTCGCGTGGGTCCGCGCCGGCACGGCGCTCGCGGCCCGTTTCGACGGCTTCCTCGGCACCGGCTGGGTCCGCCCGGGCGGCGGGTCGGACGCGTGGCACATGCTCTACCGCTTCGAGGACGACGACTCGCTCGCCCGCTGGGAGGCCTCCCCGCAGCGGCGGTGGTGGCTCGGCGCGGCTCAGGGGCTCGTCGGGGAATCCCAGATGGAGCGGCGGACCGGCATCGAAGGCTGGTTCGACCCGCCGACCGGCTACGACGTCGCCGACCTGCGCCCGCAGCCGAAGGCGCCGCCGGTGTGGAAGCAGGCGGTCGTCATCTGGCTCGGCTTCTTCCCGCTCAACCTGCTCGTCACGTGGCTCGCGACGCTCCTCGTGCCGGAGCTGAACCTCGCCCTGCGAGTGCTCGCTTCGACACTCGTGCTCACGCCGATCATGACCTACCTCGTGCTGCCCCGGATCACCGCGGCCCTCGAGTGGTGGCTCCAGGGCAAGGCGGCCCCCTGGCGCCGTTGACTGCGGCGGGCGCGTCGAGGGCGCGCCGAGCACGTCTCACCCCTGCTCTACGGCAGCGCCCCTCGGCTCGGCCCCTCCTCGCCCTCACGCGTCGGCGAGGGCCTGGTCGGGCGGTGGCGACGTCGTGAACATCACGCTGATGAGGTAGTGCGGGTCGTCGCCGGCGAGTTCGTCGCGCAGTTGAGCGCGGATGGCGTCCCACTCCTCTAGTGGGCGCGGCGGTAGGCCGGTCGGGACGTGGTAGACGATCTCGACGTAGGTGCCGCGCCCCTGCTGGGAGAGGTAGACGCGGTGCTCGTCAAGCCCGTGCTCCTGCCCGACCTGGGCGGCGACGCGTTCGGTGGTGGCGCGTAGCTCGGGCGGGGCGATGAGGGCGATCTCGGCGAGTGCGCCGCGCAGCATCGGCACAGGTGCCGGCAGCAGCGCGAGCGAGACGAGGATGAGGACGGCCGGGTCGACGTACGGCATGAGCCAGGCCCAGGACGTGCCGTCGATGAGCATGCCGACCGCGAAGGCGATGAGCAGCGCGCCGGTGACGCCGCCGGCCATGAGCCAGCCCTTGACGTCCATCGCGACGAAGGCCGATTGGATCCGCCGGTTCGCCCGGTGCTGGACGAGCCCGACGGTCAGCGTGATGACGAGCACGAGGCTCGCGTAAGCGACCGCGGGGCCGAACTCGATGGGCCGCCCTCCGGAGACGATCGCCGAGACCGCCTGGACGAGCCCGTAGGCGATGACGACGAGCATGACGAGGGCGTTGACCGCGACGACCATCGGTTCGAAATGCCAGAAGCCCATGCTGAAGCGCTCCTGGGTGCGCCGCGACAGGGCACCGCTCGCCGAGCGCGTGATGAGACCCGCGACGAGGATCGACACCATCGACATGAACGCGTCGACGAGCGAGAACACCCCGTCGAACATGATCGCGAACGACCCCGACGCGATGCCGAAGACGATCCCCAGCGCCGACGGCACGAGGATCGCGACGAACGAGGTGCGCAGCGCCTGCTGCTCGGTTCGCATGGATCTCCTTGGCAGGGGTGGTCGAGGTGCCCATTGTCCTGGCGGCCTGGCCGCCCCGCCCGCTCGGGATCCCTGCCCTCCTGCCGGAGCCGACCTGAGCGCGACTCTCCGGGGCACCGTGTGAGCTCGAACGCGAGAACGTGCGGACACGCCGGTGATCACCAGCGTGTCCGCACGTTCTTCGGGACGTTCTCGGGGCGAGACGCTACTGCACTCCTACTCCGCGAGGACGACGTGGAGGGTGCGCGGCCCGTGGACGCCCTCGACGCGGGAGAGCTCGATGTCGCTCGTCGCGCTGCCGCCGGAGATCCACGTGCTCGGCTGACCGGCGCGCACGGCGTCGGCGGTGCGCGCGACGGCCTCGGGCACGTCAGAGACGACCTGGTCGGCGCGGATGACGCAGACGTGCACGTCGGGCACGAGGGAGAGCGCCCGGCGGCCCTGGTCGGGGCCGTGGTCGAGCATGATCGTGCCCGTCTCCGCCGACCCGACGGCACACGCCGTGACGACCCCACCGATCGCGTCGAGCTCGGCGCGCGACAGGCGCGGGTCGTCCCCGTGCACCGTGATCCCGGCGCCCTCGATCGCCTCCCGCCACGCCGAATCCAGGCCCGCGGGCAGCACGACGCTCGTCACGCCGTTCGTCTGCAGCCCCTCGACGACCCGCGCGGGCACCTCCGAGGCCGCGCACCGCACGAGCGTCGCCTTGTAGTCGACGACGCGGTCGATGAAGACGTCGAGCACATCGTCGGTCCGGGTGGCCCGGCCGTACTCCCACGCCACCGGCACGTCCTGCTCCGCCGAGGCGTCGGGCACGTCGCCCAGCGCCAGGCGGATCCGGGCGAGGATCTCGGCCTTGGCGGCCGACTGGCTGCGGGCCTGGGTGTCGGTCTGGGTCATGACTGTCCTCCGCGCTCACGCTTCCACCAGGAGCGGAACGACTCCTGCGGCGGGACGGGCACGTCCCGCGCGTTGGTCCAC
>CAKUJB010000121.1 GCA_934661165.1 uncultured Microbacteriaceae bacterium | reverse complement strand
GTGCTCTACGGCGGCAAGATCGTCGAGCGCGGCGAGCGGCACGAGCTCTTCGCCCAGCCGCGCCACCCCTACACGCCCGGGCTGCTCGCCTCGATCCCCCGGCTCGACGGGTCCCGCGGTCGGCTCACGCCGATCCCCGGGTCGGTCGCCGACAACCTGCCCTGGGATCACGCGTGCGCCTTCGCGCCGCGGTGCTCCCAGCCGATCGAGCGGTGCCGGCAGGAGATGCCCGATCTCGTCGAATACGGCACGTCCGGCACGCGAGCCCTGCGCTGCCACAACCCGATCGCGCCGATCGGGCCCGGCGCCGAGCGCGCCGAGCGCGCCGAGCGCGACCCGGCCGGCGGAGCGCCCGGCGCCGATGTCGGCGACGACACCCTCTACCGACGGTCAGGAGACGAGCGATGAGCACGGTGGCGCCTCCCCCCGCAGGCTCCCCCACAGGGTCCCCCGCGGCCTCGGGAGCCGACGGCGAGTTCCTCGTCAGCGCGACGGGGATCAAGGTCCACTTCCCCATCACGCGCGGGATCATCTTCGACAAGACGATCGGCTACGTCTACGCCGTCGACGGGGTCGATCTGGCGATCCGCCGCGGCGAGACGTACGGCCTCGTCGGCGAATCCGGCTGCGGCAAGTCGACGCTCGGCCGGGCGATCCTCAACCTCGAGCCCCCGACCGACGGTCGGGTCGTCTTCGACGGCGTCGACATCGCCTCCCTCAAGGGCGAGACGCTGCGCCGCAAGCGCAAGGACATCCAGATGGTCTTCCAGGATCCGATGTCCTCGCTCGACCCGCGGCAGTCCGTCGAGTCGCTGCTCATCGAGGGGATGCGGGCGCACGGGCTCGTCAAGGACAACGCCTCGGCGAACAAGCGCCTGCGCCAGCTGCTCAGCGACGTCGGCCTGCCCGCGGCGGCGCTGCAGAAGTACCCACACGAGTTCTCCGGCGGGCAGCGGCAGCGTATCGGCATCGCGCGCGCCCTGTCGGTCGAGCCGAAGCTGATCGTCGCCGACGAGCCGGTGTCGGCGCTCGACGTGTCGGTGCAGGCGCAGGTCATCAACCTGCTCGAGGACCTGCAGGAGGAGTACGGGCTGACCTATCTCGTCGTCGCGCACGACCTCGCGGTCGTCCGGCACATCAGCGACCGGATCGGCGTGATGTACCTCGGCGCGCTCGTCGAGGAGGCGAGCGCCGACGACCTCTACGAGCAGCCCCTGCACCCCTACACGCGGGCGCTCATGTCGGCCGTGCCGGTGCCGGACCCGGTCGTCGAGGACAGCCGTGAGCAGATCCTGCTCACCGGCGACCTGCCCTCGCCCTCGAACCCGCCGGCCGGCTGTCGCTTCCACACCCGCTGCCCGTGGCGCCAGGACACTCGCTGCGACACCGAGCGGCCCGTGCTGCGGGTCGTGGAGATCAGCGGCGTCGAGGCATCGCACAGAGTTGCGTGCCACTGGGCCGAGGGGATCGCGTCGGGGCAGATCACTCCGCACTCGGTGCGCGCCGAGCTCGTCGAGCAGGGCGACGACAGCGGGGCCGGCGGGTGGCTCATGGGCCCGGCGTCGGTCGAGGAGGCGCTGTAGGGCCGGCTCGGGTCGACCCACATCGCGTCAATTCTCGCGAGGTCTGCGCGCCCTGATGTCGGCGCGCCGAACAGCGGATTACCTTGGGCCGCAATGGTCTCGGAACAATGCGCATTCACCGAACCGCGCTGAGGTGGGGGTCATTGTTAATTGCTGTTCATTCGCGTGTTGGACGCTCGACCTGCTCACGGCTTAGGGTGGCGTGGTCAGTTCGGGGACTGATGTGCTCGCGCCACCGGGTCAGCGAGGGGGCCCCGGAGGATCTGGCGCCATCCGAGAGGCTTTTCCGATATGACCATGCCGCCTGCGCTCGCACGGAGCGCTTCCGTCTCGGCAATGACGATTGCGGCCCTCGCGGCCACCGCCGGCATCGCCGCACCTGCATCCGCCGCCCCCGCGCCGGCCACTGTGGCCCCTGCAGCCACCGCTGCGACTGCCACCGCCACGCCGACCACCTACGTCGAGTCGGTCGCCGCGCTCGCGACGCTGAGCTCCGCGAAGTGGCGCTCGGGCGCCTGGGTCGGCGGCTACATGAGCGCGAAGCGGGCGAACCGCTGGGGCACGTGGCGCGGCACGGTGAGCGGCGCGACCCCGACCTTCCCCGAGCGCGGCAGCTGGCGCGACATCGAGCGCTCGACGTGGCACATCTCGACGTTCCGGGGCTTCAAGGGCCTCCTCATCTACGGGATGCCGCTCCTGCCCAACGGCTCGAACGCCTCCCACCTGCGCGATGTCGCCGCAGGTCGGCACGACGGCACGTTCCGCAAGGTCGCTCGCGACCTGCGCTCCCACGGCCGCGGCAACTCCGTCGTGCGCATCGGCTGGGAGGCCAACGGCACGTGGTGGGCCTGGAGCGCGAACGCCTCGCAGGCCAAGGACTACCGCAACGCCTTCCGCCGCGCGGCCAAGGCGATGAAGAAGGAGGCCCCGGGCCTGCAGATCGCCTTCGACATCAACTGCGGCTCGGTCATGCCCGGCCAGTCGAACCGGCTCGACGCGCTGACCAAGCTCTACCCCGGCAACGACGTCGTCGACATCGTGGGCTGCTCGGCCTACGACTGGGCCGAGGCCGGAGCGACGAACGAGGCGCAGTGGCGCCGGGCGCTCTACCCGCCGAACTCGGTCGGCGTCGGGGACGTGTCGAAGTTCGCGCGCTCGAAGGGCAAGCGGCTCGGATTCGGTGAATGGGGCCTTGCCCCGCGGCACCGTAACGGCAACGGAGACAATCCCTTCTTCATCAAGAAGATGCACCAGTTCTTCAACGGCAATCGCGGCAAGCTCGTGTACGAGTGCTACTTCAACGAGCCCGATTCTTCGATGAGCAATTCCCTGTGGGCCGAGGCTCCGCAGAATCCGAAGTCCGCTGCGGTGTATCGCCAGTTGTGGTGAGCCGTCACTGAATTCGCATGACATGACGAAGCGCCGGGCCCGATCGGGTCCGGCGCTTCGGCGTGTGCGTGTCGGTGCTGTGCGTGTCAGTGCGGCATGTGTCAGTGCTCGGCGATAACCGTCGACATCCGGGCGACCATTTCCTCCATGATCGGGAGGGGGGTGCCGAAGTTGAGCCGGGCGAAGCCGCGGGCCGCCTCCCCGCACGCCGGCCCGGAGGTCAGGGCGACCCCGCCCTCCTCGCGCAGGATCGCGGCCGGGTCGTCGCCGAGGCCGGTCTCGCGGAAGTCCAGGAGCGCGAGGTAGGTCGCCTCCGGCTCGCTGTAGCGGACGCCGGGGAGCTGGTCGGCGACGAGCCGGCTCAGCGCCTTCCGGTTGCGGTCGAGGTAGGCGAGGGTGTCGGCGAGCCAGGGCTCGCCGTGGTCGTAGGCGGCGATGTTCGCGTCGA
>CAKUJB010000120.1 GCA_934661165.1 uncultured Microbacteriaceae bacterium | reverse complement strand
GAGCGCCCCGGCGGACGCGGCGGGCGTCATCGCGCTCGCCCAGAAGGTCCACGACGAGTACGTCGAGCAGGGCAAGACCGAGCACGACCGCCTCATCGGCGACGCGACGTCGCGGCGCGACAAGATCGTCTCCGAGGCGCAGTCCAAGCACGACGAGCTCCTGCGGACGGGGCAGTCCGAGCACGACCGCCTCACCAAGGAGGCGCAGACGACGCACGACCGGCTCCTCACGGAGGCGCGCGAGCGCTCGACCGGCATGCTCGCCGAGGCGCAGCAGCGTCGTCAGAGCGTCATCGCGGAGCTCGAGACCGAGCGCGCCTCGCTCGACGCGACGATCACGCAGCTGCGCGCCTTCGAGAAGGACTACCGCGGTCGCCTGCGCGGCTTCATCGAGGGTCAGCTCAATCAGCTCACGGCGGCCGGCAGCGTCGTCCCCGACGAGCCCAACGGGCACGCCGCCTCCGGTGAGCAGGACTCGGACCAGCAGGTCGAGGCGCCCGAGGGTCACGACGGCGGTGAGGGCGGCCAGCAGCACGAGGGCGAGTCGCACGAGCACGCCCAGCCCGAGCACGCGCACCACGGCTGAACCACGTCGCGACGGCGGGGCCTCCCTCACGGGAGTGCCCCGCCGCCGTGCAACTCCCAGCCTCGGTCACTGCGCGATACGGCCTCGGTAACTCCCGACACGACCCGCGCGACTGTGAATGCTCGCGCAGCCTTCTCCTGTGTCGGGGGTCTATCCTGGCCCCTTGCTCAGCCCCCTTGCCCGGCGCCTCGCGTCGGGCCCCAGCTCCCCCTCCGGGCGGGTCGTCGCACCTGTCCGGGCCCTACGACAGCCGTCGGCCGATGCGGCCCGACACGAAACGGACGAGGTCATCATGGCCGCTGTGAAGACACCCCAGACCGAGTCGCCGAACGCCGGGGCGGAGGACGCCCTGCCGGTCCGCGCCGGTGAGGACGCGTGGACCGAGGCGGAGATCGAGGAGGTCCGCGCCGAGCTGGAGAGCGACCAGGAGCGGATCGCCGCCGAACTGGCGGCCTCGGAGTCCGATCTCGAGGGGCTCATGCGCGACTACGGCGGCGGCTCGGGCGACGACTCGGCCGACACCGGCGGCAAGGTCCTCGAGCGCGAGCAGGGCCTCACGCTGACGCACAACTCCCGCACGCTGCTCGAGCAGACGCAGCGCGCGCTGGAGCGGATCGCCCGCGGCAGCTACGGCCGCTGCGAGTCCTGCGACCAGCCGATCGGCAAGCTTCGACTTCAGGCCTTCCCTCGTGCAACCCTGTGCGTGTCATGCAAGCAGAAGCAGGAGCGTCGCTGATCGACGCCGACCACACCTCGGGGAGGACGGGCCGACGCCGGCCCGTCCTTCCTGCTGTCCTCATCCTCGTCGGGGTGCTCGTCTGGGGCCTCGACCAAGCGACCAAGGCGTGGGCGCTGCGGGCGCTGACGCCGGGGGAGCCCGAGCCCCTCATCGGCACGGTGCTCCAGTTGCACCTCCTCTTCAATCCCGGTGCGGCCTTCTCGCTCGGCACGAACGTCACGCCGGTCTTCGCCGCGATCCAGGCCACGGTCGTCGTCGCGATCCTCGTCATCGCCTGGCGGGTTCGGTCGTGGTGGTGGGGCCTCGGGCTCGGACTCGTCCTGGGGGGTGCTGCCGGCAATCTCACCGATCGGCTCTTCCGGCCGCCGGGCTTCGCGCACGGCTGGGTCGTCGACTTCCTCCAGCTGCCGAACTGGCCGGTCTTCAACATCGCCGACTCCGCGATCTGTGTCGCCGCGGTCGTCCTCGCGATCGCGACCTTCCGCGGTATCGGCCTCGACGGCTCGCGCACCGACCCGAACGCCTCGTCGCTGGACGAGGAGGAGGCCGAGCCCGTCGCCGACGAGGTGGACGTCGAGGCCTGCCCGGACCGGACGACGACTCAGGACCCCCAGGCGGTCCCCCCGACGGATGCGCAGCCCCGACATGGCTGACGTGCGACACCTTCTCGTGCCCGACGGGCTCGAAGGCGAGCGGGTCGACGCGGCCCTCGCCCGGCTTTTCGGGCTCTCCCGCACCCGCGCGGCGCAGCTCGCCGCCGAGGGTTATGCGCTGCAGGGCGGCGTCGTCGTCGGCAAGTCCGATCGGGTCCGCGGCGGGGCGATGCTCGAGGTGACGCTGCCCGACGCCGCGCCGCCGGTCGGCCTCGAGGTCGTCGCCGAGCCGGTGCCGGGGATGCGGATCGTGCACGACGACGACGATCTCGTCGTCGTCGACAAGCCGGTCGGCGTAGCCGCGCACCCGAGCGTTGGCTGGACCGGCCCGACGGTCGTCGGCGGACTGGCGGCCGCGGGCTACCGGATCTCGACGTCGGGGGCGAGCGAGCGGCAGGGCATCGTCTCCCGACTCGACGTCGGCACCTCCGGGCTCATGGTCGTCGCCAAAAGCGAGTACGCCTACTCCCAGCTCAAGCGCGCCTTCCGGGATCGCCGGGTCGACAAGACCTACCACGCCCTCGTGCAGGGCCTGCCCGACCCGGTCGTCGGCACGATCGACGCACCGATCGGGCGCCACCCCGGCTTCGACTACAAGTACGCGGTGATGACCTCGGGCAAGCCGAGCGTCACGCACTACGAGGTCGTCGAGGCCTTCGGCCCGGCGTCCCTGCTCGAGGTGCATTTGGAGACCGGGCGGACCCACCAGATCCGCGTCCACACGGCGGCCCTGCGCCACCCGTGCGTCGGCGACCCGCTCTACGGGGCGGATCCGACGCTGGCCAAGAAGCTCGGCCTGGAGCGACAGTGGCTCCACGCGGTCGGGCTCGGCTTCGAGCACCCCGGCAGCGGCGACTACGTGTCGTTCTCCAGCACCTACCCCGACGACCTGCAGGCCGCGCTCGACCGACTCGCCGACGGGGCGCTCGCGGGCCGCTGAGCAGCGGCGTCGGCCCGGTTGTCGGCATCGCCTCGACGGCTCCGTGAGCTTGTCGGTGCGCGGTCGTAGGATGCCGGAGCACCCTTCGGACGACCGGTCGCGCCGACCGGACGTCACCCCTTCGACCCTGAGAGCAGAGCGTGTCGTCCTCCTCCTTCGTCCACCTGCACTGCCACACCGAGTACTCGATGCTCGACGGGGCGGCGCGCATCGACGACCTCACCGGCGAAGCGGCGCGGATGGAGATGCCGGCGATCGCCACGACGGACCACGGGTTCATCTTCGGGGCCTACGATTTCTGGAAGAAGGCGACGAAGAACGGCATCAAGCCGATCATCGGCATCGAGGGCTACCTCACGCCGGGCACGCACCGCAGCGACAAGACGCGGGTGAAGTTCGGGCCGGGTGGGCGCGACGACGTCTCGGGCTCGGGTGCCTACACGCACATGACGTTGCTCGCCAAGGACAACGTCGGCATGCACAACCTCTTCCGGCTCTGCTCGC
>CAKUJB010000119.1 GCA_934661165.1 uncultured Microbacteriaceae bacterium | reverse complement strand
GCATCGGACACCCCTTCGAGCGAGCCGCCGCACGCGCTGCCTCGACGTGCGTGCCGTCCAGCCAGTCGGGCACGAGGCTGAGCACAGTCCATGACCAGCGCGTCTTGTCACGCGCGGCCGTGAAGGCGGCCATGTCGTCGGCCCACCACAGCGCCTCGAGCGGCGGCACGACGTAATCGCGCCCGAGCTCGCGCTTGCTGAGGAACTTCAACGCATAGGCGACGGGATAGAGCGTCGCGAGCGCGTCCGCGTAGGCCGGCGCCGTGTTCGGGTCGCCGTACCCGTCGATCGCGAGGTACTGGAGCGGCGGGATCTCGACGAGGTCGACCACGCCTCGCTTCGCGGCGTAGGTCGGCCACTCCTTCTTGAGGTCGACCTTCATCGGCTGGGCCGCGCTGTGAGGAGGCAGAACTCGTTGCCGTCCGGGTCGAGGAAAGGCACCCCATCCACATACATCTGTGTGTCGTCGTGGCGCGCTCCGAGGCCCAGGAGTCGCTCGACCTCATCCTCGACGTCGACCGCCTCGAGGTGCGGGTGCCAGCGGTTGCGCCAGACCTTCGGCGCGACGGGCGGGCCGCCCCACGAGATCTTCGGGCCGCCGTGCGGCGAGCGGATCGCCGTCTCCTCGTCCTGGTCCCACACGAGCGGCCAGTCCAGCGCCCGGCTCCAGAAGTAGCCGACGCCCTGGGTGCCGTCGCACGCCAGCGCCCCGACGAAGCCGCAGTCGGCGAGGAAGCGATTACCCGGTCCGATGACACAGAACTCGTTGCCTTCGGGGTCGGCGAGGACGACGTGCCCCTCCTCCGGTCGCTGCCCGATGTCGATGGTCCGTGCGCCGAGGTCGAGAGCGCGCGCGACCGTGAGCTCCTGGTCGGCCCGGGAACCGCTCGTCAGGTCGGGGTGCACCCGGTTTGGCCCGGTCTTGGGCTCGGTCGCAGGGACGAAGCGCAGGTCGAAGCCGGTGTCGTCCGGTGGCGTGATGACCCGGTCTTCCCGCGGGGCGACGACGGACCAGCCGAGCAGCCCCGCCCAGAAGCGCATCACCGCGCCGGGATCATCGGCGGCGATGCACCACTGCACGAGGCGGCTCGTCACGGCCGCCCTCTCCTGTGCGGGGCACCTCGGACCGTGCGCGGACCGACCGTCTCGACCCCCTCGGGGAGGCGGGCGATGAGTCCACGATCGGCGGTCGCCACCGTCACGTCGGCACCGGCGTCCGCCCGCTCGCGGGCCTGGGCGACGATCTCGTCATCCCCCTCACCGGGCGCGTGGACCGTCGTCACTCCGCGATCGGCGCCGACCGGCACCCTCGCCGCGCCTGGCCCTCGAGCACGAGGACGACGTCGTCGGAGGCGAGGTCACACGCCGCGACCTGAGCGATCAGCTGCTCGTGCAGCCTCGCGGCCGCACCCGCCCGGTCGCGCCACCACCCGTCGGGCACCGACCCGACGACATTGGCCCCATCGACGACAAGGACTCGCATGGCCCCGATGATCCCGCGATCGACCGTGTATCGCAGCCCGTAAGCAGCTTCATTCCGGACCACGAGACGCACCGACGCCTGCGGCGCGAGGGACTCAGGCGTCGATGACGACGTCGCTCGTCGGGGTGGAGCAGCAGATGAGCACCTTGTCCGCCGCGATCTCGCGGGGGCGGATGCCGCCCTGGTGCTGCATGTCGACCGTGCCGGAGAGCATTGTCGACTTGCACGTGCCACACATGCCCTGGCCACACGACGACGGCGGCGTCATGCCGGCCGCGTAGGCGGCGTCGAGGATCTTCTCGTCGGCCCGGCAGCTGATCGTGCGCCCGCTGCGAGTGAACTCGATCGTGTAGGTCACTTCGCCCGACGGCTCCGGCGACACGGGCTCCTCCGACTCGGCCTCGAGGACCGCGGCGACCTCCTCGGCCGGCAGCTTCTCGAAGGAGAACGACTCCTCGTGATAGCCGCGCATGTCGAAACCGAGGTCGCCGAGCATCGCGCGGACCGCCGCCATGTAGGGCGCCGGCCCGCAGCAGTACACCTGACGTCGATGCAGGTCAGGGGCGATGAGCAGGAGCATCTCGGGAGTGAGCCGACCGCGCAGCCCGTTCCAGCGCTCGCCGATCGCGTCGGCCTCGCAGACGTGGTGGACGGCGATCCGCGGCGACAGATTCGTCAGGTGCTCGAGCTCGCGGCGGAAGAGGATGTCGGCCGGGGTGCGGGCGCTGTGGACGTAGACGATGTCGCCGCCGCTGCTCAGGTCGAAGGACGTGCGGGTCATCGAGATCAGCGGCGTCGCCCCGCTGCCGGCCGAGAGGAAGAGGTAGGAGCCGGCGACCGACGGCCCCGGCGTGAAGGACCCGAACGGACCGTCGACGCGGATCATCGCGCCGGGGCGCAGTGTGTCGTGCAGCCAGTTGGAAACGAGGCCGCCGGGCTGCCGCTTGACGGTGATCGAGAGCAGGTAGGGGCGGGTCGGCGGCGAGGAGATCGTGTAGCAGCGACTCACCGGCTGCCCGTCGATCTGCAGCTGAAGCGTGACGAACTGACCCGGCTCGTGCTGGAACAGGCTCGGAGTCATCGGCTCGAAGAGGAACGTCTTGACGTCTGCGGTGACGTCTTGGATCTCGCGGCAGACGAGCGAGGCGCCCTCGTCCTCTCCCCACACGTCGATCTGCATCGGCCCTCTTTCATCGAGCCTGTTCATTCAATGAACAGTGGTCACCAGTTAGCCGAGCGTAGGGCCGAGGCAGCAGCTATGACAAGGCTTGACGGCGGCGCCCGCGCGCGTCCACCATCGATCTGAACGGGCCTATCCGCACAGTGAACAGTCACGGCGCGGCCCACTCGCCGCAGGAGGCCGCATGACGATCGAGCTGACCCGCCCCGCCACCGCGGGCTCCGACACCGCGGGCTCCACCACGGCGCCGGAACTCCTCGCGCGCCATCGGCCCGGCTACAGCCTCGAGGCACCCTTCTACTCCGACCCGCAGATCTTCGACCTCGACCTGCGCGGCATCTTCGAGGCGCACTGGCTCTTCGTGGCCGCCGAGGCCGAGATCCCCGAGCCGGGCGACTACGTGACCGTCGAGCTCGGCCGCTACTCGGTCATCGTCATGCGCGACGACGACGAGGACGTGCACGCCTTCCACAACGTCTGTCGGCACCGCGGCTCGCGCCTGCTCGACGACCCGTGTGGCAGTGTCGGCAACCTCGTCTGCCCCTACCACCACTGGACCTACGGGACCGACGGACGCCTCCTGCACGCCGACAATCAGCCGCCGACGCTCGACCGCAGCGGCCTGAGCCTGCGCCCCGTCCACGTCCGCGCCGTCGCCGGGCTCGTCTTCATCTGCCTCGCCCCCGAGCCGCCGAGCGACTTCGACGCGGTGATGGACCGGGTGCGCCCCTACCTCGCGCCGTACGAGCTGACCCACACGAAGGTCGCCCACCAGGTCGACATCGTCGAGGAGGGCAACTGGAAGCTCGTCATGGAGAACAACCGCGAGTGC
>CAKUJB010000118.1 GCA_934661165.1 uncultured Microbacteriaceae bacterium | reverse complement strand
CGCCGGGGGAGCGGTACGGCCGCGTCTACCAGATCAACTACCTGCGCTGCATCTTCTGCGGGCTGTGCATCGAGGCCTGCCCGACGCGCGCGCTGACGATGACGAACGAGTACGAGCTCGCCGACCACAGCCGGGCCGCGCTCATCTTCGAGAAGTCCCAGCTGCTCGCGCCGCTGTCCGAGGGGATGGTCGCCGCACCGCACCCCATGGTCGAGGGCATGGAGGAGCGCGACTACTACCAGGGCAAGGTGAACAAGGCGACCGCCGAGCAGCGGGCCTTCGTCGCCGAGCGCGACGACCGCATCGACGAGGCGGCCGCGATCGCCACCGACGACGGCGCGCAGCTGCAGGCGCAGGAACGGAACGAGAGCGAGGTCGGACGATGACCGGCACCGGCGAAGCGGTCCTCTTCTGGATCGTCGCCCCCCTCATGGTGCTCGGCGGGCTCGGGCTCGTCTTCACCAAGCGCGCGATCTACGCCGCGCTGTGCATGGCCCTGACGATGATCCTGCTCGGCATCGTCTACATCGCCCAGGGCGCCGAGTTCCTCGGCCTCGTCCACGTGTTCGTCTACACCGGCGCCGTGATGATGCTCTTCCTCTTCGTCGTCATGATGATCGGGGTCGACGCCTCGGAGTCGACGATCGACACGATCAAGGGCCACCGGGTGCTCTCGCTCGTCGTCGTCGTCGGTCTCGCGGCGCTGCTCATCAGCACGATCACGCGTGGTCTCTACGGTGAGGCCCCGCCGATCTCGCAGATGAACGCCGAAGGCAACGTGACGGGCCTGGCCTACCTGATCTTCGGTCGCTACATGTGGGTCTTCCAGCTCACGGCCGCCCTGCTCATCACGGCCGCGCTCGCCGCGATGGTGCTGGCCCACCGCGAGCGCCTCCTGCCCAAGCCGACCCAGCGCGAGTGGAGCGAGCGTCGGATCCGCGAGAACCGCTACGTCGCCGGTCTGCCCGCCCCGGGTGTCTACGCGCGACACAACGCGGTCGACACCCCCGCCCTGCTGCCCGACGGCACGCCGAGCGAGCTGTCGGTCTCGCGCGTGCTGCGCGCCCGCCAGCAGCTGCAGAGCCCGGAGGCCTTCACCGGCGCCGACGGTGAGATCACGCTCGAGATCGAGGAGGGCTCGTCGCGATGAGTCTGACCAACTACCTCGTCCTCGCGGCGCTGCTCTTCGCGATCGGCGCGGCCACGGTGCTCCTGCGCCGCAACGCGATCATCGTCTTCATGGGTGTCGAGCTCATGCTCAACGCCGTCAACCTGCTCTTCGTCACGTTCTCGCCTCCGTCGACGCGGCCAACCTCTTGAAGCTGTAAGGAGCCGGCCGTGCAATCCCTCACCTCGATCGTCCATCCGTCGACGATCATCGCCTCGGCCGAGTCGGTCGCGGTCCCCGCCTCCGGGGTCGCCGCGATGGGCTGGCTCCTCGTCGCCCTGCCCCTGCTCGGCGCCGCGCTCCTGCTCGTCGGCGGGCGCCGCACGAACGGCTTCGGCCCCGGCCTGGCGACCGGGCTGTCGTGGGCGAGCTTCGGCGTCGGCGCCGCGATCTTCGTCGAGATGATCGGCCGCGACGAGGCCTCGCGCCCCCAGCACCTCACGCTGTACAGCTGGCTGCCGGTCGGACCGCTGCAGCTCGACGCGGGGATGCTGCTGGACCAGCTGTCGATCAGCTTCGTGCTGCTCATCACCTTCGTCGGCTCGCTGATCCACATCTACAGCCTCGGGTACATGAGCCACGACGTGGACAAGCGGCGCTTCTTCGCCTACCTCAACCTCTTCATCGCGGCGATGCTCACGCTCGTCCTCGCCGACAACTACCTCATGCTCTACGTCGGCTGGGAGGGCGTCGGTCTCGCGTCCTACCTGCTCATCGGCTTCTGGAACTGGAACCCGCCCTACGCCTCCGCTGCGAACAAGGCGTTCATCGCCAACCGCGTCGGTGACTACGGCCTCGGCCTGGCGATCATGGCGATGTTCGCCACCTTCGGCACCGTGACCTACGCCGGGGTGGCGCAGCACGCGACGCAGGCCTCGACGGGCACGCTGACGCTCATCGGCCTGCTCCTGCTCCTGGCCGCCTGCGGTAAGTCGGCGCAGTTCCCGCTGCAGAGCTGGCTCGGCGACGCGATGGCCGGCCCGACGCCGGTGTCCGCGCTGATCCACGCCGCGACGATGGTGACCGCCGGTGTCTATCTCGTCGTGCGCAGCCACCCGATCTACGACCTCGCGCCGAACGCCCAGCTCGCCGTCGCCGTCGTGGGGGCGATCACCCTGACGATGGGCGCGATCATCGGCTGCGCGAAGGACGACATCAAGAAGGCGCTCGCCGCCTCGACGATGAGCCAGATCGGCTACATGATGCTCGCCGCGGGCCTCGGCCCGATCGGCTACGCCTACGCGATCTTCCACCTGCTGACCCACGGCTTCTTCAAGGCCGGGATGTTCCTCGGGGCCGGATCCGTCATGCATGCGATGAACGACCGCGTCGACATGCGCACCTTCGGTGGGCTGTCGGGGAAGATGAAAATCACCTGGGCCACGTTCCTGTGCGGCTGGCTCGCGATCATCGGCTTCCCGCTGCTGTCCGGCTTCTGGTCCAAGGACAAGATCATCGAGTCCGCATTCGTCGGCGAAGGCTGGCGTCCCTGGGTCTTCGGCATGACGACGCTCCTGGTCGCCGGGCTCACGGCCTTCTACATGTCGCGGCTCTTCTTCATGACCTTCCACGGCAAGCGCCGCTGGCTCGAGGGGGACCACCCCCACGAGGCGCCGAGCACGATGACCATCCCGATGATCATCCTCGCGGTCGGCTCCGTCGTCCTGGGTGCGCTGCTCAACTTCGGCGGCTTCACCGGGTGGCTCGCACCCGCGACCGGCGGCCACGTCGAGCACCACGAGCCGGTGCTGTCGATCCCGGTCATCATGATCCTCACGATGCTGCTCATGGTCATCGGCGTCGCGCTGGCCTGGGCTCGCTACTGGCGCGCCGATGTCTCCCCGACCCCGCGGGAGTCGCTCGTGCGCACGGTCGCGGCCCGTGACTTCTTCCAGGACGACGTGAACCACGGTGGCCTCGTGCTGCCCGGCCGCGCGCTCGTCGACGGCCTGACCTTCACCGACGGTCACGGCATCGACGGCACGGTCCGCGGCCTCGCCGGCGGGATCGGCGGCCTGTCCAACCTCGGGCGCCGGGTCCAGAACGGGTTCGTGCGCTCCTATGCCCTGACGATGCTGCTCGGTGTCGTCGTCGTCCTCGGTGCCCTGTGGGTGGTGCAGTGATGTCCCAAACGTCCCTGATGGCGGCCTTCCCCTGGCTGACGACGATCGGGTTGATCCCGCTCGTCGGAGCCGTCGCCCTCGTCCTCATGGGTCGCTCGCCCGCCGGGCGCACCGTGGCCCTGGGCTTCTCGGTCGCGACGCTGCTCGCCTCGATCGCCGCAGCGCTGCAGTTCCAGCCCGGCGCGAGCGCCCAGTTCCAGCTCGCCGAGCAGCACGACTGGATCCCGCAGTTCGGCGTGAGCTACGCCCTGGGCGTCGACGGCATGG
>CAKUJB010000117.1 GCA_934661165.1 uncultured Microbacteriaceae bacterium | reverse complement strand
CCGTGACAAAGCTGTACGAGTCTACCCGGCCCCGCGACCTACAGCAGACCAGCCCGCAGCTCCGCCGCCGACCGCGGAGAGAGCAGCCCCGGCGCGACGTCGTACACCGTCTTCGCACCGTGATCGCCCGCGCGCGCCAGCCGCGCTGCCGCCCGCGCGTACGCGACGAGCACACTCGCGGTGAACTCGGGGTTCGAGGCGAGCTCGAGCCGGTTCTCGATGACCTGCTCGACGCCGGGCGACGACGAGGCGCTGCGGATGACGAAGCCGCCGTGCGGCATGCCCGCGTGGTCCCGCGCGAGCTCGTCCGCGGTGATGAAGTGCACGGTCGTGTCGTACGGCTCGAAGTAGTCCGGCATGCCGACGATCGCCGCCCGCACTGCCTCGGCGTCTGCGCCCGGCTCGAGCACGACCCAGCACTCGCGCGTGTGCCGCTCGCGCACCGCGAGCTCGGGGCGCTCCCCCGCCCGCACGCGAGCGATCGCGTCCTCGGACGGGATCGTGTACTGGACGCCGGCGGCGACGCCGGGCACGCGCCGCAGCGCGTCCGAGTGCCCCTGGCTGAGCCCGCGCCCCCAGAACGTGTACGTCTCGCCCTGCGGCAGGATCGCCTCGCCGACGAGGCGGTTGAGGGAGAAGAGGCCCGGATCCCACCCGACCGAGATGATCGCCGTCGTGCCGGCCGCGCGCGCGGCGGCGTCGACCGCGGCGAAATGGTCAGGAATGCGCGAGTGATTGTCATAGCTGTCGACGACCGAGTAGCGGGCCGCGAGCGCGGGGGTCTGCACGGGCAGGTCGTCGCGCGAGCCCCCGCACAGCACGAGCACGTCGAGGTCGTCGCGGTCCTCGTCGAGCGCTGCCATCGAATAAGCGGGCGCGCCCGCCGTCGTGACGCTTCCCGGGTCGCGTCGCGTGAAGACGCCGACGAGCTCGAGATCCTCGCTGAGCCCGATCGCGGTCTCGACGCCGCGCCCGAGGTTCCCGTAGCCGACGATGCCGATCCTGATGCGCTCACTCACGCGACCCAGCATCGCACGGCGACGTGGCGCATTCCTGCCCCGCGCATTCCTCCCTGCGGCGACCGGTCCCTGACTACCCTGGGGTCGTGGACGGGATCCTGGACGACGCGGAGATCAACTTCAACACGCGCAAGTGGGTGCGGCCCGAGGACCTCAACGCGAACGGCACGCTCTTCGGCGGCAGCCTCCTCAAGTGGATCGACGAGGAGTCCGCGATCTACGCGATCCTCCAGCTCGGCAACCCGCGGGTCGTGACGAAATTCATCTCCGAGATCAACTTCGAGGCCTCCGCGGTGCAGGGCGACATCATCGAGTTGGGAATGCGCGCGACCCACTTCGGCCGCACCTCGCTGACGATGCGCGCCGCGGTGCGGAACATGATCACGCGGAAGGCGATCCTCTCGATCGACCGCATCGTCTACGTGAGCCTCGGCGCCGACGGGCGGCCCGCGCCGCACGGCTACACGACGATCACGTACGAGCGCGACCGGATGCCGCGGGACGGCTGAACCGAAAAAATGTTCGCCGAGGGGGAATGTCAGCGGCATCCCCTAAGTTGAACGGCGAGATGTCCGAGACCGCACCCATTCCCACCACTGCTCGGCCGGACCACGACACCGGATCAGGCGGCTTGACGCCTGCCCACAAGCTCGTCATCTGGCTCCTCGTCGGTTCCGCCTTCGTCGTCTTCCTCAACGAGACGGTGGTCGGCGTCGCGCTGCCCCGGATCATGGCGTCGCTCGAGATCGACGCGGCGAGCGTCCAGTGGCTCATGACCGCGTACATGCTGACGATGGCGGTCGTCATCCCGATGTCGGGCTTCCTCATCCGGCGCTACTCGACCCGGCGCATCTTCCTCGCCGCCATGACGCTCTTCGTCATCGGGACGGCGCTGTGCGCGATCGCGCCGGGCTTCGAGGTGCTCGTCGGCGGGCGCGTCGTGCAGGCGATGGGCAACGGCGTCATGATGCCGCTGCTCATGACGACGGTCATGGAGCTCGTGCCGCCGCGCGACCGCGGCCGCATGATGGGCCGCGTCGCGATCGTCATGGCCGCCGCCCCCGCGCTCGGGCCGATGGTCGGCGGGCTCGTGCTCACGGCCTTCGACTGGCGCGCCATTTTCCTCATCATCCTGCCGATCGCGATCGCCGCCCTCATCGTCGGCATCCTCAAGGTCCGCAACGTGCTCGACCCCGAGGACGTGCGCACCGACCTCCTCTCGGTCCTGCTCGCGGCGCTCGGCTTCGGCGGCCTCGTCTTCGGCCTCACCGAGCTCGGCCACGCCGTCGAGGGCAAGGCGATCGTCGAGCCGCTGTACCCCGTGCTCGTCGGCGCCGTCATGCTCGCGCTCTTCGTCTGGCGTCAGCTGCGCCTGCAGCAGGACGACCGGGCGCTCATCGACCTGCGCATCCTCGCCGTCCCCGGCTACCTGTGGTCGATCCTCTGCGTCGTCATGCTCTGCGCGATCCTCTTCGGCACCATCGTGCTGCTGCCGATCTACACGCAGCAGTCGCTCGGCTACAGCGAGTTCGAGTCCGGGCTCATGATGCTCCCGGGCGGCCTGCTCATGGGCTTCGCCGGTCCGATCGTCGGCCGCTGGTACGACCGGCTCGGCCCGCGCCCGCTCGTCGTGCCCGGCGCGATCATCGCGACCGGGGCGCTCTGGCTCATGGCGATGTTCTACACGATCGACGCGACGTTCTGGACCGTCGTCGGCCTGCACATCCTGCTCTCGGCCGGCCTCGCGCTCCTCTTCTCCCCGCTCTTCACCGCAGGGCTCGGCTCGCTGCCCGGCCGGCTCATCCCGTACGGCTCGGCGATGCTCGGCACGACGCAGCAGCTCGCCGGGGCCGCCGGCACCGCCGCGCTCGTCGCGCTGTACACCGTCACGAGCACGACGGCGCTCGGCCAGGGCGCGAGCTCGCCGGAGGCGATCGCCACCGGGGTCCACACCGCCTACCTCGTCGCGGCATGCGCATTCGTCCTCCTCATCGGCCTCGCGTTCCTCGTGCGCCGGCCCGAGGGCGAGCTGTCCGGACCGCCCGTCGCCGGGCACTGAGCCCGGGGGCCTGCGGGGAATGCCTGCCAGGCCCGCGTGGTTCACTAGGGCATGGCTACGATCGAGCTGACCAAGGACATCCACGACGAGACGGTCAAGGACGGCATCGTCCTCATCGACTTCTGGGCGGCGTGGTGCGGCCCGTGCCGCCAGTTCGCCCCCATCTTCGAGCGCTCGAGCGAGACGCACCCCGACATCACCTTCGCGAAGGTCGACACCGAGGACCAGCAGCAGCTCGCCGCCGAGTACGGGATCAGCTCGATCCCGACGCTCGTGATCTACCGCGACGGCATCCCTGTCTTCGGCCAGCCGGGCGCCCTGCCCGGTCAGGCGCTCGAGTCCCTCATCGAGCAGGTGAAGGGCCTCGACATGGACGACGTCCGCGTCAAGTACGAGGCGGCGAAGGCCGCGCGCGGGCAGCAGCCGGAGGCGTGACCGGTCGCGGGACGCCGGGCTAGCGGGTCCGGCGCTCCCGCACCCGCACGTTCACCTGGATCGGACTGCCCTCGAAGCCGAAGACCTCGCGCAGCCGCCGCTGGATGAAGCGCCGGTACTGCGGGTCGAGGAAGCCGCTCGTGAAGCACACGAACGTCGGCGGCCGCGTCGCCGCCTGCGTGCCGAAGAGGATGCGCGGCTGCCGCCCGCCCCGCACGGGGTGCGGGTG
>CAKUJB010000116.1 GCA_934661165.1 uncultured Microbacteriaceae bacterium | reverse complement strand
GGGAGGTAGGGGGCGGGCGTCGGGTCAGCGGTGGATGCCAGCGGTCAGGCCTTCGCGCAGGGTCCGCTGGCCGAAGATGAAGACGACGAGCGCGGGGATCATCGAGATCACGACGCCGGCGAGCACGGTCGCGACCGAGCCGGTCCCCATGTTGCCCTGGAGCGACACGAGACCGAGCGGGAGCGTGAAGTTCTCCTCGCTGATCGTCATGATGAGCGGCCGGAAGAACTCGTTCCAGTGGTAGTTGAACGCGAGGATCCCGACGATCGCCAGCCCAGGTGTGGCCAGGGGCGCGTAGACGGAGAAGAACGTCCGCCACGGCCCCGCGCCGTCGATCTGCGCGGCCTCGCCGAGCTCGTCGGGCAGACCCATGAAGTACTGCCGCATGAGGAACGTGCCGAAGGCCGTCGGGATCGCCGGGAGGATGAGGGCGAGCAGTGTGTCGGCCAGGCCCATGCCGCGGATCAGCATGAAGACCGGCACGATCGTCACCTGCATCGGCACCATCATCGTGGCGAGCACGACGGCGAAGATCCACTCGCGGCCCTTGAAGGGGATCTTCGCGAAGACGTAGCCGGCCATCGCGGCGGTGATCATCTGACCGATCGCACACAGGGCTGTGACGAGGACGCTGTTCCACAGGAGCAGCACCATGTCGATCTCCGTGAAGACGTCACGGTAGGAGCCGAAGTCCAGGCTCGTCGGCCAGAGCGTCGGCGTCGCGCCGAGCGATTCGGTGACGGGCCGCAGCGAGGTCGAGACGGTCCACAGGACCGGGCCGAGTGTGAGGAGCGTGGCGACGACGAGGACGATCGCCTTCGCGACGCCCGATCCGGAGAAGGCGAGGCGGCGTCGGGCCGGCACCGGAGGCCGCGTGGGGGCGGTGGTAGTGGTCATGGCAGCACCTCAGCTGTAGAAGACGAATCGGCGGGACAGGCGGAACTGGGCGGCCGTGACGAGCATGATGAGCACGGTCAGGACGACGCCGACGGCCGAGGCGCGGCCGAACTGCAGCTGCTGGAAGGCGGATTCGTAGATCACCATGACGGCGGTGCGGGTCGCGTCGCCGGGCCCGCCGCGGGTCAGCACGTAGGGCTGGTCGAAGATCTGCAGCGCCGCGATGATCGCCATGACCGACGCGACGAGCATCGTCGGGCTCACCAGGGGCAGCGTGATCCGCTGGAACTGACGCCAGCCGGTGGCCCCGTCGATCGAGCTCGCCTCATAGACCTCGACCGGGATCGAGGCGAGCCCGCCGAGGAAGAGCAGGAAGCTGAAGCCGAAGTTCTGCCAGACGTAGACGAGGATCACCATGACGATCGCCCCGAGCTCGGAGTTCAGCCACGGCACGTTCGGGATCCCGATGAAGCCGAGCAGGTAGTTGACCAGCCCGAACTCCTGGTTGAAGAGGTAGCTCATCATGATCGACACGCTCGAGGCCGAGAGGATGAGCGGGAAGAAGAAGACCGAGCGGAAGAACGCGCGCCACGCGTCCGGCATCTTGCTCTGGACGAGCACGGCGAGCCCGAGGGCCACGCTGAGCTGCAACGTCACCGCGATGATGACGAAGCCGATCGTGTTGAGGAAGCTGACGCGCACCGTCGGATCCATCGCGATGTCCGCGAAGTTGCTCAGGCCGACGAAGCGGGGCGGGGTGATGATGTCCCAGCTGAAGAACGCCAGGAGCAGCGAGCCGACGATCGGGATGAGCGTGAAGAGCGTGATCCCGATGACCGTCGGTGCGAGGAAGACGATCGCCAGGAGCGAGCGCGACCGGGCGGTGCGGCGCTGCTCAGGGGAGTGGACGTGGACGTCGCGGGGCGTTGGGTCGGCGGCGGCGACGGGCAGAGCGGCGCTCATACGGACTTCCTCAGGGCGAGCTCGAGGTCACGCTGCATCCTCGAGAGGGCGGGCTTCAGGTTGGCCTGGCTGCCGGTGACGGCGCCGAGCACGTTCTTGATGAGGGCGGTCTCGACGGCGGCCTGCTGCGGCGGCGCCGGGATCGGCTTGCACGGCAGCTGATCGAGGGTGTCGTAGAAGACCTTCCAGTGCTTGGGCCCGACCTGGCCGTAGAGCGCTTCGTTGCACATCGAGCGGCGCGTCGGCGTCGTGTCCGGCTTGGGCAGGGCGAGCTTCATGCCCTCGCGGGAGATGCAGAACTTGATCCACTCCCAGGCCTCGTCCTTGCGCTGCGAGGTCTTCATGAGCGCGTATCCCGCGGCGCCGAACTGGTGCGTCTGACTGCGCCACTTGGGGAAGAACTGGACGTCGTAGTCCGCCTGGGTCATCCCGGCCTCCTTCAGGCCGTTGACCCAGTAGCCGCCGGCGGGCGTCATGCCGATCGAGCCGCCGGCGAACTGCGCGACGAGCTCGGTGCCGCCGCCCTGCGCCGGGCTGGTGCCCAGACCTTCGGCGACGATCTCGCGCAGGAACTCGAAGGACTCCGCGACGCGCGGATCCTGCGCGTTCGGCGACTCCCAGAGGAACCCGCCGCTGCGCCCGGCCGCTGCGGAATTGCCTTGGTAGAAGCTGTCCCACAGCCATTCGCCGCCGGGCGCCTTCTCCTCGGTGAGGAAGCTCGTGTCGTTGACGTAGAGCCACGGCACGACGCCGCCGAAGAGGCGGTTCGTCCAGTAGTAGGGCACGAACGAGCCGGTGTTCGCCTTGCGCATCGCCCGGGCCGTCGCGAGGAAGTCCTCGTGGTTCCACTGGGGACCGGGCAGCTCGAGCCCGGCCTTGGTGAGGGCCGCGGTGTTGAAGTAGGCGTTCGCCGCGTTGAAGTCGATCGGCAGCTGGTAGAGGCTGCCGCGGTACATGAACGCCTCGATGAGGCTCGGGTGCACGTCGTCGAAGTAGCCCTGCACCTCGGCCTTGTCTCGCTTGACGTAGGCGTCGAGCGGCTCGGCGAGCCGGTCCGCGAAGAGCTGGGCGCCCTCGGTCGCGACGATGCAGACGTCCGGTGGGGTGCCGGCGGCGACCATCGTGAGGATCTTGGCGAAGAAGTTGCTCCAGTCCGCGCCCTGGATCGCCTGGATCCGCACGGGGATGTCGGGGTGCTTGGCGTTGAACGCCTTGACGAGTTCGGTGCGGGCCGCCGCGTCCTGGCTCGTGCCGAGGATCGCGACGTTGAGCACGTCCTGGTTGCGGCCCGGGATGTCGGCCGCCGTGAGCCGCGGCCACGAGGCCGCCGTCCCCGCGAGCGCCCCGGCGCCGAGGAGCCCGAGGAGGGCTCGCCTCGTGATGTCGGCCATCAGGTCCTCCTGGCGGGTCCGCGTCGCTGCGGACCTAGAACGTTTGAGGTCATGGCGATAGAACGTAGGGGAGCGCGGGTGAACCGTCAAGGGGTGCAGCGGCGGCGTCGAGGTCGCGCCTCGCGCAAGGAGTCGGGATCGCCGCAGGAGGTGGGACGTTCCTCCCTGGTTCTGCGGCAGGGCCTGCGGCATAGGATGGGCAGCGGTCAAGGTCGCCCGCCCCGCACGATCCGACGCACGCGCCGGCGCAGGCCCGTCCTCGCCGGTCCAGGCAGCGTCACGGGCGGCCGAACACACGAACCCCGACGTGAGGAGTTTCAGTGCCCATCGCAACCCCCGAGGTCTACGCCGACATGCTCGACCGGGCGAAGGCCGGATCCTTCGCCTACCCGGCGATCAACACCACCTCGAGCCAGACCATCACCGCCGCGATCCGCGGCTTCGCCGAGGCCAACTCCGACGGCATCATCCAGGTCTCGACCGGTGGCGCGGAG
>CAKUJB010000115.1 GCA_934661165.1 uncultured Microbacteriaceae bacterium | reverse complement strand
CCTGCCCAGAGGATCGGGGCATTGAGCAAGTTATAGGCGAGGAGCGCGAACCCCGACAACGGGTACTCATCCGCGGCAACATAGTTGCCCCCTCCGCCAAATCCGCCAGTCACGACACCCCATTGACGCGCGGCAAGGAAGAACGCGAGGGCCACCAGTCCCATCACGATCGGCAGGATTGATCGGAGCCACCATGCGCGCGACCAATCGACCGTGAGCAGCATGGCGATCGCGGTCGCCAGCCCTGCTAGGAGCGCCGTGTCGCTTCGCGAGCCCGCTGCCATGAACATCGACAGGACGTACAGTGCCCCGGCCCCGACCCGACCAGCGGATCGCTCGGCCTTGTACCAAGCCAAGAGTGCGAACGGCGCGGACACGACACCGACGGTGCCCCACGCACTCGGATTGTTCGTCGAGATGAGGAACATGCCGAATGGCACCGCCAGGAGCACCCAAGTCCACAAGAGCGCACGACGAGCCCGAACCCCCAGCACTGCCGCAATCGCGATGGTCACCCCAAGGGAGAGCGCGATCGTGAGCGTGCGCTGGATCAACACCGAGCCCTGAACGTCCTCGCTCGCTAGGACCGACATGGCTGCATAGAAGACTGGCGGGTACTCGCCCGAGGCGAAGTTTCCCCCGTGCTGCACCACCCATGTCCCATCGAGCGCCCATGCCTTGTCCTGGCACATGGCCGACACCGCGGGCTGCTCCAGGTGGCAGTCGACATGTTGTAGCGGCGCCGGGATAATCCGCTCGTTCGGTGTCTCGCCAGGCAGGCAGACCCCGTTGTCTGCTCCCCCGCACCAGATCGAGACCAGATGGTAGCTGTCGTCCCACGAGCTGCCGACCGGCGCGGCAAACATCCAGGCGGCAAGCGCGATGAATGCGAGCACCACGAGGACAGCTGCGGCACCGATTCGCTTGAGGGACGTCACGAGAGCACCTCCGCACCCCGGCGCATTCGTCCAATGAGCAACACAACGAGCACGCCGTACGCGAGCGAGCCCACGAGCCACACGAGGTCGGGGGGCGGTGCGCCGCCCCACCACCACTCGGCACCCGACGCGAGCAGCGGCGCGACCCCGTCGATGCCGACGATGTAGCGCTGCATGACGATGTGGAGGGCGATGAAGTTGGCCGCCGCGAGCGCGACGGCGAAGACCCAGGCGGGCACGCGACCGATCGTGACCGAGCGGCCACGGGGGGCGAGCATCGCGAGTCCCGCGAAGAGCACGATGAGCGGGAGCAGGTACCGCGGCTGCACCTGCTCGCCGACGAGGTCGCCGCCGGCCTGCAGGACGTAGACGGGGACCGCCCAGAGGACGACTCCGGCCGCGACGACGACCGCGGTCAGCCGCCAGTCCTTGACCCGCAGCCCGTAGGCGAGTACACCAACGAAGACGGCGATGGCCGCGAGCGACACGACCCACGGCACCATCGTGTCGAGCCAGCCGATGCCCCAGGTGCCGAAGACCCCGGACCAGAGGAACGGCACGTTAAGAGCGTTCGACACGAAGAGGTCGCCGCCAGTCAAGACCTCGCCGACCGGAGTCCCGGGTGCGGGAATGTAGGCGGTCGGGGGGAGGGCCGCTCCTGGCGCCACGCTGCCTGAGCCGCCGGAGAACCCATTCGTCGCGCTCGACGATTGCTGGGCGGTGAGGAAGAACACAGCCGCGCTCAGCCCCGCCACGACCGGGAGGATCGTGCGCAGCCACCACGCGCGCGTCGGCCGGAAGGTGAGTGCGAGCACGACGGCAATCGCGAAGCCCACGTAGATCGCCGCGTCGGCCCGGGACCCGGCGGAACCCATCACCGCGGCGGCGAAGAGCCCCCCGGCCGCCCACCGCCGCGCACCGGGCGGCGACTCGTACCAGGCCAGCAGCGCCGACCAGGCGACGCCGACGCCGATGACGGCCCAGGTGCTCGGATTGTTCGACCCGACGAGGGAGAGGCCGAGCGGCAGGCTCGTCACAAGCCAGCCCCACATCGCCGCGTCCCGCACGCGCGGCGGCGCGAGCCAGGTCGTGAGCCCTGCGGCGCCGAGGAAGAGGATGATCGTGAGGACACGCATCCACATCGCCGAGGCCTGGATGTCGGCGCTCGCGAGCAGGCCGTGTACCGCGTAGTAGACCGGCGGGTACTCCCCGACGAAGTTGCCGCGCTCGGTCGGCACGAGGGCGCCCTCGTCCCACGCCTGGCACGCCGCCGACTCGGCGGGATCCTGCGCGAAGCACGCGACGTCGACGAGCCGCTCGTCGACGAGCCGCTCCCCCGGGGTCGCACCCGGCTCGCACAGCCCCCCGCCCCCCGTCGGGCTCGCACACCAGATCGAGACGAGGTGGTAGTCATCGTCCGGCCCAGCGCCGATCGGTGAGGCGAGCGCCCACGACAGCAGTGCGACGAATGCGAGCAGCGGCACGATGGCGAGTCTCAGCAGGCGGCGCGTCACCGGACCATCTTCGCAGAGCGCGCCGGTCACGACGCGGCAGACCGCCGCATCACCGCAAGGAGCACGCCCCCCTGCAGCGCCGCCGAGCACGCCTCCGCGATCCCGAGCCCCCAGGCCGCGCCCGCCGCACCGAAGAGCGCCGCACCGACGATGAGCCCCGTCACCCCGATCCCTGCGGCCACGAGGACGCAGGTCATGAATGCGCGACGCGCGCCGTGCACGATGAGCCCGATCCGCCCGAAGGCGGTCCCGAGCGAGACGCCGAGCGTCGCGACGCCGAAGCCCCACGCGGTGAGCGCGTCGATCGCGACGACGTCGCCGAAGAGGAGCGCCGTGAGCCAGGGCCCGAGGAGGCCGAAGGCGAGGAGGCCGAGCATGCCGAGGGCGGCATGGAGCAGGACGACGACGCGCAGCCGCGCCGCGATGCGCTGGGGCCCCGACTCGACGGTCCACCCCTGGAGGGCGTTGCCGAGCGCGGACACCGCGTACTGGCCGACGCGGTAGGCGCGGTCGCCCGAGACATACTGCGCGGCCGCCGCGACGGGGGCGAACGCGGCGACGAAGGTGACGGCGAGCGAGTTGTACGCGCCCGCGGCTGTCTCGGCGATGACGGCGGGCGGGTGCTCGCGGTAGACCCGGCGCACCGCGCGGGGGTCGACGGCGAGGAGCTCGCGGCCCGCGACGAGCCAGTAGACGACGCCGGGGCCGACGAGCGCAACGAAAAGCAGGAGCGCCGGGTACCAGATGACCGCGCCGCCGAGCAGCAGGATGCCCGCCGCCGCGATCGTCGCCGCGAGCCGCGGCAGCACCTCGGACCAGAGCATCGGGGCGACGCGGCCGACGCCGATCCAGTGCCACGTCGGCGCGAGGCCCGCGAGGCTCGAGGCGAGCGCCATGAGCCCCGCCTCGATGCCGTGGCTCGGCGGCGCGAGCAGGACGGCGACGAGCAGTGCAACGGCGGCCGCCCCGTACCACAGCGGCAGCCGGGCGTGGAGGCTCGTCGCGAGGAAGCGGCGGCGTCCGTGCGCGTCCCGGACCGCGACCTCGGGCGGCGCGAGCGTCGGGTAGCCGAGGCCGGCGATGAGCGCCGCGAACGCGCCGACCGAGGTGCCCACCGCGATCGCGACCCAGGCGTCCTCCCCCGCGATCCGCGCGAGGACCGGGAGGAAGAGGAACGGCGCGATGAGCGAGATGAACGGCACGCCCGCGAAGGCGAGGATCCGCCGGGCGAGCGCGCGCCGCGGCCCGGGCGAGGCGGCAGGCGGGGGCGCGGCGCCCATTCCTGCCTCGGTC
>CAKUJB010000114.1 GCA_934661165.1 uncultured Microbacteriaceae bacterium | reverse complement strand
TGTCCGAGCGCCGGATCACCCGGTACGTGTGCTCGAACCAGCACGTGAGCGAGCTGCCCTTCTCGGTCGAGGCGGATGTCCCCCCGGTGTGGGAGTGCCGCTGCGGGCAGGAGGCCAAGCTCGTCGACGGCCCCGAGGTCGCGCAGAAGCCCGTCAAGGCGGCCCGCACGCACTGGGACATGCTCCTGGAGCGCCGCTCCGTGGGCGAGCTCGAGGAGCTCCTCGCCGAGCGGCTCGACCTGCTGCGCGCCTCGCGCGGTGAGGTCAAGCGCAGCGCCTGAGCGTCGTCGCCGACAGGCATCGACACACGGACAGACAGACACCGGTGGCCCTTCCCGATCTCGGGGAGGGCCACCGTCGTGTTCACCTAGGCTGTCGCGATACCGGGCCGGCCCGTCCTCCCCCATCGACCTCGTGACAGACGGCCCCCTGCAGTCCGACGGTCGCCCCGTCTGCCGTCGATGTCGCCGAGGAGAGTCATGCGCGCCCACGCCCATCCCCTGCTGGACGGTTCCTCCGGCAAGATCGTCAGCTCTGCGCAGGCCGTCGAGCTGATCCACGACGGCGACACCGTGGCGACCTCGGGCTTCGTCGGCATCGGCTTCGCCGAGAACATCGCCGTCGCGCTCGAGGAGCGCTTCCTCGCCCAGGGGGCCCCGACGGGGCTGACGCTGCTCTACGCGGCCGGCCAGGGCGACGGCGGGCAGCGGGGCCTCAACCACCTCGGCCACGCGGGGCTCGTCCGGCGGGTCATCGGCGGGCACTGGGGTCTCGTGCCCAGGCTCCAGGCACTGGCAGTCGCGGGCGCCATCGAGGCCTACAACCTGCCCCAAGGCGTCATCTGTCACCTCTACCGCGACATCGCCGCCGGCAAGCCCGGCACCCTGACGCGGGTCGGGCTCGGCACGTTCGTCGACCCTCGGCACGGCGGGGGCAAGCTCAACGACCGGACGACCCAGGATCTCGTCGAGGTGATGCAGATCAAGGGCGAGGAGTACCTCTTCTACTCGGCGCTGCGCATCGACGTCGGCATCATCCGGGCGACGACCGCCGACCTCGACGGCAACCTCACGATGGAGCGGGAGGCGCTCACCCTCGAGGCGCAGGCGATCGCGATGGCCGCGCGCAACAGCGGGGGCATCGTCATCGCGCAGGTCGAGCAGGTGGCCGACCGCGGCACCCTCAACGCCCGCGAGGTCAAGGTGCCGGGCGTGCTCGTGGACTGTGTCGTCGTGGCCGAGAAGCCGGAATACCACCACCAGACGTTCATCGAGCCCTACTCCGCCGCCTTCGCCCAGCCGGTGCGGGTGCCCTCTTCCGCGCTGGCGGCGATGCCGGACGGCCCGCGCAAGGCGATCGCCCGTCGCGCCGCGATGGAGCTGCGGGCCAACGACGTCGTCAACCTCGGCATCGGCATGCCCGAAGGGGTCGCGGCGGTCGCGGCCGAGGAGCGGATCATCGACCTGCTCACGCTCACCGCCGAGCCCGGCGTCATCGGCGGCATCCCCGCGGGCGGGCTGAATTTCGGCGCCGCGACGAACAGTCAGGCGATCGTCGACCAGCCGAGTCAGTTCGACTTCTACGACGGCGGCGGGCTCGACATCGCGGTCCTCGGCCTCGCGCAGGCGGATCGGCACGGCAACCTCAACGTGTCGAAGTTCGGCCCGCGCCTGGCCGGGGCGGGCGGCTTCATCAACATCTCCCAGAACGCGGCGGCCGTCGTCTTCGTCGGCACGTTCACCGCCGGCGGTCTGGCGACCCGGGTCACCGACGGGCAGGTGGAGATCGTCACCGAGGGCGCGGTCGTCAAATTCGTCGAGGAGGTCGAGCACCGCACCTTCTCCGGCGCCGAGGCCCTACGCCGCGGCCAACGGGTCCTCTACGTCACCGAGCGGTGCGTGTTCCGGCTCGTGCGGACGCCCTCGGGCGACAGCGGGCTCGAGCTCGTCGAGGTGGCGCCGGGCATCGACGTGGAGCGGGACATCATGGCGCACATGGCTTTTCGGCCGGCCGTGGCGGAGCCTCTCCTGGCGATGGACCCGCGCATCTTCGCGCCGGGATCGATGGACTTGCGCTCCGACGTGCTCGACGCCCCGATCGCGGACCGACTCACCCTCGACCTGGCCAAGCGACGCTTCTACATCGACTTCGAGGGCCTGGAGGTGCGCAGCACGACCGACATCGAGCGGATTCGCCAGGCCGTCGCCGACTGCCTGGAGCCGCTGGACACCAAGGTCGCGGCGATCGTCACCTACGACCAGTTCTCGATCGTGCCCGAGCTCGTCGAGCCGTATGTCGAGATGGTGCAGGGGCTCATGGACCGCTACTACAGCGACGCGACGCGCTACACCTCGAACGCGTTCTTCCGCGCGCGGATGGGCGCTGCCTTCGAGCACGGGCGGGTCGAGCCCAGGCTCTTCGACAGTCGGGAGGACGCCCTGCGCGAGCTGCACTGAGCCTCGCGCGGGTAGCTCGCCTCAGCGGACGGTGCCGCGGACGATCCCGGCGCGCGCGAGGAGCTGGCGCTCGACGATCGCCTGGAGCCAACGCCCGGTGATCGGGCGTGTCATCGGGAGGATGAAGAAGAAGCCGACGATGTCGCTGAGGAAGCCCGGCGCGAGGAGCAGCACGCCGCCGACGAGCACGAGGGCCGCGTCGACGAGCTGAGCGGCGGGCATCTGCCCGCTCGTCAGGGCCGACCGCAGGGCGTCCCAGGTGCGCGACCCCTCCCGACGCACGAGCCAGGCACCGAGCGTCGACAGGAGGAGCAGGAGGGCGACGGTCTGCCAGCCGCCGATGACGCGCCCGACCTGGATGATCGCGAGGATCTCCAGGAGCGGCACGACGAGCAGGGCGACCGCGAGGACGGTGAAGGCGAGCGGGCGGCGTTTCGTGGTCATGACTCTCCTCGTCGGCTGAGCAGGCGCTGAGCGGCGTCACGGGCCTGGCCGGCGCGATAGCCGGCGCCCCACCAGGCGACGCGGCGCATCGACTCGCGGACGACGTCACCGCTCATCTTCGAGGCACCGTGGCGGCGCTCGACGAAGGTGATCGGCACCTCGACGACCCGCAGCCCCGCCCGGATCGCGCGCCACGTGAGATCGACCTGGAAGCAGTAGCCCTGGGAGGCGACGTCGTGCAGGCCGATGACGTCGAGCGCCCGCGCGCGGTAGAGGCGGAAGCCGGCCGTCGCGTCGCGGACCGGCATGCCGAGCAGCGCACGCGTGTAGGCGTTGGCGCCGAGCGAGAGGGCCTTGCGCCGCTGCGGCCAGTTGACGACCTCTCCCCCGGGCACCCAGCGCGAGCCGATGACGACATCGGCGTCGCGCGCCGCCTCGATGAGTCGGGGCAGGTCCACCGGGCGGTGCGAGCCGTCGGCGTCCATCTCCACGAGCGCGTCGTAGCCGCGCGCCCGCGCCCAGGCGAAGCCCTCGAGATAGGCCGCGCCCAGCCCCTGCTTGAGGGCCCGGTGGATCACGTGGACGCGTGGGTCGGCCGCGGCGAGCTCGTCGGCGATGGCGCCCGTGCCGTCCGGGGAGTTGTCGTCGATGACGCAGACGTCGACGTCGGGGGCGACCTGGCGGACCTGAGCGACGAGCTCGGGCAGGCTCTGCGCCTCGTTGTACGTCGGCACGAGCACGACGACGCGCTCGGGGACGTCGGGGACGGCTCCGGGATCGGAGGACATCACGCTCCTTCGGTGACGGTGCTCGGCGCGGTCGCCTGGGTCGGGTGCTGCGGCTCTGCGGCACGCAGTGTCTGCTCGG
>CAKUJB010000113.1 GCA_934661165.1 uncultured Microbacteriaceae bacterium | reverse complement strand
CCGCGAGGTCGTGCGTGATGAAGAGGCAGGCGAAGCCGAACTCGCTGTGCAGCTCGTCGAAGAGGTCGAGGACGGAGGATTGCACCGACACGTCGAGCGCGCTCGTCGGCTCGTCGGCGATGAGCAGCTCCGGGCCGAGCACGAGCGCGCGCGCGAGCGACGCCCGCTGTCGCTGGCCGCCCGACAACTCGTGCGGGAAGCGATCGGCGAATGCGCCCGGCAGCCGGACCGCCTCGAGCAGCTCCCGGACCCGCCGGTCCGCGTCGGCGCGCTCCGCCGCCGTGCCGTGGACGGCGATCGGCTCCGCGATCGCCTTGCCGATCGTTCGCAGCGGGTTGAAGCTCGCGGCGGGGTCCTGGAAGACGAAGCCGAGGCGGCGGCGCTGCGGGCCGAGTCCGCGCTCCCCCGCCGCGACGACGTCGACGCCGAGCACGTCGAGCGAGCCGCCCGTCGCGCGCGTGAGGCCCGCGATCGCCCGGCCGATCGTCGTCTTGCCCGACCCGGACTCGCCGACGAGGCCGACGACCTCGCCCGGGGCGATCTCGAAGTCGACGCCGCGCACCGCGCGGAAACCCTTGCGGCCGAGACCGCCGGGGAAGACGATCTCGAGCTCGCGCGCCGTGACGATCGGGGCGGCGTCCGAGGCCGCCTGCGGCGCGGGCGCGCCGAGCTCGATGCGCGGGACGGCGGCGAGCAGCTCGCGGGTGTAGGCCTCGCGCGGCGAGGCGAAGAGCTCCCGGACCGGTGCCGTCTCGACGACGAGGCCGTTGCGCATGACGGCGACGGTGTCGGCGAGGTCGGCGACGACGCCCATGTTGTGCGTGATGATGACGATCGCGGCGCCGAACTCGTCGCGGCAGCGGCGCAGCAGGTCGAGGATCTGCGCCTGCACCGTGACGTCGAGCGCCGTCGTCGGCTCGTCGGCGATGATGACCTCGGGGTCGAGCACGAGCGCGGCCGCGATGACGACGCGCTGCTTCTGTCCGCCCGAGAGCTGGTGCGGGTAGTAGTCGACGCGGACCTCGGGCTCGGGCAGCCCGACCTTGCGGAGGATCTCGATCGCCTCGGCCCGCGCGGCCCGCCGCCCGAGGCCGCGGTGCACGCGCAGCGCCTCCGCGATCTGCCAGCCGACCGTGAAGACGGGGTTGAGCGCCGTCGACGGCTCCTGGAAGACCATGGCGGCCCTCGACCCGCGGATCGACTTCAGCGTCGCGCGGTCGGCGCCGAGGACCTCGGCGCCGCCGATCCGCACCGAGCCGCTCGCCCGAGCGTGCTCCGGGAGCAGCCCGAGCAGCGTCCGCGCGGTGACCGACTTGCCGCTGCCGGACTCGCCGACGAGCGCGAGGATCTCCCCCGGCGCGACGCGGAGCGAGACGTCGTCGACTGCGACGACGTCCCCGCCGTCGGTCGCGAAGACGACCCGGAGATCCCGGATCTCCACGGCGGTGCCGCCCGTCGCATTCGTCCCGGTCATCGCGTCGCCTCCGGGTCCGGGGCCGCGATCGGGCCCGCGACATCGACCGGGACCTCCGCGACCTGCTCGTCCGTGCGCTCGCTCGCCGACGCGCGGCGGCGGGTGCGCAGCCGGGGGTCGGCGAGGTCGTTCATGCTCTCGCCGATGAGCGTGAGGCCGAGGACGGTGATGACGATCGCGAGGCCCGGGAAGACGCTCGTCCACCAGATGCCGCTCGTGACGTCGGCGCGCGAGCGGTTGAGGTCGTAGCCCCACTCCGCCGCCGCCGTCGGCTCGATGCCGAAGCCGAGGAAGCCGAGGGCGGCGAGCGTGAGGACGGCCTCCGCGGCATTGAGCGTGAAGATGACGGGGAGGGTGCGCGTCGAGTTCCGGAGCACGTGCACGGCCATGACGCGGATCGGCGAGGCGCCGATGACGCGGGCCGACTCGACGTACGGCTCGCCCTTGATCCGGACGACCTCGGCCCGGATCACCCGGAAGTACTGCGGGATGAAGATGACCGTGATCGACAGGCCGGTCGCGAGCAGGCCCGACCACAGGCCCGACTGGCCGCCGGAGATCATGATCGCCGCGACGATCGCGAGGAGCAGCTGCGGGAAGGCGTAGATCGCGTCGGCGACGACGACGAGGACGCGGTCGAGCCAGCCGCCGATGTAGCCCGAGACGAGGCCGAGGAGCACGCCGAGCACGATCGACAGGAGGACGGCGACGATGATGACGAGCACGGCCGTCTGGGCGCCCCAGATGACGCGCGAGAGGACGTCGAAGCCGCCGACGGTCGTGCCGAGCAGGTGCTTCGAGTTCGGCGGGACCTGCGAGCCGAAATTGCCGTCCGCATCCGAGAGCTGCGCCCAGCCGTACGGGGCGAGCACGGGGGCGAAGACCGCCGTGAGCACGACGAGCCCCGTCATGACGAGGCCGGCGATGAGCATGCCCCGCTGCCAGCCGACGGCCTGCCGCAGCTCGCGGATGACCGGGAGTCGACGGATGAGGGCGGTGAGCGTGCGCATCAGTACCTCACCCTCGGGTCGATCGCGGCGGCGACGAGGTCGACGATGAAGTTCGTGACGGCGACGATGACGGCGAGCAGGGCGACGATGCCCTGCACCGCGACGAAGTCGCGCTTCGCGAGGTAGAGCGCGAGCTGCGAGCCGAGGCCGTTCCACTCGAAGGTCGTCTCCGTGAGGATCGCGCCCCCGAGGAGCATCGCGATCTGCAGGCCGATGACGGTGATGATCGGCACGAGTGCGGGGCGGAAGGCGTGCACCGTCGTGAGCCGGTACTCCCCCACGCCCCGGGAGCGAGCGGCGTCAACGTAGTCGGTGCTCAGCGTCGAGATCATGTTCGTCCGCACGAGGCGGAGGAAGATGCCGGCGGTGAGCAGCCCGAGCGCGACGGCGGGCAGCACCGCGTGGAGCAGCACGTCCTGGATGTAGACGGGATTGCCGCTGCGGAGCGCATCGATGAGGTAGATCCCGGTCGAGCCGTCGACGCGATCGAGCGCGATGACGGTGCGCGGATTGGCCCGGCCGGAGGCGGGCAGCACGCCGAGCCACACCGTGAAGACCAGCTTGAGGACGAGGCCGAGGAAGAAGACCGGGGTCGCGTACATGAGGACCGCGAAGATCCGCAGCACGGCGTCGCCCCAGCGATCGCGGACCTTCGCCGCGACGATGCCGAGCGGGATGCCGACGAGGAAGGCGACGATGAGCGAGTAGAAGACGAGCTCGAGCGTCGCGGTGCCGTAGTGCAGCAGGACCTCGGTGACCTGCCGGTTGTCGGTGAGCGTCGTGCCGAAGTCGCCGCGCAGCACCTGCCCGAGGTACTCGATGTACTGCTCGAGGACCGGCCGGTCGTAGCCGGCGCTGTGCACCCGCTCCGCGAGCTGGGCCGGGGTGAGCTGACCGCCGAGCGCCGCCGTGATCGGGTCGCCGATGCCCCGCATGAAGACGAAGACGAGGGTGACGAGGATGAAGACCGTCGGGAAGATGAGCAGGAAGCGCACCAGCACATAGCGCCACAATCCGCTCACCGCGTCATCCTCTCACGTGGCGGGCCCCTCGCGGGACCCAAGTGGGAGGGGGCCGCTCTGTCGAGCGACCCCCTCCCGGGTGTCGATTCCTGCCTGACTCAGCCCTTGGTGAGCGCCGAGAAGCGGAACTTGAACGAGCCGTCGAGGACCGCGCCCTCGACCGTCGAGCCGACGACCGCGACCTGCGCACCCTGGAGGTACGGGAGGGTCGAGAGGTCCGCGGCGACGAGCTCCTGGATCTGCTCGATGATCGCGGTGCGCTCAGCGGCGTCGACCGTCACGGCCTGCTGCCGGATGA
>CAKUJB010000112.1 GCA_934661165.1 uncultured Microbacteriaceae bacterium | reverse complement strand
ACGACGACGCCCTGTGGAAGCGCTTCAAGGCGGCGCAGGACTCGTTCTTCGCGGCCAAGGACGCGATCGTCGCGGCGGAGAACGAGGAGTTCAGCGCCAACCTCGTCGTCAAGCAGGAGCTGCTGACCCAGGCGCAGGCGCTCCTGCCGATCAGCGACATCGACGCGACGAAGAGCGCCCTGCGCGGCATCCAGGAGAAGTGGGACGCCGCGGGCAAGGTGCCGCGCGCCGACATGGACCGGATCGAGAAGGCGATGCGCCGTGTCGAGCAGGCCGTCCGCGACTTCGAGGACAAGCGCTGGAAGGCGACGAACCCCGAGGTCGCGGCCCGTGCAGCGAGCCTGGCGAGCCAGGCCGAGGCGGCGCTCGAGCGCTACCGGCGCGATCTGGAGAAGGCCGAGCGCTCCGGGGACGCCAAGAAGATCGCCAAGGCGCGCGAGGCACTCGAGGCCCGCGAGGCGTGGCTCAACCAGGCCCGCGCCGGCATGGCGGAGTTCGGCGGCTGAGGCCGGCCGCGCCCCGCATCGGCGCCGGAGCCGGCCGATGCCCGTGACGAAGGCCCCCGCTGCAGCGGGGGCCTTCGTCGTGCCGGGAAGAGGTCAGTCGCGCCAGGCGCGCTCGAACGGCAGGCGCCAGGAGAACGGCGAGACGAGCTGGTGGATCTGGTTCGGCCCCCACGACCCCGGGTTGTAGGGCCGCACGATCGGCGGGTTCTCCAGCAGCGGCTGGCTCAGCTCCCACAGGCGCTCGATGCCGCTGGCGGAGGTGAAGAGGGTGTGGTCGCCGCGCACGGCGTCGTAGATGAGCCGTTCGTAGGCCTCGAGGATCGAGCCGGCCCAGTTCGTCTTCTCCATCGCGAACTGCATCGACAGCTTGTCGAGCTTGTATCCCGGGCCGGGCCGCTTGCCGTAGAAGGACAGCGACATCCGCGGCTGATCGGACAGGTCGAACGTGAGGTGGTCGGGCCCGTGATCGCCGACGCCGGAGCCGGCGGGGAACATCGAGCGCGGCGGCTCCTTGAAGGCGATCGAGATGATCCGGGCGCCTTCGGCCATCCGCTTGCCGGTCCGCAGATAGAAGGGCACGCCCGCCCAGCGCCAGTTGTCGATATAGCACTTGAGCGCGATGAAGGTCTCGGTCTCGGAATCGGCCTTGACGCCGGGCTCGTCGCGATAGCCGACGTATTGTCCGCGGACGGCGTCCTGCGGCTCGATGGGGAGCATCGAGCGGAAGACCTTGTTCTTCTCCCGGCTGATCGCCTTGGGCTCCAACGCGGTCGGCGGCTCCATCGCCGTGAACGCCAGGACCTGGAACAGGTGGGTGACGACCATGTCGCGATAGGCGCCGGTCGCCTCGTAGAAGTCGCCGCGCTGGGTCAGTCCGAGGGTCTCGGGCACGTCGATCTGGATGTGGTCGATGTGATTGCGGTGCCAGATCGGCTCGAACAATCCGTTGGCGAAGCGGAAGGCGAGGATGTTCTGGGCCGCCTCCTTGCCGAGGAAATGGTCGATGCGGAAGATCTGATCCTCATCGAACGTCTCGTGCAATTGCTTGTTGAGCGCGACGGCGGTCGCCAGATCGGTGCCGAAGGGCTTCTCCATGACGATCCGACTGCGCTTGACCAAGCGCGCCTGGCCGATCATGTCGACCGCCGCGAGGGCCGCCTTGGGCGGCACGGAGAGATAGTGCAGCCGCAGTTCGTCGGTGCCGGGGAGCACGTCCTCCGCGCGTTGCACGGCCTCGCGCAGCGCCTCGGGCCCGGCGGAGGTCGGCACGTAGTCGAGGTGCTGGGCGAAGACGCGCAGGTCCTCGTCGTCGAGCCCCTTGCGGGTGCCGAACTCGCGGATCGCCGCGAGGGCGAGATCGCGGAAGGCATCGGGCGTCATCTCGTCCAGGGACGTGCCGACGATCCGCAGGTCGTCGAGCAGGTTGGACTTGAAGAGGTGGAACATCCCCGGGATGAGCTTGCGCTTGGCGAGGTCGCCAGTGGCGCCGAAGAGGATGACGGTGGTCGCCGCAGTCATCCCTCCAGAGCCACCGACAGCCGCGGATTCGACCAGCGCAGATGTATTTTCACGCCGCGACCGACACCACCGGCCGGCGCGCGGCTCAGGCGTGCAGGCGCGCGAGGAACTGCCGGGTCCGCTCCTGCTGCGGCGCCCCGAGCACCTCGGCGGGGCGGCCCCGCTCGTGGATCACGCCGTCGTGCAGGAAGCAGACGGTGTCGGCGACCTGCCGCGCGAAGCCCATCTCGTGCGTGTTGAGCACCATCGTCATGCCGTCGTCCTTGAGCTCGCGCAGGAGGTCGAGCACCTCGCCGACGAGCTCGGGATCCAGGGCCGAGGTGACCTCGTCGAGGAGCATGAGGACGGGCTCGTTGACGAGCGCCCGGGCGATCGCGACGCGCTGCTGCTGGCCGCCGGACAGGTCGTCGGGGCGGGCGGCCGCCTTGTGCGCCAGCCCGACCCGCTCGAGCATCGCCAGGCCCCGCTCCCGCGCGGTGGCGGCGTCGACCCGGTGTACCCGGCGCGGGGCGAGCGTCACGTTGTCGATGACCGACAGGTGCGGGAAGAGGTTGTACGCCTGGAAGACGATCCCGATACGCGCCCGCACCGCGTCGGCGTCGACCCGCGGGTCGGTGATCTCGCGCCCGGCGAGGGTGACGATCCCGTCGTCGACCTGCTCGAGGAGATTGACGCAGCGAAGGAGGGTCGACTTGCCGGAGCCGGAGGCGCCGATGAGCACGACGCACTCCCCCGCGTGCACGTCGAGGTCGATGTCGCGCAGGACCACGTTGCTGCCGAAGGACTTGCGGACCCCGCGCAGCGAGAGCAGCGGCTCGCCGCCGACGGACGCGCCGGCCCGGTCGGCGGTCACAGCAGCCCACCCGCGCCCTGGTAGCCCTGCCGTCGCGCCGCCCAGTCGGTGAGCCGCGCCATGGGGATCGTCAGGCAGATGAAGAGGACCCCGGCGACGACGTACGGGGTGTAGTTGAAGTCCGAGGACGTCTCGATCCGCGCGGCCTGCACCGCATCGACGACGCCGAGGATCGAGATGAGGCCGGAGTCCTTCTGCAGCGACACAGCGTCGTTCATGAGCGGCGGCATGACCCGGCGCACGGCCTGCGGCACGACGACGAAGCGCAGCGACTGGCCGTAGGTGAGCCCGAGCGAGCGCGCCGCGGCCCGCTGGGAGGGGTGCACCGACTCGATCCCGGCCCGGAAGACCTCGGCGACATAGGCCGTGTAGGAGAGCACGAGCGCGACGCAGCCCCAGAAGAGGACGCCGGTCGGCAGGCCCTGCAGCCGCAGCGCGGGCACGCCGTAACCGAGCAGGAGAAGGACGAGGATGAGCGGCAGCCCGCGGAAGAGGTCGACGTAGAGCGTGCCCGCCAGGCGCAACGGATAGAAGACTGGCCCGCGCAGCGTCCGGACGACCGCGATGAGCAGGCCGAGCACCGCGATGATCGCGCCGCAGATCACCATGATCCGGATGTTGAGCCAGAGCCCGTCGAGGACGGCCGGGAAGCTGGCGACCGCCTTGTCCCAGTTGAAGTAGGTCCACCGCACCCGCGGCCACCCGGGCGAGGTGACGAGCAGGGTGCCGGCGGCGGCGACGACGACGAGGGTGCTCGCCGCCGAGATGCCCGCCGAGCGGACGGTCCGGGAGCGCCGGTAGGCGGCCCGTTCGCGTTCGTGGGTCGAGGGGGTCCACTGCGGGCTCGCGCTCTGGCCCCCGGGCACCTGCACCGGGTCGGCCGAGGTGCGCGTCGGCTCCGGCGGCGATCCGCTCACTTCAGCTCGGGCGCGCCCTGCTCGG
>CAKUJB010000111.1 GCA_934661165.1 uncultured Microbacteriaceae bacterium | reverse complement strand
CACGTCAAGTCCTCGCGGACCCGGGCGATCGCCGCGGCCGCGGCGTCCCGGAGCGCCTCGTCGTAGAGGATCCGCTCGAGCGCCGCCTCGAGCGCCGCGGCGTCCTCGGCGGGCACGACGAGCCCGAGGCCCTCCCGCGCGATGAGCTCCGCGAAGTGATCGCCCTCCGTGACGACCATCGGCAGGCCTGCCCAGAGGTAGTCGAGGATCCGGGTGCGGAAGGAGAACTCGGTCTCGAGGTGCACGTGATGCGTCGACACCCCCGCGTCGGCCTCCGCGAGCCACGCCCCCCGCTCGGCGTACGGCACCCAGTCCTCGCCGAAGACGACGGAGCGGTCGAGCGCCCCGAGTTCGCGGGCGAGCTCGATCGATTCGGCGACGACGCCCATGGGAGGAATGCCCGGGGTGCGGGTGCCGAGGAAGAGCAGCTTCGTCTCAGGCCTGCGCGCCGCGAGCGCCGCCGTCGCGCGGATGAGCGTCGCGGGGTCGAACCACGAGTAGAGCCCGCCGCCCCAGACGAGGACGCGGTCGTCCGGGCCGATGCCCGGCACGACGCCGCGGAGGACGGGCTCGGCGGCGCGGGCCGGCGGCGCCGCCTCGAGCCCGTACGGGGCGACGGCGAGGAGCCGCGCGAGGTGCGGGTCGTCCTCGTAGGCCTCCGGCGTGACCCGGCCGAGCGCAGCGAGTTGCCCGAGGTAGAAGGCACGCTGCCGCGGCGACGCGCAGAGCACGAGATCGGCGACGGCGAGCTGCTGATTGAGGAGCTCGGTGCGGCTCGTCACGAGGAGCTCCCACGTGCCGCGCGGCTGCTCGCGGCCCTGCTCGAGCATCTCGAGATGCATGGGGTCGTAGCAGTCGGCGACGAGCGCGCGGTCCGTCGACGCCAGGACGGGGAACTGCTCGAGCCCGTGACCCTGCACGACGACGACCTCGGCCCAGCGCTCGTGCTCGGCGAAGGCTCGCGCGTCACCCGGCCGGATGGCGAGACTCGCCCATTCGACATCCGTCGCGGCCGCCGACTCGGGATCGAGCGTCGCCGTCGTCACGAGCCGCACGTCGTGGCCGTCCGCCGCGAGGACGCGCGCCTGGTGCCACGACCGGATCGACGGGCCGGCCATCCGATCCCCGATCGGCCCGCCGGTGACGATCAGGACGCGGGTCACGCCAGCAGGCCTTGCAGGTAGCGGCCGTATCCCGATTTCACGAGCGGCGCCGCGAGCGCCGCCAGCTGCGCGTCGTCAATCCAGCCGCTGCGCCAGGCGACCTCCTCGATGCAGCCGATCTTCGCTCCCTGGCGGTCCTCGATGACGCGGACGTACTCGCTCGCCTGCACCATCGACTCGAACGTCCCGGTGTCGAGCCACGCGGTGCCGCGGTCGAGGACCTGGACGCGGAGGCGGCCGGCTCGGAGGTAGTGCTCGTTGACGCTCGTGATCTCGAGCTCGCCACGGGCGCTCGGGGCGATCGACTTCGCGATCTCGACGACGCCGTTGTCGTAGAAGTAGAGGCCCGGGATCGCGAAGCTCGACTTCGGCTGCGCCGGCTTCTCCTCGATCGAGATCGCCCGGCCGGCGGCGTCGAACTCGACGACCCCGTACGCGCGGGGATCGCGGACCTGGTACGCGAAGACGAGGCCGCCGTCGACCTCGGTGTGCGCCTGCAGCGAGGCGTCGAGCGCGGCGCCGTGGAAGATGTTGTCGCCGAGGACGAGCGCGACCCGGTCGTCCCCGATGAAGTCCTCGCCGATGAGGAACGCCTGCGCGAGCCCGTCCGGCGAGGGCTGCACCGCGTACTCGATCGAGATGCCGAGCTCCGACCCGTCGCCGAGGAGGCGCTCGAAGCTCGCGCGGTCCTCCGGCGTCGTGATGACGAGGACCTCGCGGATGCCGGCGCTCATGAGCGTCGAGAGGGGGTAGTAGATCATCGGCTTGTCGTAGATGGGCATGAGCTGCTTGCTGATGCCCTTCGTGATCGGCCAGAGCCGGGTGCCGGAGCCGCCCGCGAGGATGATGCCCTTCATCGGCTGCCGCCCTCCGCATTCGTCCCGACCGCGGCCGCGAGGCGCGCGAGGTGCGCGTCCACGTCCTCGAGTCGCGGCAGCGCGCCCGCCGCGAGCGCCGCGGCGAGGGTCGGCGCCTCGGTGTCCTTCGGGCTGAGGAGCAGGTCGAGGCCCGCCGGGAAGTCGAGACCGATCTCCCCGTCGAGTGGGTCGATCCCGTGCTCCGCGGTCGGCGTGTACACCTCGGAGACGAGGTAGCTCACGGTCGTGTCGTCCTCGAGCGCGACGAAGCAGTGCCCGAGACCCTCCGAGAGGTAGACCGCGCGGCGGTCGACGTCGTCGAGCCGGACCGAGTCCCACGTGCCGAAGCCGGGCGAGCCGACGCGCAGGTCGACGACGTAGTCGATGATCGCGCCGCGGACGCACGTGACGTACTTCGCCTGGCCGGGCGGGACGTCGGCGTAGTGGATGCCGCGGACGGTGCCGGCGCGGCTCACGGAGAGGTTCGCCTGCCGCAGCTCGAGCCGGTGGCCGATCCGCGCCTCGAGCGGCTCGAAGCGGTACCACTCGGCGAAGGCGCCCCGCTCGTCCCGATGGATCCGCGGCGTCGCCTCGTACGCGCCCGCCACCTCGAGCTCCCGGAACTCCACGGCCCTAAGTCTAGGAGGCGGGCTGGACGAGGTCGCGGAGGACGTCGCGGCGGCCCTGCGAGTACTTGTCGTAGTCGCCGCGGGCGCGGGCGGCGCGCACGAGGGCGATGCGAGGAATGCGCGGGGCCGGCAGCGCGGACCGAAAGCGCTCGTGCGCGAGCTTGCCGCGGATGAGCTCGGCGTCCTCGGGGGCGACGCCGGTCAGGCTCGGCAGTCGCTCGACGAGCGCCTCGGTGTTCGCGAGCAGGCGGGCGTTGCGCGGGCCCCGGGGCTCGAGGAGCTTCCGGACCGCGCTGCCCGCGGTGAGCCGGGACGCGCCGATCTGGTTGCCGCCGTGCTGCCGGTAGTCGATGAGCGGCTCGGCGAGGACCGTGAAGCGACCGGTGAGGCCCGCGACCGCGCTGAGCCACTCGTCGTGCACCCACGTCGGCGGGAACGGCGCCGCGGCGGCGACGAGCTCGCGCCGCACCGTCATCGTCGCACCCGTCACGAGCGAGCGCCGCACGAGCGCCTCGATGCCGCGGCCGGCGCGGATCCGCTCGAGCTCCCAGGCGGTGACGCCCATCGACTCGAAGAGGGTGCGGCCGAGCGGCCGGCCCTCGCCGTCGACGAGGCGGGCGTCCGAGTGGACGAGGAGGAGCTCGGGCTCCGCGGCGAAGGCCGCGAGCGCGCGGGCGACGCGGTCCGGGTGCCAGGCGTCGTCCTGGTCGCTGAAGACGAGGAGGTCGCCCGTCGCCGCGAGCGCCGTCCGCTCGAAGTTGCGGGTCACCCCGAGCGGCGGGTCGTTGCGGAGGACGGTGAGGCGGATGCCGCTGCCGGCGAGCGCGGCCTCGACGAGCCCGACGGTGCCGTCCGTCGACGCGTCGTCGCCGAGGACGAGCTCGTCGGGGATGCGGGTCTGCGCGAGGATGCTCGCGAGCTGCTCGCCGATGAACGCCGCGCCGTTGTGCGTGCAGAGCACGACGGAGACGACGGGGGCGGTCACGCATTCATCATCCCAGTCGTTCCAGCCCCCGCCGGTAGCATCGAGCCTCGTGAGGATCCTCGTCACCGGCGGCGCCGGCTTCATCGGCTCGAACTTCGTGCACCACCTCGTCGAGACGACCGATCACGACGTCACGGTCCTCGACAAGCTCACCTACGCGGGCAACCTCGCGTCGCTCGCCGGGCTGCCGGAGTCCCGCGTCGCATTCATCCGG
>CAKUJB010000110.1 GCA_934661165.1 uncultured Microbacteriaceae bacterium | reverse complement strand
AGACGACGCTGTCGGTCGACGAGACGATGGAGACGGTGCGCCGCCTGCGCGAGCGCTTCCCCAAGCTGCAGAACCCCCCGAGCGACGACATCTGCTACGCGACGCAGAACCGGCAGCTCGCCGTCAAGGCGATGGCCGAGCGGACGGACCTCATGATCGTCGTCGGCTCCCGCAACTCCTCGAACTCCGTGCGGCTCGTCGAGGTCGCCCTCGAGCACGGTGCGCGCGCCGGCCATCTCGTCGACTACGCCGACGAGATCGACGACGCCTGGTTCGACGGCGTGCAGACGGTCGGCGTGACCAGTGGTGCCTCGGTGCCCGAGATCCTCGTGCGCGACGTGCTCACCTACCTCGCCGACCGCGGCTACGAGGACGTCGAGCCGATCGTCGCGGCCGAGGAGAGCCTGCTCTTCTCGCTGCCGAACGAGCTGCGCCGCGACCTCAAGGCCCGCGGGCTGTCCGACAAGATGCAGCACGACGCCGCGACCCACCTGCACTGAATCGACCCGCACTCGCTCGCCCGCATCGGGGCGCCGGCACAGAGTCGAACCCGCATTTGGAGCGCTCGGCCGATCAGCTGGCATCTCGGCCCCGGGCGAGTCCCCGCGGCGTTGACACCGTCGCGTCGAGGTGAGCCGCGTCGCGCCGTGCGATCCCGTCGTCGAACGCGAGCTGCTCGGGGTCGGCAGGGGCCGGGTCGGGCGTGGTGAGCAACTCCACGGCCGTCAAGGGCCGCGGCGTCGCCTCGAGTGGCGGAGGCGACGAGACCGGCTCGGCGGCCAGGTCGAGGTCGTGCATCCGGCGTGAGGTGACGAGCACGCGTGACTCCAGGGTGCCGACCATCGCGTTGTAGGACTCGACGCTGCGGCGCAGGCTCGACCCCATCCGCGTCACGTGCGTGCCGAGGGTGGCGAGGCGTTCGTGCAGCTCACGGCCGAGCACCAAGAGTTCGCGCGCGTTGGCCGTGAGGGCGTCCTGCTGCCACGCGTAGGCGATCGTGCGCAGGAGCGCGAGCAACGTCGCCGGGGACGCGAGGGCGACGTGTCGGCGCATCGCCGCGTCGAAGAGGTCGGGGTCGTGCTCCACGGCGGCAGCGAGCACCGCCTCGCTCGGCACGAAACACACGACGAGCTGCGGGCTCGTCTCGAACGCCGACCAGTAGTCCTTGGCCGCGAGCGCGTCGACGTGACGGCGCAATGCCGCGGCGTGCGTACGCAGGTGGTCCTCCCGCTCCGAGGCGTCGAGATCGGCGCCCTGGGCGGCGAGGAAGCCGCTCATCGGCGCCTTGGCGTCGACGACGAGCACCTTCTCGCCGGGCAGGCGCACGACGACGTCCGGGCGCACCTCCCGCTCGTGGCGGCTGATGCCGCGCACCTGCTCGTCGAAGTCGCACCGCGCGAGCATCCCCGCGTGCTCCAGGACCCGCCGCAGCTGGGTCTCGCCCCACAGGCCGCGCACCGAGGAGGCGTTGAGTGAGCCCGCGAGGGTCGCCGTCTGCTCGCGCAAGGCCCGCGTCGACGCGCTCACCTCGACGAGCCGCTCGCCGACCTCCCCGAACTGCTCGACCCGGTCGCGCTCGAGGATGCCGACCTGTCGCTCGACGCGGGCCAGCGCCGAGGTGAGGGGGGCCAGCGCCAGCGCCGTCGCGTCGTCCTCCTCCTGGCGGCCCTGCAGGTCGAGCACGCGCTCGCTCAGGAGCCGGGACTCGGTCTGCGCCGCCGCGAGACGGGCGGCGAATCCGGCGCGCAGCGCGAGCCAGGCGGCGAGCCCGCCGAGGAGGGCGCCGACGACGATGCAGGTCAGCGCCAGCATCGGGGGTCCGATGAGAGGTGATTCGCTCATGCAGGCAGACTGACATCGACCACCGACAAGGTTCGCCAGGCGTGGGCGTGGCGGGCCGAGAGAGGCAGGAACGCATGGCGAATCCGGACCACTCCTACGACGCGACGCTGCGACGAGAAGCGATCCTGGGTGACGCAGGTGGTCTGGGCGATTCAGGCGCCGGACGGGTCGAGCTCGACGGGAGCTGGCGCATCGGCGAGGCGATCAACGGCGGCCTGCTCATGGCGGTCGCGACACGCGCGCTGGCCGACCGCGCACTCGCCGAGGGCGGCCACGGTGACCCCTTGTCGGTCAGCGCCTACTTCCTCTCCGCGACGCTGCCGGGTGAGGCGCTCGTGACGACCGAGCTGATCCGAGTCGGTCGGCGGATGAGCACCGGCCAGGTCAGCCTGAGCCAGCCGGCAGCCGCAGGCCCCGACGGCGCGCCTCAGCCGGTCCAGCGGCTCCGGGCGCTGGCGACCTTCGGCGACCTCGGCGACGACAGCCCGCCCCTGCGGACGCCGACCGCCCCGGTCATCCCGCCGCCGCAGGAGTGCATCCCCGCAGACCAGGCGCCCGAGCACGTGCGCCCGCCGATCCTGGAGCACCTCGACCTGCGGCTCGACCCCGACAGCGTCGGCTGGGCCTTCGGGTCGCCGTCGAAGCGCGGCCGGATGCTCGGCTGGCTTTGCTTCCGCGACGGACGCGCGATGGACCCGGTCTCCCTCGTCTTCGCTCTCGACGCGATGCCGCCGGTGTCGTTCGATCTCGGGATCCCCGGATGGGCGCCGACCCTCGAGCTGTCGGCGCACATTCGCGCCCGACCGCAGCCGGGATGGGTGCTCGTCGAGGTGCGCACGGAGACGCTCGCCGGGAGCCTCCTGGAGGAGGACGCGCGGATCTGGGACTCCTCGGGGCGGCTCGTCGCGCAGTCCCGACAGCTCGCGTCGGTGCGCCTGCCCTCCTGAGCTGCAGCCCGATTCGCTCCCGACCGCCGTCGGTCAGGACTCCGAGGGCTCCTTGGGTAGCTCCGGCCCCTGGTTCCAGACCAGGATCGCCGGCTCCTCGCGATAGAAGCCGAGGACGCTGACCGACCCGGCGTCGAGGGTGAGCGCGGCCCCGAAGCGGGGCGCGAGCCGCAGGAAGACCGAGGCGAGGATCCGCAGGTAGTGACCGTGGGCGACGAGGGCGACGTCACCTTCGGCCATCGCAGGCAGGACCCGTGTCAGCACCCGGGAGGCGCGCGCGGCGACCTCCTCGACGGTCTCCCCGGGCGTCTCGCCGCGGATCACGCCGTGGGTGAAGGCCGTCCAGTTGTAGCCGAGCTCGGCGCGGATGTCCTTCGTCGTGCGCCCCTCGTAGCCGCCGTAGTCCCACTCGACGAGCAGCGGATCGATCTGCGGCTCCAGGCCCGCGAGCTCGGCGGTCCGGCGAGCCCGCTGCAGGGGCGAGCTGAGGACGAGCGAGAAGTCGTAGCAGCTGACGAGTCCGCCGGCGTGCCACGCGAGCTCTTCGCCGCGCGCGGTGAGGGGGATGTCGGTGAGGCCGGTGTGCTGGCCGGACTTGGACCACTCGGTCTCCCCGTGCCGCAGGAGGACGAGCTTGCCGGACGGGTTGTCGGGCGCGGGCCGGTCGGGCAGGGGATCGATGGTCATCGGCTCACCGTAGCGCCGGCGGACGTCCCGCGGATCGCCCGACGGCTTCGCCGCGATCGCACGGGACCGGATGCGTTCCAGCTTCGACGTCTGCGATCACCGGGCCACCGCGCTCGGTGAGACCGTCGCACCCGGCGATGCGTCACTGACCGCGCTGGAGCGACGGGTGCGTGGGTTATGAGGTGGGCGGCTGTGCCTGGGGCGCGGTCAGTGGACTGCTCACCAGGGGGAGGGCAGGTCAGCGCTGAGGGGTAGCTGGGGCTCGAGCCGGCAGCCGGGACGCCGGGGCAGTCTGCGGGAACCGCGCGGAGCATTAGACTCCTGACCCCGTGGCCCTCACTATCGGAATCGTCGGACTGCCCAACGTCGGCAAGTCGACCATGTTCAATGCCCTGACGAAGAAC
>CAKUJB010000109.1 GCA_934661165.1 uncultured Microbacteriaceae bacterium | reverse complement strand
CGCGGGGATCGGATGTGCCGTCTGTCCGGTCCCGAGGGGCCAGGCGGTTCGGTGAGTCGGGCGCCGGTCCGCTCACGGCGTCACGTCTGCGGCGGCGGGGTGCGCAGCGCCTTCTCCGCGCCGGCGATGGCTAGGACGATGGCCGCCATCCAGATCGCACCCCCGGGGCCGAAGGGCGCGACAGCGAGCCCGGCGAGCAGAGGGAAGCCGACCTGCCCGACCCGGTTGCCCATGAGCCGGACCGCGAGCGCCTGTGAGCGCCACTGGGTCGGCACGGCGGTCGCGATGAGCGTCATCGTGAGCGGCTGACCGATGCCGAGGAAGAACCCGCCGACCGCGAGCAGCGTCCCGGCGACGACGAGCTGGTCGAGGACGAGCGGCGGCACGGCGAGCGTGATGCTCGCGACGAGCAGACAGGTGATGAGGAGCCGGCGCCGTGACCAGCGCCGTGACAGCCACGGTAGGAGGGCGCGCGAGAGGATGCCGGCGGCTCCGCGGATCGCGAGCAGAGCGCCGACGACGATCGGCGGTACCCCGGCGTCCTCCCCGACGAGCGGCAGGAAGGCGCTGAGGATGTCGACCATCGCGAGCAGCCCCATCGAGGCGAGCATGTTCGAGGCGACGCCCGGCGAACGCAGGACCTGCGGGATCGTCGCTCGGGAGCCCGGCTCTGACGGGGACGACGCCTGGGCCGCAGTCGGCAGGGACGCCGCCGGCGCCGTGGAGGGCGAGGATGCGGTGCCGGCGCCGTCGGCAGGCTCGGGCCGGGCGGGAGGTCGGTGCGGACTCGCTAGCAGCAGCGGGACGGCGAGCAGCGAGATCGCGGCACCGACCCAGAGCGCCCGGTCGACGTCGGCCAGCCGCTCGGGCGAGGCAGTGACGGCGCCGACCCCGACGATCGCCCCGCCGAGCAGCGGCCCGAGGGCCTGGCCGACCGAGTAGGAGGCGGTGAACCACCCGAAGCCGAGGTCGAGATCCGCATCGTCGGAGAAGCGGGCGATCGCGGCCTGGCCGCTGATCGTGAAGACGAGGTGGGCGAGCCCCAGGACGACCGATCCGAGCGCCAGCGCGGCGATCGACGGCGCGAGGGCCAGGCTGAGACCGCCGACGGCCATGAGGGCGGCCGCAGCCATGATGAGCCGGCGCAAGCGCGGGGTGCGGTCGGTGAGGCGCCCGAGGGAGAGGGCGATGAAGATCGGAAGGACGGCGTAGGCGGCCGTTACCAGACCGATCGTCGTGCCGCCCGCACCGAACGCGACGAGCTTGTACGTCGTGATCGGCCGGAGCAGGTTGAGCGCGGTCTGCACGAGAACCCCGGCGACGACGAGCGACCACAGCCATCCGCGCGAGAGGCGCGCCTGCGAGGCGTTCACGAGTCGAGCATGGCAGCGCTGCGCCAGGCGGGGACTGTCACGGCGACCTCCGGAGCTCGATGCCCGGATCATGCTATTCGTCCGACCGGAGTGCGGCGTCGAGGATCGTGGATGGGGTGGCGCGGCGAGGCGAGGGCGTCATCCCCTGGTCCCGGGGGTCCTGTCGAGGCCGGTCTCGTCGAGTCGAACGGAGCGGGAACGAACCGAGGCGGGTCGGGTCGGATCCGGTCGGGTTGGTGAGGCGTGTCGGTGGTGCGTGGCAGGGTGCCTGGTCATGAGGAAGGCGAGACGTCCATGGCTCGGAGGTGCTCGGACGCCGACGGGCCGAGGATCGCGAAGGAGCACGCCGTGAGTGAATCCGTCAGACAGTTGCTGGAGCGTCACGTGGCCGAGAAGGTGATCCCCGGGGCGGTCGCGCTCGTCGATCGACACGGCGAGCTGACGGTCGACGCCGTCGGGGCGATGGCGCTGCACGGGCCGCCGATGCACAGTGACGCCATCATGCGGATCCAGTCGATGACGAAGCCGATCATGACGGTCGCGACCCTGCGGCACGTCGAGGCGGGGCGGCTCGATCTCGACGACCCCGTCGAGCGCTGGCTTCCCGAACTCGCAGACCGCCGCGTCCTGCGGAGTTCAGACGCGCCCATCGACGACACGATCCCGGCGGATCGGTCGATCACCGTGCGCGATCTGCTGACGAACGCCCCCGGCTACGGGATCCTCTTCGGCGACAGCCCGCTCGCTGTCGCGATGCGCGAGGTGGGCGTCGAGGCGGGCTCCGATCCACCGGATCTCGACGCCTCGGAGTGGCTCACGCGACTGGCCGGCCTGCCGCTCGCGCATCAGCCGGGCGAGGGCTTCCGCTACCACCACTCGTTCGGCATCCTCGGGATCCTCCTCGCCCGCCTCAGCGGCCGGCGACTGGAGGAGCATCTGCGCGAGCTGGTGTTCGAGCCTCTCGGGATGGTCGACACCGGCTTCTGGGTGCCGACGCAACAGGTCGAGCGGCTGCCGGCCGCCTACCGCCATGAGGAGTCAGGTCTGGTGGAGACCGAGCCGCTCGCCGGCGGGTTCTATGCGGGCGAGCCGCCGTTCGACGTAGCGCACGGCGAGCTCGTCTCGACCGCGGCCGACCTGCACCGCTTCACCTCGATGCTCGTCGCGCGGGGTCGGCACGACGGGCAGGCGTTCCTCGACCCCGCCCTCGTCGCGGCCATGGCTCGAGACCAGGTGCCGGAGCGGGTCAAGACACCCGACAGCTTCTACCCCGGCTTCTGGGAGGGGATGGGTTGGGGCTGGGGCGTCGCGATCCAGGTCGAGGGGCCGCACGAGGGGCGCTACGGCTGGTCCGGGGGTCAAGGCACCGACTTCTTCGTCGACCCCGACGGCACGATCGCGATCCTGCTCACCCAGGTCGAGCTCGGGATGCACATGTGGCCGCTCATCAGCGCCTTCCAGGAGGTGGTGTGACGCGACGTCCCATCGCCGCCGTCGCGCGGCTCGGCGGGGTCGTGGGCGTCAGTCGGCCCAGACCCCGGGGGTCAGCGAGACCGTGAAGGGGATCGTGGCCGTCCACGTCGCGCCGGGGCCGACGTGGGCGACCTCGTCGTAGCGGCCGTCGCGCAGCTCGCAGGCGAGCAGGCGGGGCCCGTCGGGGTCGACGATCCAGTAGGCGGGGGTGCCGGCGCGCTCGTAGCGTTCGCGCTTGAGCACCCGGTCGATCCGCCGACTGCTCGGTGAGAGCACCTCGACGGCCAGCTCCGGTGGGCCCGGCAGCCCACGGTCGTCGAACTGGTCGCGCCTCGCGACGAGCAGGTCGGGCTCGAGCACGGTGTCCTGAGCCAGGTCGATATCGAGCGGCGCCCCGAGGACGCGCAGGTGTGGCGGGCACACGGGGTACAGCTGGTTGTAGAGCCCGAAGACGACGATCTGGTGGATCGGCCGCGGTGCGGCGCTCACGATGAGCGCACCGTCGAGCAGCTCGTACCGGTGCCGCTCGTCGGGCAAGGCGTCCCGCTCATCGCGGGTCCACACCCGATCGTCGTGGATCGTCGTGGTCATGACCGTCATAGTGCCTCCTGCGGGCGGGGTGGTCCAGGGCCATGGCCTCAGCCTGTCCGATCGCGCGAATGCCGACGCCCGGTCATCCACAGGCTGTGGACAACCGGGCGTCGAGCAGAACGAGCGAGCACCGGAGCGTTTCGGCACACCCCTCCACGAGCGTGTCGACGGAGGCGTGAGTGGCGCCTCAGCGGCGCACGAGCAGCTCCTCGGCGATCTGGACGGCGTTGAGGGCGGCACCCTTGCGCAGGTTGTCGCCGACGACGAACAGCGCGAGCCCGCGACCCTCCGGGGCGGCCTGGTCGGCCCGGACGCGCCCGACGAAGACGTCGTCGGCGCCGGTCGCTTGAAGCGGGTTCGGCACGTCGACAACCTTGACGCCCTTCGCGCCGCCGAGCAGCTCGAGCGCGCGCTCGGGGCTGATCTCGCGGTCGAACTCGGCGTGGATCGCGAGGCTGTGACCGCTGAAGACGGGCA
>CAKUJB010000108.1 GCA_934661165.1 uncultured Microbacteriaceae bacterium | reverse complement strand
TGACGCTCTGGTACGTCGTCCTCAACATCGGGATCCAGACGATGCTGGCGCTCGTCATCGCCGTGATGATGCAGCGACTCACGACCTCGACGTCGCTGCGCGGCATCGTGCTCACGCCCTATCTCGTGTCGAACGTCGTCGCCGCGATGGTCTTCCTGTGGATCCTGGATTACCAGCTCGGTGTCGGTCAGCAGGCGCTCGTGGCGCTCGGCCTCGACCGGATCCCGTTCCTGGAATCCGAGACGTGGGCCATTCCGACGGTCGCGTTCATCAATGTCTGGCGGCACGTCGGATATACGGCGCTGCTCATCTTCGCGGGGCTCCAGACGATCCCGGAGACCGTTTACGAAGCGGCGAAGATGGACGGCTCGTCGGAGGTCTCGACGTTCTTCCGGATTACCATCCCGCTCCTGCGCCCGATCCTCGCGCTCGTCCTCATCATCACGGTCGTCGGCTCCTTCCAGGTCTTCGACACCGTGGCGATCGCGACCCAGGGTGGCCCGGTCAACGCGACGCGCGTGCTGCAGTTCTACATCTACGACATGGCCTTCGGACGTTTCCAGTTCGGCTACGCCTCGGCGTTGTCGGTGGCCCTGCTCATCATGCTCCTCATCGTCACGTTCGTGCAGTACCGGCTGTCCAACGCCGGTAGCACGGACCTGGACTGAAAGCGGCCCGCCATGACGACGACGACCGACCTCACCGGCGCAGCTCAGCCTGCTCAACCCACGGCGAACCCTCGCCCGGCACCGAACGCAAAGCGGCGCGCCCGCCTCACGCCGGGGCGGATCCTCGCCTGGGCGTTCATGATCCTCTTCCTGCTCGCCACGCTCTTCCCCTTCTACTGGATCCTGCGCACCGCGCTGAGCAGCAACAACGCGTTGTATGCCGGGTCGAACTCGATCTTTCCCGTCGGCTTCTCCTGGGGCGGCTTCGAGCGCGTCTTCGGGCTGCAGACCGGCGAGGAGGCGATCGAGGCCGGCGGCGCCGGGCAGGCGATCGACTTCTGGCGCTACCTGCTCAACTCGGTGATCGTCGCGACGATCGTCACCGCCTTCCAGGTCTTCTTCGCCGCGATGGCGGCCTACGCCTTCGCGCGACTCAAGTGGAAGTGGCGGGACCGGGTCTTCGCGATCTTCCTCGGTGGGCTGATGATCCCGGCGATCTTCACCTTCCTACCGAACTTCGTGCTCATCAAGGAGTTGGGGCTCATCGACACGGTCTTCGGGATCGCGTTGCCCTCGATCTTCATGAGCCTGCCGTTCGCGATCTTCTTCCTGCGGCAGTTCTTCCTCGGGATCTCCAAGGAGGTCGAGGAGGCGGCCCTCGTCGACGGCGCGAGCAAGATCCGGGTCTTCTTCCAGCTCATCCTGCCGATGGCGGCGGCGCCGGTGACGACGATCTCGCTGCTCACCTACATCGCGGCCTGGAACGACTACTTCTGGCCGCTCATGGTGAGCTACACCGACAAGTCCCGGGTGCTCACCGTCGGGCTCGGCGTCTTCAAGTCGCAGACGCCGCAAACGGGCCCCGACTGGGCCGGACTCATGGCCGCCACCCTCGTCGCGGCGCTGCCGATGCTGCTCCTCTTCGCGTGCTTCGCGAAACGCATCGTCAACTCCATCGGCTTCAGCGGGATCAAGTGAGAGGTATGCCGCACATGACCAAGCGAATGCGACGCGTCGCCGCCGCGGCGGCCGTGACCGCCCTGCTCGGAGCCACCGCCGCGTGCGGGACCGCGGGCCCCGGCACCTCAGGACGGGCCGACGGCGTCATCGACTACTGGCTCTGGGACAGCGCCCAGCAGCCCGGCTATCAGAAGTGCGCCGACGCGTTCATGACGGCCAATCCGGATCTGAAGATCCGAATCACGCAATACGGCTGGGACGACTACTGGTCGAAGGTGACCTCGGGATTCATCGCGGACACCGCGCCCGATGTCTTCACCGACCACTTGGCTCGCTTCGCCCAGTACGTCGACCTCGGCGTGCTCCAGCCGCTCGACGACCTCAAGGCGACGAGCACCCTGTCCGACGGCGATTACCAGCCCGGTCTCGCCGAGCTGTGGAAGGGCCAGGACGGCAAACGCTACGGCGCGCCGAAGGACTGGGACACCGTCGCGATCTTCTATAACAAGGCGATGACGAAGGACGCCGGGATCTCGGAGGAGCAGCTCGCGAATCTCGACTGGAATCCGACCGACGGCGGCTCCTTCGAGAAGGTCGTCGCCCACCTCACGGTCGACACGGCCGGCAAGCGCGGCGACGAGCCGGGCTTCAACAAGAACCGCATCAAGACCTACGGCTTCAACATCGACGAATCCGGTGGCGGTCAGTACGGCCAGACGCAGTGGTCGCCCTTCACCGGCAGCACGGGCTGGCAGACGACCGACGTCAACCCGTGGGGCAACAAGTTCAACTTCGACGACCCGCGCTTCCAGCAGACGCTGGGCTGGTACTTCGACCTCGCGAAGAAGGGCTATGCCCCCGATTTCGCCGGGGCCAGCGAATCCGACCGCATGATGGGTTCGGGTCAGGCCGCGATGGCGATCAACGGCTCGTGGATGATCGGCACCTTCACCTCGCTGGAGAATTCTGCCGGCGAGAAGATGGACATCGGCGTCGCCCCGACCCCGATCGGGCCGAGCGGCAAGCGGGCCTCGATGTTCAACGGTCTCGCCGACTCGGTGACGAAGCTGTCGCCCGAGCCGGAGAACGCCGCGCGCTGGGTCGCCCATCTCGCGGGTCAGGAGTGCCAGGACATGATCGGCGACTCCGGCGTCGTCTTCCCGGCCCGTCCCTCGGGCACGGAGAAGGCGATCGCCTTCAACAAGGAGAAGCGCAATCTCGACGTCGAACCCTTCACCGTGCACGTCACGGAGAAAACGACGTTCCAGGCGCCGGTCGTCAACTACGCCGCGGACATCAAGGCACTCCTGAGCCCTGCCCTCGACGCGATCTATCTCGGGCAGGAGCCCGTCTCCTCGATGACGCAGGTCAATGAGCAGGTCAACACGCTCTTGGAGCAGCAGAAGTAGGCGGTGACGTCGACACGGACGCGCCGGGCGGAACGAGGACGACCTCGCTCCGCCCGGCGCGCAGCTGCGCACGCAGCGCTCGTCCCACGGGCGATCCCTGTCGGTCCTGCCTGTTCGGCGTGCCGAGTAGGCTGACGACCTCTCGTCGTCGCCGCCGGTGCGGCCCGTCCTCCCGCGAGGTCTCCATGCGCGCTCCCCGCCTGCTCACACTCCTATCCGGCGTCGCGATCGGCCTGCCGATCCTCGCCGGGTGCGCCGCTCCCGCCGACGGGGGCGGCGGTGCCCCGGCCACCGGCGCCGCGAGCGCCTCCGGCGCTGCGACCACGGCCGCGAGCTGCGACAAGGCCTCCCTGAAGCTCGTCAAGCCCGGCACGCTGACCCTGGGCACCGACAAGCCCGCCTACCCGCCGTGGTTCGTCGACGACACCCCGAGCAACGGCAAGGGCTACGAGGCGGCGGTCGGCGCCGCGATCGCCGACAAGCTCGGCTTCGCCCCGACCGAGGTGACCTGGACCGTCGTGCCGTTCAACACGGCGATCGCGCCGGGGCCGAAGAACTTCGATCTCGACCTCAACCAGATCTCGATCAGCGACGAGCGCAAGCAGGCCGTCGACTTCTCCTCCGGCTACTACGACGTGCGCCAGGCCGTCGTCACGACGAAGGGCTCGCCGATCGCGGGCAAGAGCAGTGTCGCCGACCTCGCCGGCGCCAAACTCGGCGCCCAGGTCGGGACGACCTCGTACAAGGCGATCACCGACCAGATCAAGCCGAGCACCAAGCCGAGCGTCTTCGACACGAACGACCTCGCCGTGCAGGCGCTGAAGAACGGCCAGATCGACGGGATCGTCGTCGACCTGCCGACCGCCTTCTACATGACCGGCGCGCAGCTCGACGACGGCGTCATCG
>CAKUJB010000107.1 GCA_934661165.1 uncultured Microbacteriaceae bacterium | reverse complement strand
CCGCGCAGATGCACGGTGCGGCCGCCGAGCTGCAGTTCGAGCTCGCCGCGCGCCTGCGCGACGAGCTCGGCGACCTGAAGAAGGAGTTGCGCGCGATGCGCGCCGCGACGGGCTGAGACCGGCGGAGGCCGGCCGAGACCGACCGAAGCCGGCCCGCCTCGAGGTCGGGCCGCCTCACCATGGCGCAAAGTCGAGTGTGCGTCCGTGGACGCATACGCCCGACAAGTGAGAGGATGCGACGGTCCACGGAGGGGAGTATCCCGCTACGGCAACCTCGTCAACACGGCGTACCGGTGAACTCTTCAGCTCCCGGTCACGACCCGGGGGGCCGACCCGTTGCTCGGGTGGGAGAGACCTCCGGCCACCGTTCGTGACCGGAAGGCCCCGTCAGCACCATGAACATTCCCCTCTGGGTGTGGATCGTCACCATCGCGGTGACGGTCGCATTCCTCCTCGTCGACATCGTCGTCATCGCGCGACGACCGCATGTGCCGAGCATGGGCGAGGCCTCCCGGCATCTGGCCTTCTTCGTCGGGTCGGCCATCCTCTTCGGCATCGGGATCGGCATCTTCTCCGGGTGGACCTACGGCGCCCAGTTCTTCGCCGGCTGGTTGACCGAGTATTCGCTCTCGATCGACAACCTCTTCATCTTCCTCATCATCATGGCGAAGTTCGGGGTGCCCGAGAAGTACCAGCAGGCCGCGCTCATGGTCGGCATCGTCATCGCGCTCGTGCTGCGCGCGGTCTTCATCGCCGTCGGCGCGGCGCTCATCAACCAGTTCGCCTGGGTCTTCTACATCTTCGGCATCTTCCTCATCTACACGGCGATCAAGCTCGGCAAGGAGGGGATGAGCGACGACGATGACGACGACTACGAGGAGAACGCCTTCCTCAAGTGGGTCGAGAAGCGCTTCCCGGCGACGCAGTCGTGGGAGCACGGCACGAAGCTGTTCGGCATCGAGAACGGCAAGAAGGTCATCACGCCGATGTTCATCGTCATCCTGGCGTTGGGCTCGACCGACCTCATGTTCGCCCTCGACTCGATCCCCGCGATCTACGGTCTGACCCGTGAGCCGTTCATCGTCCTCATGGCCAACATCTTCGCGCTCATGGGTCTGCGCCAGCTCTACTTCCTCATCGGCGGGCTGCTCAAGCGCCTTGTCTACCTCAGCCTCGGGCTCTCGGTGCTCCTCGCCTTCATCGGCGTCAAGCTGATCCTCCACGCGCTGCACGAGAACACGCTGCCCTTCCTCAACGGTGGCGAGCCGCTGCACAACGTGCCGGAGATCCCGATCTGGCTCTCGCTCACCGGCATCGTCGTCATCCTCGGCGTGACGACGATCGCGAGCCTTCTCAAGACGCGCAAGGACTCCCGCGCCGCCTCCTGAGTGTCACGCTGCATCAGCTCACGGCACGACACCCGGAGGGCGTCGCCGCAGGTCATCCGACCTCGGCGGCGCCCTCCGGCGTGCTCGGGGGTGGACCCGCTCGGGTCACGGCCGCCGATGCCACGACGACGAGCACCATGCCGACGAGCTGCGCGGGGTGCAGGTGCTGGCTCAGCACGAGGTAGCCGGCGAGCGCGGCCACGGCGGGCTCGAGGCTGAGCAGGATGCCGAAGACCTGGGCGTCGAGGCTTCGCAGCGCGAGGAGCTCGAGCGAGTAGGGCACGACCGAGGAGAGCAGCGCGATGCCGAGGCCGCGGGTCAGCGCCTCGGTCGAGACGAGCGCCGAGCCGGCGGTCGCGATCCCGAAGGGGGTGACGGCGATCGAGGCGACGACCATCGCGAAGGTGAGCCCGTCGAGCTTGGGGAAGCGGGCGCCGGTGCGCCCCGACAGGATGATGTAGGCGGCCCACATCGCCCCCGCGAGGAGGGCGAGACCGAGCCCGACGAAGTCGACATGCGCCCAGTCGGTCGTCGCGACCTCCGAGATGAGGACGACGCCGACCGCCGCGGCGACGACGGCCGCTGCGTCGCGCAGGCGTCGCGACAGGGCCGCCGCGAGCAGGAGCGGGCCGATGAACTCGATCGTCACCGCGACCCCGATGTGCAGCCGGGTCAGCGACGCGTAGAAGGCGGTATTCATCGCCGCGAGGGCGAGGCCGAACGCGATGACGGTGGCCCAGTCGGAGCGGGAGTAGCCCCGGATCCGCGGTCGGGTGATCGCGAGCAGGACGACGGCGCCGAGGAGGAGGCGCAGGGTCACCGAGCCGGTCACGCCGACGAGCGGCAGGAGGGTGACGGCGAGCGCGCCGCCGAACTGGACCGAAATGACGGCGAGCAGGACGAGCAGGACCGGGGACCCCATGCCCCCCGACGGCCGACGGAGTGTGCTCACCACCCGCGTGCGCGCCATTCGGCGAGCTGGGGGCGCTCGGCACCGAGCGTCGTGTCGGCGCCGTGGCCGGGGTAGACCCACGTGTCGTCGCCGTAGACATCGAAGACGCGGGCCTGCAGGTCGTCCATGAGCTGGGTGAAGTCAGCCGGGGAGTCCGTCTTGCCGGGGCCGCCGGGGAAGAGGCTGTCGCCGGTGAAGAGGTGTACCCGCCCGCCGGGCTCGGTCCAGGCGAGCGCGATCGAGCCGGGCGTGTGGCCGGTGAGACGGATCACGTCGAGGTCGATGTCGCCGACGCTGATCCGGTCACCGTGCGTGAGGCGATGGTCGACGGTGACGGGCAGGGCGTCGGCGTCGGGCGTGCCCGCATACGTCGGGGCGCCCGTCGCCTCGACGAGCTCGGACAGAGCGCGGTGATGGTCCCAGTGCTGGTGCGTCGTGACGATCGCGCCGACCTGCCCGGTGCCTTCGCCGAGAAGAGTCTGCAGGCGGGGGGCGTCGTCGGCGGCGTCGATGAGGATCTGATCGCCGGTCGCGGTCGAGGTGAGCAGGTAGGCGTTGTTGTCCATCGTGCCCACACTGCACTTGCGGATCGTCAGGCCGTCGAGCTCGCGGGTGTCGCTCGGGCCGCCGGGGGAGACGTCGCCGGTGTAGCTCATCGTGTGCTCCTCGGGAAGGGGGGTGCGGTGCTGCCGGGAGTCCGCCCGAATCGGTACAGGGCGAACCTTGTCGGTATCGACACATAGCATGGCCGACGTGTCACGAACCCCTTCCGCCGCCTCGTCGTCCCGCCCGCAGCACGACCGTCTCGTCGTGCGCGGCGCGCGTGAGCACAACCTGAAGAACGTCTCGATCGACATCCCCCGCGACTCCCTCGTCGTCTTCACCGGGCTGTCCGGCTCCGGCAAGTCCTCGCTCGCGTTCGACACGATCTTCGCGGAGGGGCAGCGCCGGTACGTTGAGTCGCTGTCGGCCTACGCCCGCCAGTTCCTCGGCCAGATGGACAAGCCCGACGTCGACTTCATCGAGGGTCTCTCGCCGGCGGTCTCCATCGACCAGAAGTCGACGAACCGCAACCCGCGCTCGACGGTCGGCACGATCACCGAGGTCTACGACTACCTGCGCCTGCTCTTCGCCCGGGCCGGGCGACCGCACTGCCCGACATGTGGCGAGCCGATCACCGCGCAGAGCCCGCAGCAGATCGTCGACCGGCTCATGGAGCTGCCGGAGCGCACCCGCTTCCAGGTCCTCGCGCCGGTCGTGCGCGGGCGCAAGGGGGAGTACGTCGACCTCTTCTCCTCGCTGCAGTCCCAGGGCTTCTCGCGGGCCCGGGTCGACGGCGAGGTCGTCTCGCTCGCCGAGCCGCCGACACTGGAGAAGCAGAAGAAGCACACGATCGAGGTCGTCGTCGACCGGCTCGTCGCCAAGGGCGACGACGCGGGCGTCAAGCGCCGCCTCACCGATTCGGTCGAGACAGCACTGCGCCTGGCCGACGGGATCCTCCTCGTCGATCTCGTCGACATCGCGCCGGGGGAGACCTCTGCCGAGGGGCTGCCCAAGGAGCGGCGCTTCTCCGAAAAGATGGCCTGCCCGAACGATCACGTCATCGGAATCGACGA
>CAKUJB010000106.1 GCA_934661165.1 uncultured Microbacteriaceae bacterium | reverse complement strand
AGGCCGGAGGCGGCTCCTCCTCTTCGACCCGACGGTCGGGCGGGGTCGCCTCGCCGAGCTGTGGGGGCCGCTCGACGAGCGCACCGCCGCCGTCGCCGTGCTCGTGCCGGGCACCGGGACCGCGGTCCGCGGCTTCCACCTGCCGACCCGCGTCGCCCGAGACCTCGCCGAGGCTTGCGCAGAGGAGGGCACCGCGGCCTGCGTAGAAGCAGAGGCTCGGGCCGAGGCCGACGCGACCGAGGCTGCTTCGCCCCAGGATCTCGGCGCGATCGACGGGGTGACGGCGTCCGAGGCGGACCGCACCTCAGCGGCCGACGGGGCGCCGAGCCGCAGCGGCACGGCCGTCATCGCGTGGATGGGCGCCGACTTCCCCCTCGCCATCGGGACGCACGCGCCCTTCGCCCGCTACGCCCGCGCGGCCGCGCCGGCGCTGCGGGACTTCGTCGCCGGGTTGCCGATCCCGCCCGGCAGCCCGCTCACGGTGCTCGGCCATTCCTACGGCGGCAGCATCATCGGCGCGGCCGAGCTCCTCGGGCTGCGGGGCGACCGCATCGTCCACATCGCCTCGCCCGGGGCCGGCCCCGGCGTGCGGGGGGCGGGGGACTATCCCGAGGTCGACCCGCTCGGGCGCCCCCGCCGCCAGGTGCGCTACTCGCTCACGGCGCCCGGCGATCCCGTCGTCTGGGCCCAACGCTTCGAGGCGCCCTGGGGTGTGCTGCCGGCGGCGGTGCGACGGCGGCTCCAGGCCTGGGGTGCGGGGCTGAGTCTCGGTGTCGACCCGACCCGGCTCAGGGGCGTGCGGATCCTGCCCGCCGGCGCCTGGGAGGTCGACGGGTCCGGCCACCGAGCCGGTGACCCGCTCGTGGGCCCGGCCGCGCACGCGGGGGTCACGGCCCGGGGCACGAGCGCATTCCGCCGGCTCGTCGAGGTTGTCGGTGCCCCCCTCTAAACTGGGGGCCATGTCGTCGATATCCCGTGACCAGGTCGCTCACCTGGCGATGCTCGCCCGCATCGACCTCTCCGAGGCCGAGCTGGACCGCATGTCCGGGGAGCTCGCCGCGATCCTCGATGCGGTCGCCTCCGTCGGCGAGGTGGCCTCGGCCGACGTCCCGGCGATGTCGCACCCGGTGCCGCTGCTCAACGTGAGCCGCCCCGACGAGGTGACCCCCGCCGCCGAGCGGCTCACCGTCGAGCAGGCCCTGTCCGGCGCGCCGGATCGCGAGGGCGACCGCTTCGGTGTCCCGCGGATCCTCGGGGAGGAATAGCGAGGCCCCGCAACGGCACGCGACACGCCCGCGAGGTCGACGCGCGATCCGCTGCCGAGACCGGCCGCTCCGACGGCAGACCCCTCCCCGCATGACGAAGGACGATCAGTGAACAGCCCCGGCACCCCCACCGACGACCTCGTGCGCCGCAGCGCCGCGCAGCTCGCGCAGGCCCTGTCCGCGAGCGAGATCAGCGCCGTCGAGGTCGTCGACGCCCACCTGGCCCGCATCGAGGCCGTCGACGAGACGCTGCACTCCTTCCTCGTCCGCGACGACGAGGGTGCCCGCGCGACGGCCCGCGAGGTCGACGCCGCCCGCGCCCGCGGCGAGGAGCTGCCGCCCCTGGCCGGCGTGCCGATCGCGGTGAAGGACGTCGCGTGCACCGCCGGACTCGTGACGACGGCCGGCTCGCGGATCCTGCAGGACTGGATCCCGCCCTACGACGCGACGGTCGTGCGCCGCCTGCGCGAGGCGCGGATGCCGATCCTCGGCAAGACGAACATGGACGAGTTCGCGATGGGCTCCTCGACCGAGCACTCCGCCTACGGCCCGACCCGCAACCCGTGGGACACCGCGCGCATCCCTGGCGGCTCCGGCGGTGGCTCGGCCGCCGCCCTCGCCGGCTTCGAGGCGCCGCTGGCGATCGGCTCCGACACCGGCGGCTCGATCCGCCAGCCCGCCGCGCTCACGGGCACGGTCGGGGCCAAGCCGACGTACGGCGGGGTGTCGCGCTACGGGGTCATCTCCCTGGCGAGCAGCCTCGACCAGATCGGGCCGTGCGCCCGCACCGTCCTGGACACCGCGCTCCTGCACGAGGTCATCGCCGGTCACGACCCGCGCGACTCGACCTCGCTCGACCGGCCCGTGCCGCCCGTCGTCGAGGCCGCCCGACGCGCCGACGTCTCCGGTCTGCGGATCGGCGTCGTCCGCGAGCTCGCCGGCGAGGGCTATCAGGCGGGGGTGCAGCAGCGCTTCGACGACGCGGTGACTCTCCTGCAGGCCGCGGGTGCGGAGGTCGTCGAGGTCTCGTGCCCGCACGTCGCCTACGCCGTCGCCGCGTACTACCTCATCCTCCCCTCGGAGGCGAGCAGCAACCTGGCCCGCTACGACGCGATGCGCTACGGCCTGCGGGTGCGCCCCGAGGGCGTGGCGGTGCCCAGCGCCGAGCAGGTCATGGCGAGCAGCCGCGACGCCGGCTTCGGCGACGAGGTGAAGCGCCGCGTCATCCTCGGCACGTATGCGCTGTCCTCGGGCTACTACGACGCCTACTACGGCCAGGCCCAGAAGGTGCGCACGCTCATCGCGCAGGACTTCGCCGCCGCGTTCGAGCAGGTCGACGTGCTGATCTCGCCGAGCTCGCCGGTCACGGCCTTCGGCATCGGGGAGAAGGTCGACGACCCGCTCGCGATGTATCTGCTCGACCTCGCGACGATCCCGGCGAATCTCGCCGGGCTGCCGGGCCTGTCGGTGCCGATCGGGCTCGCCCCGGAGGACGGCCTGCCCGTCGGGCTGCAGATCCTCGCGCCCGCGATGGCCGACGAGCGTCTCTACGCGGTCGGCGCCGCGGTCGAGCGTGATCTCGAGGCGGTCTGGGGCGGTGCGCTGCTCGACCGGATCCCGCAGGTGGGCCCACCGGGCACGACGACCGGGGAGCCGGATGCAGCGGTAACGGAGGAGAAGGCGTGAGCACCATGACCGACGACGTCCTGCCCTACACCGAGGTCCTCGAGCGCTTCGACCCCGTCATCGGGCTCGAGGTGCACGTCGAGCTCTCGACGGCGACGAAGATGTTCTGCGGCTGCGCGACCGACTTCGGCGCCGAGCCGAACTCCCAGGTCTGCCCCGTCTGCCTCGGCCTGCCCGGCGCGCTGCCGGTCGTCAACGCCGCGGCGCTCGAGTCGGCGATCCGCATCGGCCTCGCCCTCAACTGCGAGATCGCGCAGACGTGTCGTTTCGCCCGGAAGAACTACTTCTATCCGGACATGCCGAAGAACTTCCAGACGAGCCAGTACGACGAGCCGATCGCCTTCGACGGCCACCTCGACGTGGAGTACGAGACCGGCGACGCGGAGACGGCGACGTATCGAGTCGAGATCGAGCGGGCCCACATGGAGGAGGACGCGGGCAAGCTGACGCACGTCGGCGGCTCGACGGGCCGCATCCAGGGCGCCGACTACAGCCTCCTCGACTACAACCGGGCCGGGATCCCGCTCATCGAGATCGTCACCCGACCCCTCGTCGGGGTCGGGGAGCACGCGCCGGCTATCGCCCGCGCCTACGTCAGCGCGCTGCGCGACCTCATGCGCGCCCTCGACGTCTCCGACGCCCGGATGGAGCAGGGCTCGCTGCGCTGCGACGCGAACGTCTCCCTGCGACCCCGCGCCGGCACCGACCGGCTCGGCCCCGAGCAGGCGGCGGTGCCGCTGGGCACCCGGACCGAGACGAAGAACGTCAACTCCCTGCGCTCGGTCGAGCGCGCCGTCGCCTACGAGATGACGCGCCACGCCGCCGTGCTCGACAGCGGGCAGACCGTGCTCCAGGAGACCCGGCACTGGCACGAGGACACCGGCTCGACGACCTCGGGGCGCCCGAAGTCCGACGCCGACGACTACCGCTACTTCCCCGAGCCCGACCTCGCGCCGATCGCGCCGAGCCGGGAGCGCGTCGAGGAGCTGCGGGCCACCCTGCCCGAGCCGCCCGGCGAGCGTCTCAAGCGCCTCCAGGGCGAGTGGGGCGCCACGGACCTCGACATGCGCGACGCGATCGGTGCCGGCGCGGTCGACC
>CAKUJB010000105.1 GCA_934661165.1 uncultured Microbacteriaceae bacterium | reverse complement strand
GTTCGCCACTGATCCGGCAGGAGCAAGCTCCCGCCTTCACCGTTCGACTTGCATGTGTTAAGCACGCCGCCAGCGTTCGTCCTGAGCCAGGATCAAACTCTCCATAAAGGTGTGGTAGCACGACAGCACGAGGCTGCCGGCAAACCGTGTACGACCTCGACCGGGAAAACGGCCGGGGTCGTGAATCTGATCTTGACTGTCCGAATGTCACTGACATTCATTCATTCAATTTCCAAAGGAATCTCAACGACTGACCGAAGTCAGCCGACGAGGATAATTTGGCATTTGACATGTGCACGCTGTTGAGTTCTCAAGGATCGGGCGCTGCTCCGCCTCACCCTCTCGGGCTTGTCGAAGCGCAACTTCTCCAACCTAGACCTGATCACTGCGCCGGTCATACCGACACGCCGTGTTCACGGTCGAAGGTCTATCCTATGCCGTTCCTGGCCCGCCTGCAAGAGGTGGTCCGCTTCCGGAGGATGGTCCCGCTTGGGGCTGGGCTCAGGGCTTGAGGCCTCTGGAGCATCCGGCCGCTTGGGGCGACTCGGAATAAGTTACACGGGGGTGACGCACTCCGCAAATCGAGGCGGATTCCCGGGCGTGTCGCGCCAATTCACTGGGGTCCGCGCGCTCCGCCAGGACTGCGGCTAGTACCTGGTGACCGCCGACAGCACGGCCCCGATGATCCCGATCGCGATGAGCACCACCCAGAATCCGACGACGATGTAGCCGAGGATGAGGCCGGCGATCGCGAGGCCGCGACCCTCCTGCTGCGGGTTGCGCTTCAGCTGCCCCATCGCGATGTGGCCGAAGATCACCGCGATGACGCCGAACCCGAGGATGCCGAGGACGAGCGCGGTGATCGCGAGACCGTTCGTCGATCCCGGCGCCGGCGCGTAGGGCTGAGACGCGTACTGCTGCGTCGCGTAGGGCGCGGCCGGCTGGAGCGTGTGACTCGGCGCCGCGGCGGGCGCCGACACGTCCTGGGCCACGGGTTCATACGCGGGGGTCGGCGGCGTGGGATCGGCGATGTGCTCCGTCCACCCGGTGCCGTCCCACCAGCGCTGCGCACCGGATCCGTCGTCGTACCAGCCTGCGGGGATGCTCACTCCCCTATCCTGACCGCCCGCCGCACGCGAGGCAAGCCGACGGCCGCCTCAGCGCAGCACGACGCCGGCGAGGGCCTTCTTCCCGCGGCGGAGCACGACCCGCCCGCCCGGCAGCGTCGCCGTGAGCGCGGCGTCCTCGGCCTCGACTTTCGCGTTGTCGACGTACACGCCGCCCTGCTGGATCGCCCGACGAGCCTCGGACAGTGAGCTGACGAGCCCCGTCGCCACCAGCGCCTCCGTCACCGCGGCCCCCGCGGGCAGCTCCGCGCCGGGGAGCTCCTCGAGCGCGGCGGCGAGCGTCGGGGCATCGAGCGCGGCGAGGTCGCCGGCGCCGAAGAGCGCCTCGGATGCGGCGAGCACCGCATTCGTCGCCGCCTCGCCGTGGACGAGGGAGGTCGCCTCCCAGGCGAGTCGGCGCTGCGCCTCGCGCTTGAACGGCTCGGTCGCCACGGCCTCGGCGAGGGCCTCGATCTCGGCGCGGGGCAGGAACGTGAAGACCTTGAGCCGGTCCACCACGTCCGCGTCGGCGGTGTTGAGCCAGAACTGGTAGAAGCGGTACGGCGAGCACATCTCGGCGTCGAGCCAGATCGCGTTGCCCTCCGACTTGCCGAACTTCGTCCCATCGGAGTTCGTGATGAGCGGCGTGCCGATCGCGTGCGCAGAGACGCCCTCGACCTTGTGGATGAGATCGATGCCCGAGGTGAGGTTGCCCCACTGGTCGCTGCCGCCGGTCTGCATGATGCAGCCGTACTGGCGGTAGAGCTGGAGGAAGTCGTCGCCCTGCAGGATCTGGTACGAGAACTCGGTGTACGAGATGCCGGCCTCGGAGTTGAGCCGCGCGGACACGGCGTCCTTCTTGATCATCGTGCCGACGCGGTAGTGCTTGCCGATGTCGCGGAGGAAGTCGACGGCGGAGTACGTGCCGAACCAGTCGAGGTTGTTGACCATCCGCGCGGCGTTGTCGCCCTCGAACGACAGGAACCGTTCGATCTGGGCGCGGAGCCGGCCGACCCATTCCTGGACCGTCTCCTTCGTGTTGAGCGTGCGCTCCGCGGTCGGGCGGGGGTCGCCGATGAGACCGGTGGAACCGCCGACGAGGCCGAGCGGGCGGTGCCCGGCGAGCTGCAGGCGACGCAGCAGGAGCAGCTGCACGAGGTTGCCGAGGTGGAGGCTCGGGGCGGTCGGGTCGAAGCCGCAGTAGTAGGTGATGGGACCGTCGGCGCCGCTCAGGAGCCCGCGGAGCTCATCCTGGTCGGTCGAGACGGCGATGAGCCCGCGCCAGAGGAGCTCGTCGAGGACGTTCTCGAATGCGGGATCGTTGCGCTGGGCGGCGAGCACGGCGTTGCGGGACACGGTGACAACCGTAGCGGCTCAGCCCCGGCGCTTCGGCACGTGCCGGCGGTACGGGGAGACGCTCGGCTCCCCCGGCAGCCAGAACCGCCAGGGGAATGCGCGGGCGTCGCCGCCCGGCCCGGAGACGCCCGTCCTCGGCCCCCGTGCGTAGTCGGTGCGCGACGCGCCGGGCAGCTCGAGTGTCGGACCGCCGTCGCCGAGCGCCGTGCCGTCATCGACTCCCGTGATCCCGAGGGCCATGGTGAGACGAGCCGGTCCCCGCGCGAGCTCGTCATCCCGGCGTGCGGTCGGTCGGCGGGCGCGGGCGAGCTCGAGCCCCGCCACGATCTCGCCGCCGCGGAGCAGGACCCCCATCCCCTCGCCCGCGCGGCCGCACACGACGTTCGCACACCAGTGCATGCCGTAGGTGAAGTACACGTAGAGATGGCCCGACGGGCCGAACATCGTCGCGTTCCGAGCGGTCTGCCCCCGGAAGGTGTGCGCGCCGGGATCCTCCCCCGCGCCGCCGTACGCCTCCACTTCAGTGATCCGCACCGCGACGCCGCGCACCCGCAGCACGGCGTCGAGCAGCCGCGGAGCGACGTCCACCGCGTGGCCCTCCAGCACCTCGAGCATGTCTCCCACTCTCGCACGCGGCCTCGCGCATTCCTGCGCGTGCAGGCACGACGTGCCAGGGGCTCAGGGCAGGCGGGCCGCCAGGGTCTCCGCCCAGTGGCGGAGGTCCGCGAGCTGGCGCTCGACGCCCGGCCGCGCGGTGCCGGCGTAGCCGTCGCGCGCGGCGATCGCGCCGTCGACCGTGAGCACCTCGCGGACGCCGGCGGTCAGGTGCGGCGAGATCGCGAGGTAGTCCGCGTCGCTCGGGCCGTCGAGCGGCAGGCCGCGCTCCTCGCAGTGGCGCACGAGCGCGCCGGAGATCTCGTGGGCCTCGCGGAAGGGCACGCGCTGCCGGACGAGCCACTCGGCGACATCCGTCGCGAGCGAGTAGCCCTCGGGAGCGAGCTCGCGCATTCGTGCCGTGTCGAAGGCGAGCGTCGCGACCATGCCGGTGAATGCGGGCAGCAGCGTCTCGAGCGTGTCGACCGAGTCGAAGACGGGCTCCTTGTCCTCCTGGAGGTCGCGGTTGTACGCGAGCGGGAGGCCCTTCATCGTCGTGAGCAGGCCCGTGAGGTTGCCGATGAGGCGGCCGGCCTTGCCGCGCGCGAGCTCGGCGATGTCGGGGTTCTTCTTCTGCGGCATGATCGACGAGCCGGTCGAGTAGGCGTCGTGGAGTCGGACGTAGGCGAACTCCCGCGTGTTCCACAGGATGATCTCCTCGGAGATCCGCGAGAGGTCGACGCCGATCTGCGCGGCGATGAACGCGAACTCCGCGACCTTGTCGCGCGAGGCCGTCGCGTCGATCGAATTCGGCTCGACGGCGTCGAAGCCGAGCTCCGCGGCGATGCCCTCGGCGTCGAGCCCGAGCGTGTTGCCCGCGAGCGCGCCCGCGCCATACGGCGAGTGGCCGAGGCCCTCCCGCCAGACCGCGAGGCGCTCGACGTCGCGTCCGAGCGTCCAGGCGTGGGCGAGGAGGTGGTGGGCGAGGAGCACGGGCTGCGCGTGCTGCAGGTGGGTGCGGCCG
>CAKUJB010000104.1 GCA_934661165.1 uncultured Microbacteriaceae bacterium | reverse complement strand
TCGGAGCCCTCGAGGCGTCGCCCGTCGCGGAAGCGCATCGCCCGATCCAGCCGGATCCCGACGCGCTGACCTGGGGTGACGTCGGGTCGCACGGCCACCGAGCGGATCGCGTCGTGCGCATCGGTCGAAATGTCGAGGTCGATGACGACCTCCTGGAAGGCGCCGCGCGGCACGACCCGCCGCACGACCCCGTCGAGGTCGCCCTCCCCAGGGGCGACGCACGTCGTGTGCTCGGGCCGCACGCACGTGACGACACCGGCATCGTCGACGACCCGTCGGTCCACCACGTGCCCCGGCAGCGTGTTGAGCTGCCCGACGAAGTTCGCGACGAAGCTGCTCGCGGGGGAGTCGTAGAGCTCCTCGGGGGTGCTGAACTGCTCGATCCGCCCCTCGTTCATCACCGCGACGCGATCGGACATCGACAGCGCCTCGTCCTGGTCGTGGGTGACGAGGACGGTCGTGATCCCCAGGCGTTGCTGCAGCTCACGGATGTCCTCGCGGACCTTGACCCGCAGCTTCGCGTCGAGATTGCTCAGCGGTTCGTCGAGCAGGAGCACGTGCGGCTCCTGCACGAGCGCTCGCGCGAGGGCTGCGCGCTGCTGCTCGCCGCCGGAGATCGTCGCCGGCCGACTGTTGCGGTGGTGCGCGAGGTTGACGAGTTCGAGCACGCCCATGACGCGAGTCTCGATCTCCGCCTTCGGCATCCGCCGCAGCTTGAGGGGATAGGCGACGTTCTTGAAGACGCTCATGTGCGGCCAGAGCGCGTAGTTCTGGAAGACCATCGCGCTCGGTCGCCGGTCCGGGGGCAGGCGGATGACGTCGGCGCCGTCGATCTCGATCCGCCCGCCATCGGCCTCGAGGAAGCCGGCGACCATCCGCAGCGTCGTCGTCTTGCCGCAGCCCGAGGGCCCGAGCAGCGAGACGAGCTCGCCGGGCTGCACGTCGAGGTCGAGGTCGGCGACGACGACCTTTTCGCCGAAGACCTTGCGCAGCCCGCTGATCCGCAGGCCCTTGGGCGTGATCGCGTCGGTGACGACGCTGGTGTCGTGGTCGTTCGAAGCAGCGCTCATCGGATCTGGAACCCTTCGGCGAGGTGGCCGCCCATGACCTGCTTGCGGACGAGCAGCAGGAGCAGCACCGACGGCGCCGACAGCATGAGCGAGAAGACGGCGGCGACCTGCTTGGGGTAGTTGAGCACGAGGGAGTACATCTGCGTCGGCATCGTCATGTAGTCGGGAGCTCCGATGAGGTAGGTGCCCTGCGCCTCGTCGAAGCTCGCGAGGAAGGACATGATGGCGGCGACGAGGATGCCCGGGAGGGCGAGCGGCAGCGTCACGGTGAAGAACACGCGCAGCGGTCGGGCGCCGGCGTCGCGCGCGGCCTCCTCGAGCGAGCGCGGCACGGCGGCGAAGGCCGCGGCGGGGATCCACGTCATGAAGACGACGGTGCCGATGATGTGGACGATGAGGATGCCGAGCACGGTCTGCATCAGATTGAGCGCGTAGAAGAGCGACGCCATCGTCGCGAAGAGGCCCATCTTCGGGAAGGCGTTCGTCGCGAAGAGCCCGATGAGCATCGTCCGCCGTGCGAAGAAGTCGTAGCGCGCGAACGCGTAGGCGGCCGGCAGGCAGATCACTGCCGAGGCGAGCACGGTGAGGGGCGCGAACGTCAGAGAGTTCTGCACGGCAGCAGCGAGGTTGGGATCGTCGAGGACGACCTTCCACCAGCGCAGCGTGAAGCCGTCGGGCAGCAGGTTCGGGTAGGTCCAGTTCGTGACGAAGGCGTGCGCGCCGAGCCAGAGGAGCGGCCCGAAGACGAAGAGGCACAGCCCCGCGACGAAGACGCCGAGCAGCGTGCGCGAGACCCAACTCATCTACTTCACCGCCTTGGACGCGGAGCGGAAGTTGGCCCACACGTAGAACGCCCCGATCGCCGACGCGAGCGCGAAGACGACGAACGCCATGACGATCGACTGTTGCGGCTGGTTGAAGGCCTGGAAGTAGTTCGCGATGTCGACCCCGAGCATCGCGGGCGCGTTCGGCCCGGTGAGGTAGGGGACGGTGAAGGAGCCGAGGATGCCGATCGAGGTGAAGGTCACCGCGATGATGATCGGCACCGCCGCGATCGGCAGGATGATCCCGACCGCCGTCCGCGCGAGCGAGGCCCCGGCGTCGCGCGCCGCGTCGATGAGCGCGTCGGGCACGGCCTGCACGCCCGAGGTCACCATGAGGACCGCGAACGGCAGTGAGGTCCAGACGGATCCGATGACGATCGCCGTCTGGGTGTAGGCCCACACCGGCCCGTCGATGCCGACCTGCGCGAGGACGGTCCGCACGAAGCCGGTGCCGGAGTAGAACGTGAGGATCGCCCACGAGCCGATGACGACGGGGATGAACATCGGCACGATCGAGAGCACGGCGAGCCCCTTGGCCAGCGCCGAGTTCGACAGCCGCTGGTAGAGGGCGATGCCGATCGCGAGCACCATGACGATCGTCGTCGCGACGACCGTGACGCTGATCGTCATAACGAGGTCGCGCAGGAATCGCGCGTTGGTGAGGACCTCCTGATAGGCGCCGAGCGTGCCCCACCAGTGCGTCGCCTCGTGCTGATGCTGGCCGATCGCGGCGGTCGTGGAGTTGAGTCCGCCGAAGTGGCCGAGGCTGTAGAGCCCCGCGGTGACGATCGGCAGCCCGACGAAGCCCAAGATGAGCAGGATCGGCGGCATCGCCATCGCGAAGCCGCGACCCCGCCTACCCATGAGCGCTCTGTCGGGTCTGCTGGGGCGTCACCTGCGTCACTGACCGGGGACCTTCTGGTCCCACTGGTTGTTGAGGTCGTTGGCGACCTCGGCGTAGTAGCCCGGCCGCATCGTCTTGGGGTCCGTGCCCTCGAACTTCTTCTGCACCTCGGCGGGCAGGCTGTCCAGCGGCGCGACGGGCGTGCCGGCGATCTCCATCGCGATATCGGCCTGCGCGGCCGGCGTGAGGACGTACTCGAGGAGCTTCTGCGCCGCCTCCTTGTGCTGCGTCGTCTTGGCGACCCCGAGGTAGGAGGCGCCGCCGGTGAAGGACGGATCGGCGATCTGCGTGACGTCGACGGTCTCGGGGATCTGACCGTTCGTCTTCGCGGTGACGAACATGTCGGACCACACCGGCGCCATGTCGATCTGCCCGGAGGAGAGCAGCTCGAGCACCTGGGAGTTGCCGTTGGGGTAGACGCCCTTGCCGTAGACCGAGGGGTTGAGGCTCTTCAGGACCGCGAATCCCTCGTCCCACTGCGCCATCGCGTCCTTGTCGACGCCCGTCCGCAGCTTGTCGGCGGCCGCCTTGTCCATGTTCGCGTCGAGTACGGTCGCGGCGAAGGACTGGCCGGAGCCGCCGGACTTGGGGGAGTTGTAGGCGAACTTGCCGGGGTGTGCCTTGATCCAGGCGAGGAGGTCGGCGAGCGTCTTCGGGGGCGCGTTGACGGTCTTGGTGTTGTAGGCGAGGAGGACCGAGCTCGCGCGGTAGGGGACGCCGTGGCCCTTGCCGGCCTCGACGAGCGTGGGGCTCACGTCCTTCAGGGCAGGCAGGGTGCTCGCGCTCTGCGGCTCGAGGAGGTCGGAATCGGCGGCCTGGCTGACGAATCCGGCGTCGATGACGTCGAAGCCGACGTCCTTGCCGCCCTTGACGGCCGCCGACAGCTTGGCGAGGTTCTGCGCGTCGTGCTCGCCGTGGAGGTCGAAGTTCGTCTTGACCGTGATGTCGGGGTTGGCCTTGGTGAAGCCGGGGATGAGCTTCTTCTCCCAGAGGTTCTGGATGTTCGTGTCCGCGCTGATGAGCACGGTGACCGACTGGGCGCCGCCGCCCGTCGAGCCGCCGGTCGACCAGGCCTGCTGGTTCTGCACGTCGGAGGCGGACTTCGCGCAGCCGGCGAGGGTGATCGGGGTGGTCAGCGCCAGCACCACGGCCAGCGAGCGGGAGAGTCGAGGAAGGGCCATGGCATTCATCCGTTCGTTGCGGGACACCCGCTCGGCCCACACGGCCGCACGGCGCTGGATGGATCGCACCCTACTCAGGAACGATCACGAATGACAGGGTTTCAGTCGCAAGTGAACCTCAGTTGTCACCGACGTGAACCTC
>CAKUJB010000103.1 GCA_934661165.1 uncultured Microbacteriaceae bacterium | reverse complement strand
AGGACGCGAAGGAGGAGTTCGACTGGGAGGAGATGGACGCCTACATCGCGCACCAGACCTCCTCGGTGCACATCCGCGGGCTGTGCGACTCCCTCGGGCTGCCCTCCGAGCGCTTCCCGCTCACCCTCGCCGAGCACGGCAACACCGCGTCGGCGTCCGTGCCCTTCACGCTCGCCAAGCACCAGGAGCAGCTCAGCTCCGGTGACCGCGTGCTCCTCATGGGCATCGGCTCCGGGCTCAACACCTCCTTCGCCGAACTCGCCTGGTGAGGGCGGCGGCCGACGTGTCGGTGACCGCGGCGACCAGCGAGGCCTCGGCCCGTCCCGATGACTCCGGAATGCGTGTCGTCCCCGCGCTGCCCGGGCTCGACCCGAGGTGGTCGCGCCTCGTCGTGGCGCCGGACGCCGACGGGGTCGAGCGGCGGTGGCACGTGCTCGACACAGGTGCGCCGGAGGGCGAGCAGCTCGGGACGATGCTGTGCGTCCACGGCAACCCGACGTGGTCCTACATGTGGCGGCGGTTCCTCGCTGCGGCGCGGCCGGGGTGGCGGGTCGTCGCGGTCGATCAGCTCGGGATGGGCTATTCGGAGGATCCCGCGGGCACGCTCTCGCAGCCGCGGACCCTGGCCCAGCGCATCGAGGACCTGACGCGCCTCACCGACGCCCTCGGCCTGACCGGGCCGGTCGTCGCGGTCGGGCACGACTGGGGCGGGATCGTCGTCTCCGGCTGGGCCGCCCACCACCGCAACGCCGGCTCGGGCGCCCCTGACCGCCCCGATGGACCTGTCACCGCCGGGCTCGTGCTCGCGAATACGGCCGTGCACCACGACTTCTCGGCCGGTCTGCCGACCGTCCTGCGGCCGGCGCGCGCCCTCGCGGAGGCGGTCTGCGTGCGGACCCCGACCTTCGTGCGCGGCGCGACCACCGTCTCCCGGCCCCGACCGCCGCGGGAGATCCGCGACGCCTTCGCGGCCCCCTACCGGCGTGCCGCCGATCGCTCCTTCGTCGGGCAGTTCGTCGCCGACATCCCCCTCGAGACGGATCACCCGTCGCGGGCGACCTTCGAGGAGGTCGCCGCCGGCCTGAGCGAACTCGGCGCCGAGACCCCCGCCCTGCTCCTGCGCGGGCCCGGCGACCCCGTCTTCTCCGAGGCGCACCTGCGCGACCTGCAGCGTCGCCTCCCCCAGGCTGACGTGCACCGCTACGAAGGCGCGAGCCACCTCGTCACCGAGGATGCACCCCGCTCCGCCGACGACACCTGGGACTGGATCGCCGCCCGCGTCGAGCCGCTGCTCGACGGACCGACGCAGGACGACCGGTCGGCCGAGCCCGTTCCCCCCGACCCTGCCGAGGGACCGGCGTGGTCGGCGCTCCTGGAGCGGGTGCGCGACACCCCCGACGAGCTCGCCGTCGCGGAGGTGGCGAGCGGTCGGCGGATGACGTTCGCGCAGTTGGAGGCCGACATCGCCGCCGTCGCCGCGGGATTGGCGGCCGACGGCGTGCGACCGGGTCAGCGCGTCGCGATGCTCGTGCCGCCGGGGATCGACCTCACGGTCGCGCTCTACGCGTGCTGGCGGATCGGCGCGGTCGTCGTCGTCGCGGACGCCGGGCTCGGCCTGCACGGCATGGGTCGCGCGCTGCGCGGCGCGGGAGTCGACCACGTCCTCGGGATCGGCAAGGGCCTCGCCGCCGTTGCGGCCTTGCGCGTGCCCGGTCGACGCATCCTCGTCGGCGATCCGCTGCCGGCCGTCGGGCGCGCGGTGCGGGTCGACGACACGCTCGACGCGGTCCGCCGCCGTGGGGCGTCCCTGCCTGCACCGGCCCTGCCGCCGACGGATGCCGAGGCCGCGGTCCTCTTCACCTCCGGCGCGACCGGGCCCGCCAAGGGCGTCGTCTACCGGTCGGATCAGATCCGCGCGCAGGCCGGCGGCATCCGCGGGATCTACGGGCTGACCAGCGCGGATCGCTTCGTCGCGGCCTTCGCGCCGTTCGCGCTGTACGGTCCGGCGATGGGCGTCGGCTCGGCGGTCCCCGACATGGACGTCACGGCCCCCTCGACGCTCACGGCCGCCAAGCTCTCCGACGCGGTCATCGCCGCGGAAGCGACGACCGTGTTCGCCTCGCCGTCGTCGCTGCGCAATGTCGTCGCGACGGCCAACGCCCTCGACCCGGCCCGCCGCGAGGCGCTCGCACGGATTCGGGTCGCGATGTCGGCGGGGGCGCCGATCCCGATCTCGCTGCTCCACGAGGTGCAGCGCGTCCTGCCGAATGCCGTGCTGCACACCCCCTACGGGATGACCGAGTGCCTACCGGTCGCCGACGTCGAGCTGCCCGAGCTCGAGCGTGCCTACGCCGGCTCGCGTAACGGGGTCTGCGTCGGCCGACCGCTGCCGGGGGTCGACGTGTGGATCGCACCGCTCCCGGCCGATCCCGCGGATCCGGACGGTGCGCTGACGACCGAGCCGGGCGTGACCGGCGAGATCGTCGTCCGCGCCGCCCACGTCAAGGACCGCTACGACCAGCTCTGGGCCACTCAGCACGCCAGCGCCCGCGACGCCGAAACCCGCACCGGCTCAGGTGAACCCGGCGGCGCGAACGAACCTCATGGGACACGCGAGCCGAGCCGCATCGTCGGATCTGGCGGGGCCGGCGAACCGGGTGGCGCCTGCCAACCTGCCGACGACCCGCACGGTCGACGGGAGATCTCCCGCGCCGCGAACACGCACCGGACCGGGGACGTCGGCCATCTCGACAGCGAGGGGCGCCTGTGGGTCGAGGGGCGACGCGTCCACGTCGTCCACACCGCCGAGGGACCGCTGACGCCCGTCGCGCTCGAGGTGGCCGTGCAGGAGATGCCGCAGGTGGGCGATGCGGCCGTCGTCGGCGTCGGACCGGAGGGGACCCAGGCGGTCGTCGTCATCGTCACGCCGCCTACGGACAGAGTCGACTCGGCGGGCACAGTCGCCGCGGGCACAGCCGCCGGCGGATCGGCGGGTCCGCTCGCGCGTCCGTTCGGCAGATTCTGTCGCCGGTTGTCACTCCGGAGTGACGACCGGCGACCGGCTATGACGAGAGGTTCGGACACCTCCCCGGTCCTCGCCGACTCCGAGCTCACCGACGCGATCCGCGCCGTGGCGCGCGACGTCGCCGGCGTCGAGGTCGCGGCCGTGCTGACGACCGCGGCGTTCCCGGTCGATATCCGCCACCAGTCGAAGGTCGACCGGACCCGCCTCGCGCGCTGGGCCGAGCGCGTCCTCGCCGGCGGCCGAGTGGGCACCCCGTGAGGGCCGCCCCACTGAGCGGGGTCGCGGCAACTCCCCGGGTCACGTCGCACCCCCACGAGGGGCGAACCACTGACGCGCGCCCTCGCACCGGGACGCGCGGGATGCGAGGCCGTCGATGAAGGTGCTGGTCACGGGGGCGTCCGGACTGCTCGGCGGGTCGCTCGCCCGGGCTCTCGCCGCGCGCGGCGACGAGGTGACGGTCCTGCAGCGGCGGCCCAGCGGGCTCGCCGATGCCGGGCTGCGCGAGGTGCTCGGCGATGTCGCCGATCCCGCCGTCGCGGCCGCGGCGACCGCCGGGCAGGAGGCGATCGTCCACCTCGCAGCGAAAGTCAATGTCACCGGTGCGTGGGCCGACTACGAGCGCGCGAACGTCGCGGGCACCGCAGGTCTCCTGCGCGCCGCGACCCGCGCCGGGGTCGCCTCGATGGTCTTCGTGTCGAGCCCCTCGGTCGCCCACGCCGGATCCTCCCTCGTCGGCGAGGGCGCCGGCCCGGCGGATCCCGCAGCGGCCCGAGGCAATTACGCCCGGAGCAAGGCGATGGCCGAGCGGCTCGCCCTCGCGGCGGACGCCCGCGGGGACCTGCGTGTCGTCGCGGTCCGCCCGCACCTCGTCTGGGGTCCCGGCGACACCCAGCTCGTCGCCCGGATCGCCCGCCGGGCGCGCGCAGGGCGGCTGCCGGTCATCGGCTCGGGCGCCCCGCTCGTCGACACCCTCTACATCGACAACGCCGTTGACGCCCTCGTCGCGGCCCTCGACCGGTGCGAGGAGGCCCGCGGCCAGGCCCTCGTCCTCACGAACGGCGAACCGCGCCCCATCGGCGAGATCCTCACCGCGTGGGCGCAGGCCGCC
>CAKUJB010000102.1 GCA_934661165.1 uncultured Microbacteriaceae bacterium | reverse complement strand
CAAGGGGCTCGTCGACCTCGTGCAGCCCGACGAGTTCCCGCTCAACGTCTTCTTCGAGGCGCTGCGGACCAAGCTCTCGCCGGTCATCGCCTCGACGTCGGGGATCACCGGTGTGACGCGTCCGGCGCGTGAGGCGGTGTCGGCGTGAGTGCGGGCTTGAACGCCGACCTGCATGCCGACCTCGGCGGCAAGGTCGTCGTCGTCGCCGGCGCAGCCGGTGCCGCCGGACCGCCGCTCGTGCGCCGGCTCGCCGCGGCCGGGGCGACCGTCGTCGCGGCCGACCGCTCGCTGGAGCACCTCGCCTCCGTCGTCGCCGCGGGTGACGAGGCCGCGCAGGCCGCGGGCAGCGGCGGACACGTCGTGCCCGCTCAGATCGACCTTCTCGACGAGCCCGCGACCCGGGCCTGGGCGGACTCGCTCGTCGCCGAGCACGGGCACGTCGACGGGCTGATCCACCTCGTCGGCGGGTGGCGCGGCGGCTCGGGGATCGTCGAGTCGGATCTGGCCGACTGGGCCTGGCTGCACGACCTGCTCGTCGTGACGCTCCAGCATTCGACGCGCGCCTTCCACGACGCGCTGCGCGACTCCGGCGGGCGCTTGGCGATCATCTCGACGCCCCAGGCACAGTCGCCGACGGCGACCAACGCCGCCTACGCGACGGCCAAGGCCGCCACCGAGGCATGGACCCTGGCCGTCGCGCACTCGTGGCGCGACAGCGACGCCGCGGCGGTCGTCCTGCAGGTCAAGGCGCTGCTCACCGACGCGATGCGCGAGGCCAAGCCGGAGGCGAAGTTCAGTACCTACACCCACGTAGACGACGTCGCCGAGCGCATCGTCGGCCTGTGGGCGACCCCGGGGAGTGAGCTCAACGGCACCCGGATCCCGCTCTACCCGAGCCCGTGATCGAACCCTCGACCGACCGCGTGACCGACCGCATGACAGATTCTGGAGCCATGGCACCTTCTTCTCGCACCCTGCACGACCCGACGTTCCGCGGATTCGCCAGCGACAACGGCTCCGGCATCCACCCGCGGGTCCTCGAGGCGATCGTCGCGGCCAACGGCGGCCACCAGGTCGCCTACGGCGACGACGTCTACACCGAGCGGCTGCGGGAGGTCGTGCGCGAGCAGTTCGGCGCGCAGACGCAGGTCTACCCGGTCTTCAACGGCACGGGCGCGAATGTCGTCGCGCTCGACCTCATGACGCAGCGCTGGGACGCGGTCGTCTGCGCCCGCAGCGCCCACATCAACGTCGACGAGTGCGGGGCGCCGGAGAAGATCGCCGGGGCCAAGCTCATGCCGATCGACACCCCCGACGGCAAGCTGACGCCCGCCCTCGTCGACACGATGGCCCACGGCTACGGCGACGAACACCACGCGCAGCCGACCGTCCTGTCGGTGACGCAGACGACCGAGTCCGGCACGGTCTACCGCGTCCAGGAGCTGGCGGAGCTCGTCGCGCACGCCCACGGCAAGGGGATGCGCGTGCACCTCGACGGCGCGCGGCTCGCCAATGCCGCCGTCGCGCTCGACGTGCCGCTGCGCGCGCTGACCAGCGACATCGGCGTCGACGTCGTGTCGCTCGGCGGGACGAAGAACGGGTGCCTCGCTGCCGAGGCCGTCCTCGTCCTCAACCCCGAGGCGGTGAGCCGGCCGCTCTTCGTCCGCAAGCTCGACGCCCAGCTCCCGAGCAAGATGCGCTTCACCTCCGCCCAGCTGCTCGCCCTCCTGGAAGACGACCTGTGGCGCGAGACGGCGGGTCACGCGAACGCGATGGCCGCGGCGCTGGCCAATGCCGTCCGCGGCATCGACGGCGTGACGCTGACGCGCGAGCCCGAGGCGAACTCCGTCTTCGCGATCATCCCGCCGGACGTGCGGACCCGGCTCCAGGCCCGCTACCCCTTCTGGGTGTGGCAGGAGGCGATCGACGAGGTGCGCTGGATGTGCTCGTTCGACACGACGCCGGAGGACATCGAGGGCTTCGCGACCGCGCTGCGCGAGGAATTGGCGCGCGGCTGATCGGCGACGCACATCGCGTGAGGCTCTTCTCCCCCCCCCGGGTAGCAGAGCCTCACGTCATGTCGGGGTGTCGACCTGAGTCAGCGCCCTCGGCGCCGGCGAATGTTGTCGGCGAGCACGACGGCGATCGAGAGCCCGACCCAGACCCCGATGACGAGGATGATCAGCCCGACGAGCCACAGCCCCGTCTCGTCGGAGCGAGAGGCCCACCAGGCCCACGGGATCGCGACGCCGGCCGTGCCGCCGAGCGGCACGGTGACCAGGGCCGCGCGGGTGGAGCGACCGGCGAGGATCACGGCGATGACCGCGCAGGTCAGGGCGCACGCGACGACCTGCGCCGGGTGGTAGGTGTTGCCCGAGATCGGCCAACTGAGCCAGGCGACCCAGGACAGCGCCCCACCGAGCACGGCGAGCAGTCCCGCCGCCGCTGGGGACAGCCCCCGTGACCTGCCGTGTTCCTCGTCCGTCATGACGCACCTCCGCTGTGTGTCCGCTCATCGTGGCCCCTGCGGTGCGCCGGCGTCTTGAGTCCGAGTACTCAGGTCACCGGAGACACCCACTGTTCACCGCGCGCTCACCCGCCGGCGACTCCGTCCGCTGAACTATGCCGATCCGGCTCACCTGTGGCGCTGGAGTGGGGGAGCTGAGCCGGATCGGCATAGTCCAGGGAGTGGACCGGTCGCCGCGCCTGGATCGATCAGGCAGATGCCTCGCCGGTGAGCGCGGCGAGGACGCCGTCTCCGTAGCGCTCGAGCTTCGTCGCGCCGACGCCGCTGATCGTGCCGAGTTCGCCGGTGCTCGACGGCTTCTGGGTCGCGATGGCGCGCAAGGTCGCGTCGTGGAAGACGACGTACGCGGGCACGCCGGCCTCCTTGGCCGTCGCAGCCCGCCACGCGCGCAGGCGCTCGAAGACCTCGACGTCGTCCGGCGCGAGATCCGTCGCGGGGGACTGCTTGGCGGCGCGGTTCGACCGACCCGAGCGGGCGGCCCGCGGCGCTTCGCGGCGCAACGACACCTCGCGCTCCCCGCGCAGCACGGCCCCACTGTCGGGGGTGAGGTGCAGCGTGCCGTAGCCGGACGTGTCGACCGACAGCAGCTCCGCGGCGAGCAATTGCCGCACGACACCGCGCCATTCGGGGTCGGACAGGTCCGTCCCGATCCCGAACGTCGAGACCGTCTCGTGCCCCAGCTGGCTCACCCGAGCCGTCGCCTTGCCCAGCAGGATGTCGATGAGGTGCCCGGCCCCGTACCGCTGGCCGAGCCGGTCGAGGCGCACGATGGTCGACATGAGCTTCTGCGCGGGGATCGTGCCGTCCCACGTCTGCGGTGGCTCGAGGCATGTGTCGCAATTCCCGCACGCCCCGTCGACAGCCTGGCCGAAGTAACGCAAGAGCTGCGCGCGCCGACACGTCACCGTCTCGCACAGCGCGAGCATCGCGTCGAGATGCCGACTCAGCTGCCGCCGATGCGCCGCGTCCCCCTCGGAGGTGTCGATCATCCGCCGCTGCTGGACGACGTCCGCGAGGCCGTAGGCGAGCCAGGCGGTCGAGGGGAGGCCGTCGCGCCCGGCGCGCCCGGTCTCCTGGTAGTAGCCCTCGACCGATTTCGGCAGGTCGAGGTGGGCGACGAAGCGGACGTCGGGCTTGTCGATCCCCATCCCGAAGGCGATCGTCGCGACCATGACGAGCCCGTCCTCGCGCAGGAAGCGGGCTTGGTTGCGCGCGCGCACGCTCCGGTCGAGCCCCGCGTGATACGGCAGGGCGGTGATGCCGTTCTTGGTGAGGAAGTCGGCAGTCTGCTCGACCGAGGCCCGCGAGAGGCAGTAGACGATCCCCGCGTCGCCGGCGTGCTCAGTGCGCAGCAGGTCGAGGAGCTGGGCGCGGGGGTTGGCCTTGGGCACGATCCGGTAGGTGATGTTCGGCCGGTCGAAGTCGGCGACGAAGTGGCGGGCCTCCCGCAGCTCGAGGCGTTCAGCGATCTCGGCGTGGGTCGCGGCCGTCGCCGTCGCGGTGAGGGCGATCCGCGGCACGTCCGGCCACCGCTCGTGTAGGAGCGAGAGCCGCAGGTAGTCGGGCCGGAAGTCGTGCCCCCACTGCGAGACGCAGTGCGCCTCGTCGATCGCGAAGAGCGCGATCCGCCCCTGGTCGAGCACGGCGAGCGTCTCGGGCACGCGCA
>CAKUJB010000101.1 GCA_934661165.1 uncultured Microbacteriaceae bacterium | reverse complement strand
CTCGAGCATCCGCCGATCGTGGGTCACGAGGAGGATCGTGCCGTCGAAGCTGTCGAGGGCCTGCTCGAGCTGCTCGATGGCGGGCAGGTCGAGGTGGTTCGTCGGCTCGTCGAGCACGAGGAGGTTGACGCCGCGGGCCTGCAGGAGCGCGAGCGCGGCACGAGTCCGTTCGCCGGGGGAGAGCGAGCTCGCCGGGCGCCCGACGTGGTCGCCGACGAGGCCGAACTTCGCCAGCAGGGTGCGGACCTCCGCGGTCGGCCAGTCGGGCACCTCGCGGGCGAAGGCGTCGCCGAGCGCGGTGTCGCCCTCGAAGGCCGCGCGGGCCTGGTCGATCTCGCCGACGACGACGCGGGAGCCGAGCGAGACCGCGCCGGCGTCGGGGGTCAGTCGCCCCAGGAGCAGGTCGAGCAGGGTCGTCTTGCCGGCGCCGTTCGGCCCGGTCACCGCGACGCGGTCGCGCACGTCGAGCTGCAGATCGACCGGGCCGAGCGTGAAGTCGCCGCGTCGCGCGAGCGCCGCCCGGGCCGTCGTCACGACGTCGCCGGAGCGCGGCGCGGCGGCGATCGAGAACTGCAGCTGCCACTCCTTGCGCGGCTCGGCGACCTCCTCGAGGCGCTCGATCATCCGGTCGGTCTGCTTGGCCTTGGCCGCCTGCTTCTCGCTCGTCGCGCGCGCGTGATGGCGGATGAACTTGTCCTTCTCCTGCACCCGCGCCTTGCGGACCGCCGTCTTGACGCACTTGTCCATCCAGGCCCGCTGCATCCGCGCCCGTGCCTGCAGGTCGGACTTGCGCTGCGCGTACTCCTCGTAGGCCTCGCGCGCGTGCCGCCGGGTCGTCGAGCGCTCCTGGAGGTAGGCGTCGTAACCGCCGCCGTAGGCGACGACCCGCTGCAGGCTGCGGTCGATCTCGAGCACGGAGGTGACGCTGCGGGAGAGGAATTCGCGGTCATGGCTGATGAGGACGACGGGTGCGTCGAGGGTCTCGACGAACTCCTCGAGGCGGTCCAGGCCCGCGACGTCGAGGTCGTTCGTCGGCTCGTCGAGCAGGTAGGCGTCGTAGCGGGACAGCAGGAGGGCCGCGAGGCCGACGCGGGCGGCCTGACCGCCGGAGAGCCCGGTCATCTCGCGGTCGAGGTCGACGGCCAGGCCGAGGTCGGCGGCGGTCACCTCGAGCCGCTCGTCCAGGTCCGCCCCGCCGAGCGCGAGCCACGTCTCGAGGGCGTGGGAGTAGGCCTCGCCGACGTCGACACCTCCCTGCGCCTCCGGCGCATCGCCGGCCGCGACCGTGTCGGAGGAGGCGTCGGCGGCGAGCGCATCGGCGGCGGCGTCCATCGCGGCCTGGGCGGCGGCGACCCCGGTCCGGCGGGCGAGCTGGGCGCGGATCCTCTCACCGGCCCGGCGCTCGGGCTCCTGGGCGAGGAAGCCGAGGTGGGCGTCGCGGGGCGAGACCGACACGCTGCCGGCCAGAGGCGGGCGCAGGCCCGCGAGGATCCGCAGCAGGGTCGACTTGCCGGCGCCGTTCGGGCCGACGAGGCCGACCACATCGCCGGACGCGACGACGAGATCGAGCCCGGTGAACAGCTCCTTGTCGCCGAAGCCGGCGCTCACTCCACGGGCCTGAATCGTCGCGCTCATGCGACCAGTGTCCCCGCCCGATCTCGGTGCTGCGGGGTCGGGGCGGGCGCGGGGGAGGTTCGGTCAGCGCACGTCGGAGTCGGGGGTGCGGATCGGGGCGAGCCCGTCCTGGCTCCACTCCCAGCGCAGCCCCCAGCGACCGGGGCCGAACTTCTTCTTGTAGCGGCGCAGCGCGTTGCTCGTGATCATCAGCGGCGTGCTGCGCTCGGCCGAGTCCTGCTCGACGAACTCCTCGGCGCGGACCGGCAGCCCCTGGGGGTGGAAGACGACCTCCATGTAGGACTCGCCGGAGGGGGCGATGAACGCGCGGTGCCAGTCGGTCATCGGCACGGTCTGGCCGACGGCCCCGTAGCTGAACTGGATGCGGATCACGTCGTCGACCTGCATCGGCCGCGGCATGATGAGCTCGGCCACGACGAGCGGCAGCTCGGTGTCCTCGCGGATCCGCCCGATCCGGCAGTTCGTCTCGGCGCTGATGAAGGGGTAGGAACGGTCGTCGTCATGGCCGTACCAGACCGGCAGTCGGTCGACGCCCTCGCGCGCGGCGCGCAGGACGTGGGTCACGAGCTGGCTGTCGAGGGTCCCGTCGGCGCGCAGGTGGATGTAGTCGTGCGAGGAGAGGAACTCGAAGCCGTTGCGCCAGTCGAGCCCGAGCTCGGCGATCATCTCGGAGACGAAGCGCCCGCCCTTGACGTACTGCTCGGCCGCCGGGGCCGGCGGGTCGTCCTGGCGGCGGGCCGGCCGCGGCGGGACGAGCGCCGCGAGGCTGCCGCGCTCGACACCGAGGATCTCCTCGAGTGCCCCGAGCGCCGCGATCGAGGCGGAGCGCTGCGGCACGCTGCGCCCGGTGCGCCAGTAGCTCAGCGTGGCGGCCGACAGGTCGTGCCCGCGCCGCCGCAGGTGGTAGGTGAGGCGCTCGAGGGAGAGTCCACGCTGATTCGTCGCTTGTCGGAACGCTTCTGCGAAGTCCCCGGAAGGACGCGCGTCTCGCTCGTCTCGCGTGTCCACTTCTCGGCCCTCCGTCGTCCGGTCACGTCCACCCCCGTCGTGTGGGGCTCGTGGGGAGATCCCACGCAGGTGTCGACCTCCTGGACGAGCTAACCGAGCGTAGACAATTTCTCCGAGCCTGTCGGTGACCACATGGCCCGGTGTGGTAACTCGACGCGCTAAAAGTTAAGGCTTGCGCGGGGGTGCCCACATTGCTAGGGGGAGCTGGTAAGGGCTCGACGGTGCCCGTCGACGAGTCGGTCCGGAGGTGTCGGCGCGGGCTGTCGGCGGGGGCGACTACCCTCGGGCGGGTGAGTGGCGTCACCGCGCTGGGATCGTGGCCCGGCACCGACATCCGGGCCTGCATCGGCCTCGTGCGCGAGGTCTTCGCGGGCGATCCCGGCGACGGCGCCTGGTCGCTGCCCTATCTCCCTGAGCTGCCCGACCGCGGCCCCGGCGCCGAGCTCATCGGACGCTCGGCCGCCTTCCTCGAGGGGCTCGCCGTCGACCTGCAGCCCTCGGGCTGGCGGATCGTCGATCGGCCCGGGCGCGACGCGCGTCGCACCGCCGCCCTCCTGCGCCAGGATCTCGACGAGCTCGCCGAGGCCTACGACGGCTACGTCGGACCGCTCAAGCTCCAGGTCGCCGGGCCGTGGACCCTCGCGGCGAATCTGCGCGTCACCCGCGGGGAGCGCGCCATCGCCGATCCGGGGGCCGCCCGCGACATCGCGCAGTCCCTCGCGCAGGGGATCGTCGAGCACCTCGGCGTCGTCTCCCGCCTCGTGCCCGGTGCCCGACTCGTCCTCCAGCTCGACGAACCCTCCCTGCCCGCCGTCCTCGCCGGCCGCCTCACGACCTCCTCGGGCTTCGGCCGGCACCGCGCCGTCGACCCCGAGGTCGTCGAGCGGGGGCTGCGCACCGTCATCGACGCGGCGCGCTCGGTGCCGACCGGTGCGCCCGAGCTCGATGCGCCTCCCGAGCCCGATGCGGCGCCCGATGCGACGCCCGATCTGACCGGCGAGCCCGGCTCCCGCGCGGGCGTCGGCGTCGCCGTCCACTGCTGCGCGCCCGACGTGCCGTTGGCCCTCCTTCGCTCGGCCGGTGCGGCGGCGATCAGCCTCGACACCGCGCTGCTCACCCCCGCGGCCTGGGAGTCGGTCGCCGTGACCGTCGAGGCGGGGGTCGCGCTGTGGGCCGGGATCGACCTGCAGACCCACAGCGCCAGTGGCGCGCGCGGGGCGGCCGAGGCGGCGATCGAGCCCCTGCGCCGGCATTGGCGGGAGCTCGGGCTGCCGGCCGAAACCCTCGACGGCGTCGTCGTCACCCCGCCGTGCGGACTGGCCGGCCTGAGCCCGGCGGCCGCGCGGGCCGTGCACCGGCTCGGCATCGACGCGGCGCGGGCCCTCACCGAAGGAGCACGGGCATGACCGACCAGACGCCGGACGCGATGCAGTCGACGACGGCGGGCGCCCCCGGCGGCCGCGAGCCGAGCGAGCAGGAGCGGCACGCGTGGGGGGAGCTGGCCGAGCAGATCCGCGGCCACCAGTTCGCCTACTACGTGCGCGACGCCCCGACGGTCAGCGACGCCGAGTTCGACG
>CAKUJB010000100.1 GCA_934661165.1 uncultured Microbacteriaceae bacterium | reverse complement strand
CCTCGAGCGAGCCCACCGCCGGGCCCTCGAGCGAGCCCACCGCCGGGTCCACGACGGCGCCCGACCCAACACTCGCCACGGCCCGGAAGGACCCCACGCCATGATCCCCGCCATCGGGCTCGTCGTCGGACTGGCCATCGGCCTCGTCCTCCAGCCGAGCGTGCCGCTGTGGCTCCAGCCCTACCTGCCGATCGCCGTCATCGCGGCGCTCGACGCCGTCTTCGGCGGCCTGCGCGCCGTGCTCGACGGGATCTTCGACGACAAGGTCTTCGTCGTCTCGTTCCTCTCGAACACGCTCGTCGCGGCGCTCATCGTCTTCCTCGGTGACCAGCTCGGCGTCGGCGCGCAGCTCTCGACCGGTGTCGTCGTCGTCCTCGGCGTGCGGATCTTCTCGAATGTCGCCGCGATCCGCCGGCACCTCTTCAAGGCGTAGGGGGCAGCGATGACCGACGAGACTCCGACCCCGCACCCGGCGCACCCGGCGCACCCGGCGAACGGCGACGCACCCGAGGCCGCGCCCCCGGAGGCGGGTCGCCGACGCCACGCGTGGCTGCGGATGTGGCGGGCGGCCCGGCTGCGCCCCTCCCGCTCCGGCGCCGTCGTCGCGCTCCTGGCGGTGCTGCTGGGCATCGCGATGTCCACCCAGATCCGCCAGACCCACGAGCAGGGCCTGGAGAGCCTGCGCCAGGAGGAGCTCGTCGCCGTGCTCGACACGGTGACCCAACGCTCCGGGCGCCTCGACCAGGAGATCTCCCAGCTCACCGCCGAGCGGCAGCGCCTCGAGCAGTCGGCCGGCGGCGCTGATGCCCAGGCGGCGGCCCAGGCGCGCGTCGACGCCCTGGGCATCCTCGCCGGCACCGTCCCCGCGACCGGCCCGGGCATCCGCATCGTCATCACCGACACCCAGGGCACCGTCGGCGCCTCGACCCTGCTCGATGCGATCCAGGAGCTGCGCGACGCGGGCGCCGAGGCGATGCAGATCGGCACCGTCCGCGTCGTCGCCTCGACGCACCTGACCGAAGACGCCCAGGGCGCCGTGTCCGCCGACGGCGTGCCGCTGACCTCGCCGATCACCCTCACCGCGATCGGCGATCCCCGGACGCTCTCCTCGGCGATGGACATCCCCGGAGGGGTCGTCGCGACGATTCGCGGGGTCGGCGCGAGCGTGACCGTGACGCAGGTCAAGGCGGTTCTCGTCGATTCGTTGCACGCCCCGGCGGCGCCTCGTTACGCTCGTCCCGAGCCCGCCCCCTGATCCGGGGCATCCGGGCTCGACGGAGCGTGAGCACCGCAGTCCCACAGGGGCCGCGGCGGCCCATCTCCGACCCGTCCTGAGCACGACACCACCAATCCGCTCGCGCCCGGCGCCGGCGGTGAAGGAGCGCCATGAGCGATCTTGAGTACCCAGAGGACCTGCGCTACACGAGCGAGCACGAGTGGGTACGCACCGGGCAGGAGGGCGTCGTCCGGATCGGGATCACGTCCTACGCCCAGGACGCCCTCGGTGACGTCGTCTACGTGAGCCTGCCCGCCGTGGGCGACGAGCTGGCCGTCGGCGACACGTGTGGCGAGATCGAGTCGACGAAGTCGGTGAGCGACCTCTACAGCCCGCTCGCGGGCGAGGTCACCGCCGTCAACGAGGCGCTCGACGCGACGCCCGAGCTCGTCAACTCCGACCCCTACGGCGAGGGCTGGATCTTCGAGCTCAAGGTGAGCGACGCCGCCGCGGTCGAGGAGCTCATGGACGACGCGGCCTACCAGGAGAGCCTCTGATCGACCCCGTGTCGGCCCGCCCGGACGCCCCTTGTCGGGGCGTCGCGCGGGCCGACCGGCTCTGCGGGCCCCGGGCAGCCATGGTCTAAGGTTGAGGTTCAGGTGTTTTCGTCGCGAAAGCACGATAGAGAGCAGGTGACGCGGTGGTCGACGGCTTCGACGGCTTCGACGGTACGAGCGGACCCAGGGACGACGAGCGCGCCGAGGGCCAGATCCGTCCGGCGAACGACCCGGCGACCCAGCACTTCCACGACCTGAGCGGCGCCGAGCCGGAGCCCGTGCCCGACGTCGAGGTCGGACTCTCGACCGAGGACCAGGCGACGATCGAGGCCCTGCGCCCCGGCACCGCCCTTCTCCTCGTCCTGCGCGGCCCGAACACCGGCGCCCGCTTCCTGCTCGACGCGCCGGTCACGACGACCGGCCGCCACCCGGACAGCGACATCTTCCTCGACGACGTCACGGTCTCCCGCAAGCACGCCGTCTTCCAGGCCGACGGGGAGTCCTTCGTCGTCCGCGACGTCGGCTCGCTCAACGGCACGTACGTCAATCGCGAGCGGATCGACTCGATGGTCCTGCGCCCCGGTGACGAAGTCCAGATCGGTAAGTACCGTCTGGTCTTCTACGCCGCGCGACGTCCCTGACGCCGTGGCGGACCGCCACCACCCGCCCGTCCAGGCGGCTGCCAAGGCTGTCGGCGCGAGCACGACCCGCTCCATCGGTGCCGTCCTCGACGCGCTGCGCCCCGACTTCCCTGACGTGACGATCAGCAAGATCCGCTTCCTCGAGGCCCAGGGGCTCGTGAGCCCCCAGCGCACCGCGGCCGGATATCGCTCGTTCACCGACGGTGATGTGGAGCGCCTGCGCTACATCCTCACGGCTCAGCGCGACCGCTTCTGGCCGCTCAAGGTCATCCGCGAGGCGCTCGACGCCATCGACCGCGGCCTGCAGCCCGACGACTCCGGATCCGGTCGCCTGCCGAGCGCGCCGGCGCCGGCCGCCGACCCCGACGTGCCGACCGCCGCCCAGCTCGCGGCCCCGCACCCCGACGTCCGCCTCACCCGCGCCGAGCTGAGCTCGGCGAGCGGACTGAGCGTCGCGATGATCGACGCGTTGTGCGGCTACGGGCTCCTCCAGCCCGAGGCCGACGGGCACTTCGCCGGCAGTAGCGTCGACATCGCGACCGCGGCCGCGGCCCTGGCCTCCTACGGCATCGAGGCGCGCCATCTGCGGCCCTTCCGCACGGCCGCCGACCGGGAGATCGGGCTCGTCCAGCAGGTCGTGGCGCCCCTGGCCCGCCGCGATCCCGAGCGCAGGGACGAGGTGACAGCGCAGGTCCTACGGCACGGGATCGCGCTGCACACGGCCCTCGTCCGCGCGGCGATGCAGCACTGATCGACGGGGCGATCCCGGCGCGCACCAGGTAGCGTGAAGGGGTGCGAGATCTGGATGTCCTTGGTGTGCGCGTCGAGATGCCGACGAATCAGCCGATCGTGCTCCTGCGCGAGCGCGACGGCGATCGCTATCTGCCGGTGTGGATCGGTGCCGCCGAAGCGGCGGCGATCGCCTTCGCCCAGCAAGGGGTGACCCCGCCCCGGCCGCTGACCCACGACCTCCTGCGCGACGTCATCTCCGCCCTGGGGCAGACCCTGCGCGAGGTGCGGATCGTCGAGCTCAAGGACAACGTCTTCTACGCCTCGCTCATCTTCTCCGACGGGGTGCAGGTGAGCTCGCGGACCTCCGACGCCATCGCCCTGGCGCTGCGGACCCAGTCGCCGATCACGGTGGAGGACGCCGTGATCGACGAGGCCGGAGTCGTCGTCACCGAGGACGAGGACGACGAGGTCGAGGCCTTCCGTGAGTTCCTCGATCACGTGTCGGCCGAGGACTTCGACACGCCGGGCGGCATCGAAGAGGGTGGGAGCCGTCCCTCGACGGACAGCTGACCCGACGCACGCCTCAGCGCCGCTTCACGCATGACCTTCCAGGTCAGAGACCTGTGCGCCGTCGCATCGAAGGGTTATCCTCAAGTGGACGGTGAGACTTTTGGGTCGACGGGCGTCGGTGTGAAAGTCTGAGGTAGCGGACAAGGGCGACGGACTTCGCGACGCGCCGTGTCGGTGATTGACGCCCCTGGACATGGCCCCGTAGCGTCGTGTATGCCCCGGTTCGAGCCGGGCCGCGTTCACAGTGGTGAGACATCATCCGGTCGGCGCGTAGGGGTCGGATCGAGGAGGGTGTGCGTGAACTCGGAGGAGACGCCGGGCGGACGCCGTGTCACGGGTGCCCAGGGGATTCTGTTCGACGACGACCTGCCTCAGCTCGAGGAGGACGAGGGCTACCGCGGCCCCACCGCGTGCCGCGCCGCCGGCATCACCTACCGCCAGCTCGACTACTGGGCCCGCACCGGGCTCGTCGAGCCGACGATCCGCACCGCGACCGGCTCCGGCACCCAGCGGCTCTACA
>CAKUJB010000099.1 GCA_934661165.1 uncultured Microbacteriaceae bacterium | reverse complement strand
CGACCTCGCGGTAGGCGGACACCTCGCGGTAGCCCTGGCCCGTCTCGGGGTCGCGGACGTGGATGTGGATGATCGCGGCGCCGGCCTTGGCCGCCTCGATCCCGGCGGTCGCGATCTGCTCCGGGGTGACCGGCACGTGCTCGGAGCGCCCGGTCGTGTCACCCGCCCCCGTCAGTGCGCACGTGATGATGACCTTGCGATTCATGGGTCGCGTCCTCCTCGTCGTTCTGATTCGCGCTATCGATCCGGCGGCCCGTGGTGTCTACGGGCCGGGGCTGCCGGCGGCCGCTCGGGCGAGCGCCGGAAGGGTGAGATAGGCGAGGTCACGGCATTGCCGGTCCACCTTGTCATCCGCGTGCGGCCAGGCGCAGGTCAACGTGACGACGACGCGCGCGTCGCGGTCGACATACGTGAATTGTCCGCGGCTGCCGTCGGCGGTGAGCCGCCGGCCGGTGTCCTCCAGCGGCCACCAGTGGCCCCCGAAACCGGCGTGCGTCGTGATCGAGCTCGGCAGCCGGCCGGGCCGGGTGAAGGGGAGCGAGGGCCGCCCGGCGACGTCGAGCCACTCGTCGGAGAGCAGCCGCCGGCCGTCGGGGGCGAGCCCGTCGACCTGGAGCACCCCGAGCCGCGCCCAGTCGCGGGCCGTCGCGGCGACGCCGCCACCCGCGAGCGCGACGGCCTCGCCGTCGGCCGCGATGGTCGTCGGACCGGTGCAGCCCAGGTCGTCGAAGAGCCCCGCGAGCGCCTCGGCGAAGGCCTGCCCGCTCGCCCGCTCGCGGACCCAGTCGAGCACCTGGGAGTCGGCCGTCGAATACTCCCAGCGCTCCCCCGGCCCGCAGCGGCGCCCGACCTCGCGGAGCTGATCCCGCATCGAGCCGGCGCCGGTGAAGGAGCAGCGCACGAGCCGCGACGCTGGACCGTCGGGATCGCGGTGATCCTCGATCCAGTCGACACCGCTCGTCATCCGCAGCACGTCGAACACGGGCACGTCGCCGTATCCGCTACGCGCCAGCTCCGGCACGTAGGCCGACACGGGCGTGGCGAGATCGAGGGCCCCTCGCGTCACGGCGAGCCCGACGAGCTGCGCGAGCACCGACTTCGTCATCGACGCACCCAAGAGCCGCGAGTCGGGCCCGACGCCCTCGGCAAACGCCTCGTGCACGAGCTCGCCCCGGCCATCGTGGACATCGCGCACGACGACGAGCGAGGTCCAGTGCAGCATCGCGAGCACCTCGTCGAGCGTCAGGATCCGCCCCGCTCCGGCGATGACGACGTCGGCGAGCGCGTCGAGTCGCGGCGGATGGACCGGCCAGGCATCGCGCCGGCCTTCGGCCGCGCGAGGGCGCAGCGCCACCTGGCCGGGGAGCTCCGGGTCGACGAACGCCAGCGAGGCGACCGACGTCACCGCAGGGTCGGGGTGTTCGTCAGCAGGGTGCGGGTGTACTCCTGCTGCGGGCTCTCCATGACCTGCACGACGAAGCCCTGCTCGACGACGCGCCCGGCCTGCAGCACCTGGACCCGGTCGGCGATCGACCGGACGAGCGCGAGGTTGTGCGTGACGAAGAGCATGCTGATCCCGCGCTCGCGCTTGAGCCGGTCGAGCATGTCGACGATCGACCCCTGCACGGAGACGTCGAGCGCCGAGGTGATCTCGTCGCACACGAGGATGTCGGGCTCGGCCGCCAGCGCCCGGGCGATCGCGACGCGCTGCCGCTCACCGCCGGAGAGCCGGTTGGTCCGGTAGTTGAGCACGGTCGGCCCGAGCGCCACGGCGTCGAGCAGCTCGACGACCCGGTCGCGCGCTGTCGCCCCGCTCGCGATGCCGAAGAGCTCCATCGGCCGCTTGACGATCTGCTCGATCGTCAGCCGCGGGTTCAGCGACAGATAGGGGTTCTGGAAGATGTACTGGATCCGCTTGCGGTCCGCGGCGCTGCGCTGTCGAGACCCCTTCGCGAGCTCGTGCCCGTCGAGCGTGACCCGCCCGGTCCACTGCTTCGACAGGCCGCCGATGGCGCGCGCGGTCGTCGTCTTGCCGGAGCCGGACTCCCCGACGAACGCGAGCACCTCCCCCTTCGCGAGGTCGAAGTTCACGTCGAAGACGACGTGCTTGCGCCCGTAGAAGACGTCGAGATGCTCGACCGAGAGGATGATGTCGCGGCTCGTCGAGGGGTCGGTGTCGGCGATGTCGCCGGTCGCGATGCTCCACGGCGGCAGCTGCGCGTGCCGGATGCAGCGCACCTCGTGCGCCGGTGACACCTGCGAGACCGGCGGGTCGGTCGTCGCGCACTCGTTCGTCGCATACGCGCAGCGGGTGTGGAAGCGGCAGCCGTCGGGTCGCCGCCCGGGCCCGGGGGTGCTGCCGGGGATGCCGGTGAGCCGGCGCGCCGACGTGAGGTGCGGGATCGCGTCGAGCAGCGCCCGCGTGTAGGGATGGCTCGGCCGGGCGAAGATCTCGTCCTTCGGCCCGAGCTCGATGATCCGCCCGGCGTACATCACCGCGACGCGATCGGCGAGGTTGGCGACGACCGCGAGGTCGTGCGTCACGTAGAGCGCGGCGACCGAGTGCGCCTGGCACAGCTCGCGGACCGTCTTGAGCACCATCCCCTGCGTCGTCACGTCGAGACCGGTCGTCGGCTCGTCGAGCACGAGCACCTTGGGCCGCGGCAGTAACGCCATCGCGAGCGCGACGCGCTGCACCTGACCACCGGAGAGCTGGTGCGGGTAGCGGGAGAGGAATTCGTCGTCACTCGGCAGCCCGACCTCCTCGAGCCCGGCCCGAGCCCGCTCCAGGCGGGACGCCGACGTGCCGTCGCCGCGCAGCTCGAGGAGCTCGACGATCTGGCGCCCGATGTGGATCGAGGGGTTGAGCGCGGCACCGGGATCCTGCGGCACGTAGGCCACCTCGGCCCCGCGCATCTTGCGGACCGAGCCCGCGTCGAGCGTGAGGATGTCGCGCCCGCCGAGGTCGATCGAGCCGGCGCCGATCCGCGCCCCGGTGCGGGCGTAGGACAGCAGCGCGGTGCCGATCGTCGTCTTGCCCGAGCCGGATTCGCCGACGAGGCCGACGATCTCGCCGGGGTGCAGGACGAGGTCGACGTCGTCGACGACGTCGATCCCGCTCTTGCTCAGCTCGACCCGCAGGCCGTGGACCGTGGCCCCGGTGCCGGGGCCCTCACCGATCTTTGCGAGCGGACCCGTCGTGGGCCCCGCACCGTCCGCTGCAGCCGCTGTCGACATCACTCGCCACCGTTCCCGGCGACCTGCGTCACGCCGTCGGCGAGCAGGTTGGTGCCGATCGTGAAAATACCGATGATGATGACCGGCAGGAGCACAGCCCACGGCTGCACAAGCAGCGCGAGCCGGTTCTCGTTGATCATCTGCCCCCAGTCGGCGGCACCCGGGTTCGTCGAGAAGCCGAGGAAGCCGATGCCGGCGACCATGCCGATCGAGTAGGTGAGCCGCAGGCCGGCCTCGGCGAGCAGGGGCGCGTTCATGTTGGGCAGCACCTCGGCGAGGATGACCCGCAGCCGCGACTCCCCCAGCGCCTCGGCGGCGGTGACGAAGTCGCGCGGCACGATCCCCAGCGCGACCCCTCGGGCGACGCGGGCGACGCGCGGGGCGTGGGAGAAACCGACGAGCAGGGCGATGATCCACCACGTCGGCTCGGTGATCGCCGCGAGCACGAGGAGCGCGAGGAGGATCTGGGGGAAGGCGAGCGCGATGTCGTTGAGCCGCATGAGCGCCTCGTCGAACCAGCCGCCCGCGTAGGCCGCGACGACGCCGATGAGGATGCCGACGACCATGCCGATGATCGTCGCGACGAGCGAGGTCACGAGGATCGAGCGGCCCCCGGCGAGCACGCGGGAGAAGACGTCCTGCCCGAGGTAGTCGGTGCCGAACATCCCGTAGGCCGAGAACGGCTTGCCGACGATGTCGTTCTCCCCGTGCGGCGCGAGCCACGGACCGACGATCGCCAGCAGCGTGATGAGCGCGGTGAGCGTCAGACCGACGACGAGGCGTCGCGAGGTGAGATAGCGCCGCAGCGTGGCGCCGCGACCCGGCGCGGCCGGGATGATCGCCAACGCCGTCGTCGACGGGGGTGCCGACGGGCGCCCAGGGGTGCTGGTCATGACGAGATCGCCGTCCTAGCTCGCGGGGTGAAGAGGATCGAGAGGATGTCGGCGATGAGATTCACCCCGACGTAGACGGCCGCGAGCGTCATCGCCAGCGCCTGGACCATGGGGAAGTCGCTGTTACGCACCGAGT
>CAKUJB010000098.1 GCA_934661165.1 uncultured Microbacteriaceae bacterium | reverse complement strand
TGCGCTCGATGGCCCCCGACGAGCTCTTCGTCGCGGCCAAGGAGCTGCAGGCACCCTACGAGCTCGTCGCCGAGGTCGCGCGCGCGGGCAAGCTGCCGGTCGTCCTCTTCACCGCCGGCGGCATCGCGACGCCGGCCGACGCGGCGATGATGATGCAGCTCGGCGCCGAGGGCGTCTTCGTCGGCTCGGGCATCTTCAAGTCCGGCAACCCGGCCCAGCGCGCCGCCGCGATCGTCAAGGCGACGACCTTCTACGACGACCCCGAGGTCATCGCGCAGGTCTCCCGCGGGCTCGGCGAGGCGATGGTCGGCATCAACGTCGACGAGATCCCCCAGCCCCACCGCCTCGCCGAGCGCGGCTGGTAGTCCAGCCGCACCGTCGGCTCCCAGCAGGATCCGCACCGTTCGTCAACCCGAGACGCCGGTCGTCACCCCGACGTGACGACCGGCGTCCGGCATTGACGAATGGCCAAGTGAAGGCCCCTTCCGAGACGGTGTAAAAAGTTATACCCTTGACTCATGAAGACGGCGATCAGTCTCCCGGACCAGGCTGCCGAGCGCTTCGACCGCCTCGCCGAGAGGCACGGGATGACCCGGTCGGAGTTCTACCGACGGGCCGCCGAGCACTATGCCGACGAGCTCGGCGAGGCGGACCTCACGGCGCAGATCGATGACGCGATCGATGCGGTCGGGCAACCCGGCGCGGAATCCACGACGCTGCGGCGCGAGGCGAATGCCCGCCTCCTCGAAGCCTCGGACGAGTGGTGATCCGGCGCGGAGAGGTGTGCTGGGTCGATTTCGGTGAACCGAAGGGCAGCGCTCCGGCCAAGCGGCGCCCCGCCGTCGTCATGCAGTCCGACCGCTACAACGCCTCGCGGATCGCGACGGTGGTCGTGCTGCCGATCACGTCGAACACCGAGCTGGCCAGGCACCCGGGCAACGTATTCCTTCCGGCGTCGGCATCCGGCTTGCCGAAGGACTCGGTCGTCAATGTCTCCCAGCCAATGACGCTCGACCGTTCCTCCCTCGACCGGACCGGAGCAGTCCTACCCGGCGGACTCATGGACGCCGCGGACGCGGGGCTGCGGCGAGTTCTCGACCTATGACGTCCTATCGGGACGTGAGATGAGAGCGCCGGCTCGCGTGAGGGCCGGCTGATCGGGCGGCTCAGCCGCCGAGGTCGACCGGGTCGGTGACGAGCAGACCGAGGTGCTCGGCGACGACTTTCATCGTGGCGTCATGCGTGGCGACGGTGACCGGCTCGCCGACGAGCAGGGCGGTCGCAAGGTGGAGCGCGTCGAGGGTCGTGAGGTGTCTCTCGATGGACTCGGCGACGGAGTGGGTCTCCCGGGTGATGTCGAGAAGCCCCACGCGATCCAGGAGGGGCGCCGCGTCCGCGAGGGGCCGGGCATCGCGTCGCAGGACTCGGATGACGTCCGTGCGCAGCAATCGGGACGAGACGAGCCGTGCCCTGTGCGTCTCCATCCACGCCTGCACGCGCCGGCGCTCGGGGACGTCCAGAATTGCGCGGAGGGCGACGGAGGAATCGAGGTAGACGAGCGATCCCGGCATCTTCAGTGGTCTCCGCGCATCTCACGCAGGAGCTCGTCGGCCTCCTCCGCCGTGTAGCTCGGGCCGCCCGCGGCGCTGGGCCACGGCGCGGGCTGCGCGCGCGGCGGGGTGTAGCGCCCCTCGCGCTCGAGCCGGTCCAGCGTCGTGTCGCGGTCCCGCACCGCACTGACCCTCCAGCGCGGCGCGCCCCGCTCTGTCACGACGACATCATCGGAGTCGGTGACAAGATCGAGCACAGCTGCGGTCTGCTGGTTGAGTTCGCGCTTGCTGACGGTCCTCATGGATTGAATGTACTACGCATGTCAGACATTGGTGGTCCGTCGACCACGAGGCCTGCGGGGCGCGGCGTCCAGATCCGGTGCCGGGCTGTCAGTTCCGCCGGATCAGGTCGGGGGCGACCGAGACCTCGGAGACGCCGGCGTCTGTCCAGCTCGTGTCCCAGGTGGAGACGAGGCGGCGCTCACCGGTCCGGACGTCCATCTCGACGAGCCGCGTGCCGACCCCGAATCCGGTGCTGTAGCGCTCGCTCAGCAGGTAGGTGTCGTCGTCGAGCCAGGCGAGACCGTATCCGAGTGCGGGCCATTCGTGCGTCGAGCCGGAGTGCAGATCGCGCACCGACAGCGTGCCGCCGCCGGTGCCCATGGCGACGGAGACGGCGAAACGGCCGTCCGGCGACCAGGGGTAGGCCTCGTAGGCACCCGGTAAGGAAGGGTATTCACGCAAGGTGCGCCCGGTCGACTGCTCCACGACTCGCAGCCGGTCGCCCTGCTCGACGAGCAGGCGGCCGGGATCGTCCGACGTGCCGACGGTGTACACGTCGCCGTTGCCGTGGTCCGGCACGCCGGGAACGGCGGACACCTGCGCGGTCGCGGCGTCGATGCGGCGGAGGAAACCCGGGAACGAGCGGTCGCCCGCGCGGTTCGCGTCATAGTCGATGACATAGAGGGTGCGCGAGTCCATCGACCACCCGAGCGGTCGGATGCTGCGCTGCGGCGCCGCTGTCACCCGGACCGTCCGCTCGTCCCGGGAGTCCATCGCGGCGAGGACGACGTCGCCGGACCAGCCGTTCGTGCCGACGGCGACGATCCGACCGTCCGGGGACACCGCCGTGGGTCCGGTACTGCTCAGGTGGGTCCGCTCCTCCGCGATCGGCAGCTTGCGCACCGTGCGCCCATCGGCCGCGACGACGATGTGCCGCGTCCAGTCGAGGAACTCGTAGTCGCCACCGAATTGGTAGGAGAAGAGGACTCGACCCGGCGGCGACCACGACGCCGAGATCGGGAAATGCTCGTAGCCGGGGAGACGCTCGGGCAGCGCGATGCCACCCCCCGCGGGGGATGGCGCGATCGCGAGACGGGTCGGCGCGACGACCGCACCGGCGACGAGCAGCAGGACCGCGGCCGCGGCGAGAAGCGGCGCCACCCATGGGGGGCGGCTCCGTCGGTCGTGCTGTCGATCACCGCGGGCCCCGGGATCGCCTTCGGCGACGGGCGCTGTGACGTCGGGCTGCCCAGGGCCCTCGCGGTCGAGTCCGTCGACCGCTCCGAGGAGCGCCTCGATGTCGAGGTCGTCGACGAAGGCGCGCAGGCGCCCGACGATCTCCTGGTCCAGGGGATCGACCGGCTCGCTGGGCCCTCGGCCGCGGGTGGGGGGCAGGGCGTCGCGGGTCATGACAGCTCCTTGCGCAGTCGGCGCATCGCGCGGGAGAGGCGGGACTTGACCGTGCCCGGCGGGCAGCCGAGCGCGGCGGCGGTGTCGGCCTCGGACAGGTCGAGGTAGTAGCGCAGCAGGACGACCGCGCGCTGATCGGCATCGAGGCAGGCGAGGCTGTCGCGTACCGTGATCCGCTCGGCGAGCTCGGGGTCGTCACCGGCCCCGGCGGCGTCGATCACCGGGGGGCCGACGCGCTCGAGGTAGCGGCGGGCGACGACCTGTCGACGCACCCAGGATCGCGACCGGTTCGTCACGGCGACCCGCAGCCACGCCGTCGGATGGTCGATGGCGGTCTCTGCGGGGCCGATCCGGGCGCACAGGTCGGCATAGGCATCGCCCACGATGTCGGAGGCGGCTTCGACGTCTCCGGTGACGACCGCCGCGATCCGCAGAAGCATCGGCCGGTCCCGCCGGAAGGCGGCATCGAGGAGAGAGGCGAACGACTCGTCCTCCAGCGGGCTCACGCTCTTCACACTGACAGGTCGCGGTGGGGCGGTCGTCGGTTCCCGGATGCTCTGGTCGAAGACGGAGCCGATCCATCGACGCACCTCTCGGGAGGCAGTCGGGGTGGGCTCGGTCCGGCGACGACGGAGGCTGCGTGGCGCGGCGTCTAAGATGAACGACGATCTGGACGCGCCCCGCGGTGGGCACGCCGCACGACCCAAGGCACGACCCCAAGACACGACCCCGAGAGGACGGTATGAGCGGGCACTCCAAGTGGGCGACCACCAAGCACAAGAAGGCCGCGATCGACGCCAAGCGCGGCAAGCTCTTCGCCAAGCTCATCAAGAACATCGAGGTGGCCGCCCGCACCGGCGGCGGCGACATCAACGGCAACCCGACGCTCTACGACGCCGTCCAGAAGGCGAAGAAGTCCTCGGTGCCCAACGACAACATCGACCGCGCCGTCAAGCGCGGCTCGGGTGCCGAGGCCGGCGGGGCGGACTGGCAGGACATCACGTACGAGGGCTACGCGCCCGGCGGCGTCGCGGTGCTCATCGAGTGCCTCACCGACAACCGCAACCGCGCCGCGACCGAGGTCCGCG
>CAKUJB010000097.1 GCA_934661165.1 uncultured Microbacteriaceae bacterium | reverse complement strand
TCACCAACTACATCGCCAGATCACTCCTCGAAAGCGGCGGGTTCAGACCCCATCTACACCCTCGAATGCGATGAGCCACATTGATACCAATGACTTGCTCCGCGATAGAGGCTGGACGGTTTTGCGCTTCTGGGAGCACGAAGAGCCCAGCGACGTTGTCGATGCCATCGAATGTGTTGTTTGCGGGCACGCCTCTTGACCGCGTTCAGTAGACGCGGGCTTCAGGCGTCTTTGTAGCAGCAGAGGCCGTTGACCCTTCGGCGATTCGAACGCGAGCAGGTTCGCCCTGTCGTAGGTCATGTTGAGGCTCCCAACATTAAGAACGCACAGGACTAAATCGCGGCGCGATCTTGATGCGCCCGAAGTCGAACTTGCCGCCCATCTGTGGGGCCTTCTCGATGCGGATGTCGAGGAGGGCCTTCAAGATGTGGCGGCGATCGACGAGTCGGAGATCCTGCCAGGCCTGCTCGATGTCGTCGGCCTCGAGGAGGGCGGCGAGGTTCTCGTCAGTCACGGGCGGGACGGCAGCCTTGGCGGCCTGTTCGATCTGCGGGGTGAGACGCTGCTCGACGTTGGAAAGCATCGAGAGGCTGATCCGTCCTTCTGAGTATTCCTTCGCGGCCTCGTCGAGCCGCTTCTAGAGTTCTGCGAGGACCTCCTGTGCTTCTTTGACGCGGTCGAGCCATTGCTCTTCGGGGTCGGAGAGGATGGCGAGGTTCTCGGGTGTGGTGAGCCCTCCGATGAGGACCGCGGTGACGTAGGTGTCGGTGCGTTCGATGTCGATGCTGATCTTGCGGCAGCCGGTGTGTTGGCAGGCGTAGTTGTTGCGCACGCTGCCGTCCTTGCGCGGGATCACGCCGAGGAAGCGCACGAGCGGCCTGCCGCAGTAGCCGCACTTGGCGATGTGCGAGAGCAGCCACTTCGGGTGGCTGTGGTTGTCCTCTTCGACGTAGCGGACGCGGCGGGCGCTGTCGGCGAGGATCTGGTTGACCTCCTCCCACCGCTTCACCGGCAGGATCGCGGGCCAGTCCGCATGGCCGATGATCTCGCCCCGGTAGACGCGCAGGCCTGCGATGGTGGGGTTCTGGATGATCTGCCGCAGCGTCGCGTTCATCCATCCGCGCGAGTGGTCGCTGGTCGGCTTCTTCGGCGTCGGCACGTCCTCCCGGTTCAGCCGGGTGATGATCCGGTTGACCGGGACACCCCGCATGATCTCGTCCACCGCGGTGCGGATCAGGTTCGCCTGGACGGGGTCGATCTCCTGCCGCAGCAGCACCCCGGTGGTCGTGTCGTAGACCCGCCGGTACCCGTAGGGCAGCTGCCCGTGCGGGCGGCCCTTCTGCGCGTTCAGCCGCACTGTGCGCAGCTGGCGTTCGCGGATGGTCGCGGCGTCCTTCTCCGCGGTGAGGAACTCGAGCCCCATCATGAACGCGTCGTCGCTGCGGGAGAAGTCGTAGACCCGCCCCTTCGTCAGGTACAGCACGCCCGCCTCCTGGCACGCCGCCCGCAGCTGCACATAGGCGGGCATCTCGCGTCCTGCCCGTGACGGCTCCCAGGTCACGAACGCGTCGAAGGATGCTGAGCGGATTAGGTGTAGCGCCTCCTCGAAGCCTTCGCGTTCGCGGGTGCGCCATTCGGAGGCGGAGCGGTTCGCGTCGGTGATGACCCGGCCGACCTGCCAGCCCTGCTGCTCGCACCAGGCGCGGCAGTCGGTCTCCTGGTCGCCGACCGAGCGCTTCAGGTAGAGGCGATCCATCGAGGCCCGGGTGTAGATGAGTGCGGTAATAGTGTCCATGTGAGGTAGGTGCGCTTTCTGTGTCAGCCCCGAAGATGCTCGACGAGCCGACCAACGACCTCGACACCGACATGCTCGCCGCGATGAAGGACCTGCTCGACTCGTGGCCCGGCACCCTCATCGTCGTGAGCCACGACCGGTACTTCCTCGAGCGCGTCACCGATCAGCAGTACGCGCTCCTCGACGGGCGGCTGCGGCACCTGCCCGGCGGGGTCGACGAGTACCTCCGGCTCGGCGCGGCCGCGACCCGGTCGCTGAGCGAGCCGCAGGCGAGACGAAGCGACGCCGCGGCCGACACGACAGCAGGAGGGATGCGCGACAGCAGGACCGATCCCGCGCATTCGTCCTCCTCGGGCGCCGTCGTCCTGCTGTCGGGCGCCGAGCGCCGCGCGGCCGAGAAGGAGCTCGCCTCCCTCGAGCGCCGCGTCGAGCGGCTCCAGCAGCAGGCCGCCGAAGGGCGCGAGGCGCTCGCCGCGCGCGACCAGTCCGACTACGAGGGCCTCGCCGCCGCGATGTCCCGCATCACGGCCCTCGAGGATGAGGCCGCGGAGCTCGAGACGCGCTGGCTCGAGCTGAGCGAGCGGCTCGGCTGACGAGCGCGCCGCGCATTCATCTCCGAGCGGGCAGCGCGCCCTGCCGGAATAGCGCCGCGAGGTCTACCGTTGACCGGACCATGGACGCGACGCAGACCCAGGACCACGTGCTGCATGCCTCGACCGGCATGGACGCCGTCACGCTCCGCGTCGGCGACCTCGAGGGCATGTCGAGCTACTACGAGGCGGCGCTCGCGCTGAGCCCCATCGCCGAGCGGGCACGCGGCCAAGAGGTGCATCGCGTGCTCGGCCGCGTCGGTGTGCCGCTGCTGCGCCTCATCCACACCCCCGACCTGCCCGGCGTCGACCCGAGTCAGCCGGGGCTCTACCACACCGCATTCCTCTTCCCGGATGAGGCGTCGCTCGCCGCGACCGTCTACGCGGCCGCGCAGCACCCGCGCAGCCGCTTCACGGGCTCCGCGGACCACCTCGTCAGCGAGGCCTTCTACTTCACCGACCCGGAGGGCAACGGCATCGAGCTGTACCGCGACCGGCCGCGCACCGCGTGGGGCTTCGGGCCGGACGGCCAGGTGCAGATGGACACCCTCCGCCTCGACCCGAACGCGTACCTGCAGCAGCACCTCACCGAGGAGGCGGTCGCCGAGGTAGGCGCGCGTCCCGGCCAGATCGGGCACGTCCACCTCCAGGTCGGCGACCTCCGCACGGCGCGGGACTTCTACGTCGGCGCGATCGGCTTCGACGTGACGCTCTCGGGCTACCCGGGCGCGCTCTTCGCCTCGGCGGGCGGCTACCACCACCACATCGGGATGAACACGTGGCACAGCTCCGGCGCCGGCCCCCGGGCCGCGACGCTCGGGCTCGGCGAGGTCGCGGTCACCGTCCCGGGGCGCGAGGACCTCGACGCGCTCGCCGCGCGGCTCGCCGGCCGCGGCCTGCCGTTCGCTGACGACGGCCGGTCGATCAGCGTGCAGGACCCGTGGGACACGCGCGTGACCGTGTCGCTGCCGGACACCGACGCGGGCGAGCTGCTCGAGCGCTGAGCGCGCCCGTCACCCGAGCCCCTGCTCGGCGAGCCACTCCGCCGCGATGTCGGCGGTGGCGCGCTGGTCGACGGTGCTGCGCACATTGAGGGCGACGAGTCCCGCCGGCGTGAGCGCCGCATTCACCGCGTCGAGGGTGGCGGCGATCCGGTCGACGAGCGCTGCGTTGACCACCGGCACGACGTGCGAGGCGAGGAAGAGCCCCTGCGGATCGTCGAGCACGACGAGGTCGTCGGTCTGAATCCGCGGGTCGGCGGTGTAGACGTTCGCGACCTGGACGCTCCCCGCGAGCAGGTCCTCGACGGTCGTGTCGCCGGTGGGGCTGAAGCCGACCTCGATGCCGTACTGCGCCGCGAGCCCGTCCGGGCCGTAGGGGCGCTCCGCGAGCTCCGGCGGGCCGCCGAGCGTGAGCGGCTCGCGCACGCCGGCGAGGTCGGCGATCGTCCGCAGCCCGTGCTGGGCGGCGAAGGCCGCGGTGACGGTGTACGAGTCCTGATCGGTCGCGCTCGCCTGCTGGAGGACGGTGAGACCCTCGGGCAGGGCGGCGGGCAGGGCCGCGATGACGTCGGCGGAGCTCCGCGCCGTCGTGTCGGGGTCAAAGTACTGCAGCAGATTCCCGCTGTACTCGGGGAAGACGTCGATCTCGCCGCTCTCGAGCAGCGGGATGTACGCGTCGCGCTGCCCGACGCTGAACTGGCGGTCGACCGTGAACCCGTCGCGCTCGAGCGCCTGCGCGTAGATCTCGGCGATGATCTCGTTCGAGTAGTACGCCTGCGAGCCGACGACGATCGTCTCGGCGTCGGATGCGCCGGGGGCGCAGCCGCCGAGTGCGAGTGCGGCGCCGGCGGCGAGTGCGATGGCGGCGAGTGGACGCTTCGGGATGAATGCGGTGGGCATGACGGCTCTTCTCTCTTGGGGCGGCGGTGGTCAGGTCGGTCGGGCGG
>CAKUJB010000096.1 GCA_934661165.1 uncultured Microbacteriaceae bacterium | reverse complement strand
GAGCAGGCCGAATGCGGCGATCGGGATCGCGGCGATGTTGTAGGCGAAGGCCCAGAAGAGGTTCGACTTGATCGTGCCGAGCGTGTGGCGCGACAGCCGGATGGCGTCGACCGCGCCCAGGAGGTCGCCGCGGACGAGCGTGAGGTCCGACGCCTCGATCGCCGCGTCGGTCCCCGTGCTCATCGCGATCCCGAGGTCCGCCGTCGCGAGCGCGGCGGCGTCGTTGACCCCGTCGCCGACCATGGCGACGACCCGGCCCTCGGCCTGCAGCCGGCGCACGACCTCGACCTTGTCCTGGGGGAGCGCCTCGGCGATGACCTCCTCGATGCCGACCTCGGCGGCGATTCGGCGGGCGACCGCCTCGTTGTCACCGGTGACGAGCATCGGGGTGAGGCCGAGGCGACGCAGCCGGGCGACCGCCTCGGCGCTCGTCGGCCTCACCGTGTCGGCGACGACGAGAAGGCCGCGCGCGGCACCGTCCCAGCCGACGGTGACGACGGTCCGGCCCTCGGCCTCCGCCGCGGACTTCGCGTCGGCGGTCGCCGGGCTGAGCCGCTGCGACCAGTCGGCGAGCAGGCCCTGGCGCCCGACGACGACCGCGTGGCCCTCGACGACGCCGACCACGCCGCGTCCGACGACGTTCTCGAACGACTCGACGGGCGGCAGCTCGCCGATGCGCTCGACCGCGCCTGCCGCGATGGCCCGGGCGATGGGGTGCTCGGAGGCGTCCTCGATCGCACCGGCGAGGCGGAGCAGATCCCGCGCATTCGTCCCGGGCTCGGTGACGACGTCGACGAGTGCCATGCGACCGGTCGTCACGGTGCCCGTCTTGTCGAGCAGGATCGTGTCGATCCTGCGAGTCGACTCGAGGACCTCGGGCCCCTTGATGAGGATCCCGAGCTGCGCGCCGCGGCCCGTGCCGACGAGCAGCGCGGTCGGGGTCGCGAGGCCGAGGGCGCACGGGCACGCGATGACGAGCACCGCGACCGCGGCGGAGAAGGCGGCAGCGTGCCAGCCCAGCGCGAGCCACGTGACGAGGGTCGTCAGGGCGATGACGAGCACGATCGGCACGAAGACGCCGGAGATCCGGTCGGCCAGACGCTGCACCTCGGCCTTGCCGGTCTGGGCCTGCTCGACGAGTCGTGCCATCTGCGCGAGCTGCGTGTCGGTGCCGACGCGGGTCGCGCGCACGAGGAGCCGCCCGCTCGTGTTGACGGTCGCGCCGGTCACCGCGTCGCCCGGGCCGACCTCGACCGGGACGGACTCGCCCGTGAGCATCGAGGCGTCGACCGCGGAGGCGCCGCTGACGACGATGCCATCGGTCGCGACCTGCTCGCCGGGCCGCACCACGAACTCGACCCCGACGCGCAGCTCGTCGACAGGAATGCGCGTCTCGATGCCGTCGCGGACGACGGCGACGTCCTTCGCGCCGAGCTCGAGGAGGGCGCGGAGTGCCGCGCCAGCCTGGCGTTTCGCGCGCAGCTCGAGGTACCGCCCGAAGAGCACGAACATCGTCACCCCGGCGCCGACCTCGAGGTAGATGTTCGCCGCGCCGTCGCTCTGCGTCAGGGAGAGCTCGAAGCCGTGCGTCATGCCGGCGTGCCCTGCCGTGCCGAGGAACAGCGCATAGAGCGACCAGAGGAATGCGGCGGAGGTGCCGAGCGAGATGAGTGTGTCCATCGTCGCGGCGCCGTGGCGCAGGTTCAGCCACGCGGCGCGGTGGAACGGCCACGCGCCCCACACGATGACGGGCGCGGCGAGTGCGAGGGACGCCCACTGCCAGTAGGTGAACTGCAGCGCCGGGATCATCGCCATCGCGATGACCGGCACGGTGAGGATGGTCGAGACGATGAGCCGACGACGGAGCGCGGTGAGGGCCCGGTGGGCGTCGCCGGGCCCCGCGTCGGGGGCCTGGGCGGGCAGCGCCGCGGTGTACCCGGCCTGCTCGATCTGCGCGATGAGTGCCGCGACGTCCGTGCCGGCAGGAGCGGTGACCTTCGCCCGTTCGGTCGCGTAGTTGACGGTCGCGGCGACGCCGTCGAGCCTGCTGAGCCGCTTCTCGACGCGGGTGGCGCAGGAGGCGCAGGTCATCCCGCCGATCTCGAGATCGAACTCGATCCCGGCGGGCACGAGCGGGGTCGTAGCGGCCATGCAGCCCTCAGCGGCGGACGGCCGCGTAGCCGGCCTCGCCGACGGCCGCGAGCACCGCGTCGTCGTCGATGGGCTGCTCGGCCGTGATGACCAGGGCGCCGTCGCGGGCGCTCACCCGGATCTCCGTGACGCCCGGGATCGCACCGACCTCCTCGCGGACCGATGACTCGCAGTGCCCGCAGGTCATCCCGGTCACCTGGTACTCGATCGTCGTCATGGGCCAGCTGCCTCCATTCGGATACCACGTCCGGGTATATGCACGAGTGTACGTCATACCCGCCGGGGGTATCACATCGGCGCCAGAATCCCCTCACCCCGATACCGTGTGCACATGCCCCGCATGGTCCCCGCGACTGCCCGCTCCGGTGCCAACGTCTCGGAGCGCCGACTCTTCACCGCCGTCGAGGGGATCATGCACCGCCCCGACTGGGTCGTCTTCCATTCCCTCGTCGTGCGCCAGCACGTCGACCAGCTCACGGGGGAGGCGGATTTCGTCGTCGCCGCCCCGGGACGGGGCCTCGTCGTCATCGAGGCGAAGGCGCCCAGCGGCGTGCACTATCACGACGGCCAGTGGACCCTCGAGGGCGTCCCGCAGCCGCACAAGAACCCGTTCGAGCAGCTCGACGGAGCGATGCGGAGCATTCGCGGCTATCTGCTCCGGGAGGGCGTCATCGAGGGCGATGAGCCGATCGCGCGGCTCGTGTGGTTCACCTCGATCGGTCGGCACCATTTCACCGCCCGTGCGCCGTCGGATCTCAGCTTCTTCGAGTGGGAGCTCGCGTGGGCGGACGACCTCGCACACCCCGCTGCGGCGATCGAGCGCGTGCTCGACGAGCACATCGCGTGGCATGCGACCGGCCAGAAGGTGCGCCACCGTCCGGACGGCGTGACCGCGGAGCGGATCGCGGCGATCACCTCGGGGCTCACTCGTGACTTCGACGTCGTCGCGGATGATCGCGATGCCCGCCGCGAGGCTGAGCGCCTCGAGGCGGAGGTGCTCGCAGAGCAGCGCTTCGCGCTCGAGCTCCTCGGCACGAACCCGGCCGTCTACTTCGACGGTCCAGCCGGCACCGGCAAGAGCCACCTGCTCGTGCAGGCGGCGATCGAGTCGGTGCAGCGCGGCGAGCGGACGCTGCTCACCTGCTGGAACGTCGTCATGGCTGAGCAGCTCGCCGCCGAGGCGCGGCATGCCGTCACCGGACCGCTGGCGGCCGCCGACCTCGGCACGGTCATGCTGTGGGCCGCGGGACTCGAGGCGCACCCCGAGGACGCGCCCGACGCCTGGTACCAGGAGGAGCTGCCGAGGCTCGCGCTCGCGGGGCTCGCGGCGCACCCGGAGCGCGGCGGCTACCGCCACGTCATCGTCGACGAGTTCCAGGACATCGCCGGCAACCCGCGGCTCCTCGACGTCCTGCTCGCGCTCGCGGCGCCGGACGCGCGCTGCATGTTCGCCGGCGACACCCGGCAGCAGATCATGCGCAAGGCCAGCGCCCGCGTGGACCCGCACCAGGCGGCGAAGGCGCGGTGGCCGGGGATCGTGCATGCGCGCATTCGTCGCAACTGCCGTCAGGCGCCGGCACTCGTCGCCCAGGCGGAGCGCATCGTGGGCCGACCGTTCGGCTTCCTGCGGCACCGCCTCGCCGGGAGCACCCCGGGCGGGGCGCAGCAGCTGCAGGTCTCGCCCGGCAAGGAGGTCCCGATGCTCGCGGGCGTCCTCAAGCTCCTCACCGAGCAGCATCGCGCCGCGGACATCGTCGTGCTGAGCCCGTGGGGATCGCGCTCGACCGCCGCCCGCATCGTCTCGGGGGAGCTCGACGACCCCGCGCACCGCGAGGACCTGCGGTGGCTGCGCGCGCACCTGGGCGAGGGCGCCGATCGGGTGCGATTCGGCTCGATCTTCAAGCTCAAGGGCATCGAGGCCGACGCGGTCGTCATCACCGACATCGGGACGAATGCGCGGGCCTGGGCCGACGCGCAGGACCTCAGCTGGGATGACCTCCTCTACGTCGGCCTCACCCGGGCGCGGTTCCGGGCGGTGGTGCTGGAGGCGGTGTAGGTTTCGGTCGCGCTCGTGGTGATGTCAGTCCGTCACGACCGGATTGAAGTAGAGGTAGACCTCGGGATCGATGGGCTCATCGAACTCGAGCAGCATGCGCACGACCGGCAGCGGCTCGCCGCGCTGCATCACCGTCTGCTCGGGTTCTCTTGCGGTGGCGCGCCCTAGGTAATAGTGCCC
>CAKUJB010000095.1 GCA_934661165.1 uncultured Microbacteriaceae bacterium | reverse complement strand
TTCTTCGTCCTCTCGGGCTTCCTCATCTCGCAGCACCTGCTCGGCGAGCTGAGGCGGACCGGCCGGGTGCGCCTCGGGGCCTTCTACGCCCGGCGCGCGCGCCGTCTCCTGCCCGCCAGCCTGTCGGTGCTCCTCATCGTCGCGGCCGTCGTGCCGTTCGCCCTGCCGCGCGAGCAGTGGGGCGACTCGGGTCGCAGCGTGCTGGCCACGGCGTTCTATGCCGTGAACTTCTATGCGGCTCATCTGACCTCGCTCGGCGGTCAGGCAGCGTTCGCCCACCTGCCGACGGTCCACTACTGGTCGCTGTCGCTGGAGGAGCAGTTCTATCTCCTGTGGCCTCCGCTCATCCTCCTCGCCGTCGGGGTGGCGGCCTGGTTGCGCCGTCGCGGACGCCAGGTCGGCAACGTCACGGCCGTCGCGACGGCGCTCATCGCGCTCTCGGTCGTCTCGTTCGTCGTCGCCCTCGTGTGGACCTGGCGTGACTACCCGGTCGCCTACTTCATCACGATCACCCGCGTCTGGGAGTTCGCCGCCGGCGGTCTCGTCGCGCTCCTCCTGCGGCGCTGGGCGCCGACTCCGCGGGCCGCGACGTGGATGCGCTGGCTCGGGCTCGTGCTCATCCTGCCCGGCTCGCTCATGCTCGTCCTGCCCGACGTCATGCCCGGGCCCGGCGTCCTGCCCGGCGGCGCCGCCTTCCCCGCGCCGCTCGCCCTGCCGGCCGTGCTCGGCGCCGCTCTCGTCATCCTCGCCGGTGCCGCGCGCCCGGGCTCACCGCTGGATCGGATCGTCGCCTGGCGGCCCACGCAGTGGCTCGGCCTCATCTCCTACTCGGTCTACCTGTGGCACTGGCCGCTCATCCTCCTCACCGAGGGGCTGCTGGGCCACCTCGGGGGCCCCGTGCGGCTCGGCCTCCTCGCCCTCTCCCTCCTGCTCGGGCACATCTGGCAGCGCTGGGTCGAGGACGCGACGCGCTACGTGCCGGGGATGAAGCAGAGCACGCCGAAGACGCTCTGGGCCGCGCTGGCGGCAATGGTCGTCGTCGGCGGGGCCGGGTTGCTACTGTCGGTGGCCGGCGGCAGCTGACCGGTGCTGTCGGCACCCGAGCGAGGAGGGGTCATGCGACGTCCGCAGGTCGAGCGGGTCGAGGGCCTGCCGGAACGCGTGCGGATCTACGAGGTCGGCGTCCGCGACGGGCTGCAGAACGAGAAGCAGATCGTGCCGGTGCAGGACAAGGCGGAGTTCGTCCGCATGCTCGCCGATGCCGGGCTCGACACGATCGAGGTCACCTCGTTCGTCTCCCCGAAGTGGGTCCCGCAGCTCGCCGACGCCGAGGAGCTGCTCGACAACCTCGGTGACCTCGGCCGCGGGCGCAACCGCCCGGTCCTCGTGCCCAACGAGCGCGGACTGGACCGCGCGCTGGGTCTGGGCGTCAAGGCGGTCGCGATCTTCGGGAGCGCGACCGAGAGCTTCGCTCGCAACAACCTCAACCGCACCGTCGCCGAGTCCGTCGACATGTTCCGGCCCGTCGTCTACCGGGCGCGCGACGCCGGCGCGTGGGTGCGCGCCTACGTCTCGATGTGCTTCGGCGACCCGTGGGAGGGCGACGTGCCGATCTCCCAGGTCGTCGACGCCTGCCGGCGGCTCATGGATCTGGGCTGCGACGAGCTGTCGCTCGGCGACACGATCGGCGTCGCGACGACAGGACACGTGCAGCGGCTCCTCGAGGCCATCGGCGACGCCGGGATCGGGGTCGACCGGATCGGCGTGCACTTCCACGACACCTACGGCCAGGCGCTGGCCAACACGCTCGCCGCGATCCGCTGCGGCGTCACGGTCGTCGACTCATCGGCCGGCGGTCTGGGCGGCTGCCCCTACGCCAAGTCCGCGACGGGCAACCTCGCGACCGAGGATCTCGTCTGGGCCCTCGACGGGCTCGGGGTTGAGAACGGTGTGGATCTCAAGAAGCTCGTCGCGACGAGCGTGTGGATGTCCGGTCGGCTCGGGCGTCCCTCGCCCTCGCGGGTCGTCACGGCGCTCGCCGACTCCGTATGACGAACGGGATGCCGACCAACGGCTTCGGTGCGCCCGTCGGTGCGGTCGATGGCCCGGAGCGTGGTGGCGAAGCGCCCCCGGAGCCGCCGGCGATCACCGTGCGCGAGGCGCGCATCGAGGATCTCGCGGCGATCGTCGATCTCCTGGCCGACGACCCGCTCGCCGCGCGCCGCGAGGGCGGCGACCTCGCGCCCTATGCCGCCGCGTTCGCCCGGATGACCGCCGATCCGCACCAGATCCAGGTCGTCGCCGAGCTCGGCGGACAGGTCGTCGGCACGCTCCAACTCAGCCTCATCCCCAGCCTCACCCGGCGAGGCACGACGCGCGCCCAGATCGATGGGGTGCGCACCCTGTCGACCCTGCGCGGCAAGGGGATCGGCGAGGCCCTGCTCGGCTGGGCGCTGCGCACCGCGAAGGAGCGGGGCGCCGGGCTCGTCCAGCTCACCTCCGACGCGAGCCGGGGCAACGCGCACCGCTTCTACGAGCACCTCGGCTTCGTCGCGAGCCACACCGGATTCAAGCTCGAACTGCGCTGAGCCGCACGACGATCGGCGATCGGATCAGGTGGCGCGTCGGGCCGTGCCTGGCCGGGGAACGGACGGGGCGACTCGGGCGGACGGGGCGCCTCTTCGTCGACTGGGCACCTCCCGTCGGTCTAGGCACCTGCTCCTGGGCAACTCCTCCGCGACTGGACTCCTCCTCTTCTGACCGGACACCTCTTGTGGGAGGTGTCTGGACGTTGCTGGAGGTGTCCGGACGAAGGGGAGGTCCTGCCGAAGGGGAGGTCCTGCCGAAGGGCAGGCGCTCGATAGTGGGGCTGGGGCGTCCGAGCCGTCGCCGCAGCCGGAGCGGCGAACTCTTGTCGGACCCTCTCGTTAGGGTTGGAGGAACACCTGCGACGAAGGGGACGCACCACTCATGAGCACTGCCGACACACCGCAGACGAAGCCGACGACGCAGCCGACACCCGGGCCGACGACGCAGCCGTGCTCCGGGATCGACACGGCCGGGATGGACTCCGGGGTCCGACCGCAGGACGACCTCTTCGGCTTCGTCAACGGCACGTGGGTCCGCGAGACGCAGATCCCTGCCGACAAGGGCCGGTACGGCACCTTCGACCAGCTGCGCGACCAGTCCCAGGAGCACGTGCGCGACCTGCTCGAAGAGGCGAGCCAGGTCGTGGCCGACGAGTCCGCGGCTCCCGCCGAGGGCGGGAGCGGGACCCAGGCGCAGCTACGTGAGCTCGTCGGCTCGCTCTACGGCTCGTTCATGGACACCGAGCGCGTGCAGGAGTTGGGGGTCGAGCCGATCCGCGCCGAGCTCGCGCAGATCGATGCGGCGGCCGATACCGAGTCGCTGTGGCGCCTCTTCGGGCAGCTCATGCGCGAGGGCGTCGCGAGCCCGGTCGTGGCCTACGTCAACACCGACAAGCGCGCGTCGGACCGCTACATCACCTACCTCTACCAGGCGGGGCTCGGGCTGCCGGACGAGGCGTACTACCGCGAGGAGCAGTACGCGGCGATCCGGGAGGCCTACATCGCGCACATCGAGCGGATGCTGGCCCTCGCCGGGCTGCCCGACCCGGCGCAGGCGGCCCGCACCGTCATGGAGCTGGAGACCCGGATCGCCGCCGCGCACTGGGATCGCGTCGCGACGCGCGATGCGGTGAAGACGTACACGAAGGTGAGCCGCGCCGAGCTCGGGGAGCTTGCCCCGGCGATCCCGTGGGATGCCTGGCGCGAGGGTCTCGGTGCGCCGGCCGACGCGCTCGACCCGTGCGTCGTCGGCATGCCGAGCTTCGTGCAGGCGCTGTCGGCTGTCGTGCGCGACGCCCCCCACGCCGACTGGCAGACCTGGGCGCGCTGGCATGTCGTCTCGGCGCGGGCCCCCTTCCTCTCCGACGCCTTCGTCGAGGAGGACTTCGACTTCTTCGGGCGCACCCTGTCGGGCACGCCCCAGCTGCGGGAGCGCTGGCGGCGGGGGATCGGCCTCGTCGACTCCCTCGCGGGGGAGGCGACCGGTCAGCTCTACGTGCAGCGACACTTCGCGCCGCAGGCCAAGGAGCGGATGCAGGTCCTCGTCGCGAACCTCGTCGAGGCCTACCGCCGCGACATCGCCGAGCTGGCGTGGATGTCGCCGCAGACGCGCGAGAAGGCCCTGGAGAAGCTCGCGAAGTTCACGCCGAAGATCGGCTACCCCGACCGCTGGCGCGACTATTCGGGATTGCACGTCGACCCCGAGGACCTCGTCGGCAACGTCCGCCGGGGCAACGCCTTCGAGACCGACCGCGACTGGGCCAAGCTCGGCGGGCCCGTCGATCGCGACGAGTGGTTCATGAGCCCGCAGACGGTCAACGCCTACTACAACCCGGGGATGAACGAGATCGTCT
>CAKUJB010000094.1 GCA_934661165.1 uncultured Microbacteriaceae bacterium | reverse complement strand
ACCTTGCCCGCGTTGTGGGCGTAGTCGTCGATGACGCGCACGCCGCCCGCCTCGCCCTTGGGCTCGAAGCGGCGCCGGGTGCCGGTGAAGGCCGCGAGGCCCTGCAGGACCGCCTCGGCGTCGCCCCCGAGTCCGACGGTCGCGGCGACGAAGGCCGCGGTCGCGTTGCGCAGGTTGTGCTCCCCGGGCACGGACAGGCGCAGCGCGTGCTCCCCCGTGGTCGTGCGCAGGACCGCACTCGCGGCCATCCCCTCGGAGTCCGGGTCCAGGATCCGGACGTCGGCTCCCGCGTCGGTGCCATAGGTGACGACGGAGACGGCCTGGTCCTGGGAGGACGCCCGCACGCGCGCTACGAGCCGGGCCGAGCCCTCGTCGTCGGCGCAGGCGACGAGCAGTCCGCCGGGCCGGATCGACTCGGCGAAGGCGAGGTAGGCCTCCTGGACCGCCTCGAACGTGCCGTAGAAGTCGAGGTGGTCGGGCTGGACGTTGGTGACGATCGCGACATCGGGCCGGTAGGCGAGGAAGGAGCCGTCGCTCTCGTCGGCCTCGATGACGAAGGCCTCGCCCGCCCCGAGGGCCGCATTCGTGCCCGCCGCGGCGAGTTCTCCCCCGATCGCGAACGACGGATCGGCGCCCGCCTCCTGGAGCGCGACGGTGAGCATCGAGGTCGTCGTCGTCTTGCCGTTCGCGCCGGCGATCGCGATGCTGCGCCCGGCCGGCGTCGAGGCGGCGAGCGCGGCGAGGGCCTGGGAGCGGTGCAGGACACGCAGGCCGGCCGCGCGGGCCGCGGCGAGCTCGACGTTGTCCTCGCGGACCGCGGAGGAGATGACGACGGTGTCGGCGCCCTCGAGGTGAGCCGGGTCGTGCCCGACGTGGACGCGGGCCCCGGCAGCACGCAGCGCGGACAGGACGGCCGAATCCCGGGCGTCCGAGCCCGAGACCCGACAGCCGGCCTGAAGGGCGAGCCGCGCGACCGCCGACATCCCGGCCCCGCCGATCGCGATGACGTGGATCGCGCCGAGCTCCTGCAGCGGGAGCGGCTCGGCCGCGTAGTCGAAGCGTGGTGTCGAACTCATGCGCGCTCCCCCGTCCCCTGCGATCCGTCCGAACCGTATGCATCCGGCGAACCCTGCGGACCACCAGGTGCGGTCCCGGAGGACCGCCGGGATGCGCGGTAGGCCGCATGAACGAGGTCGGCGAGCCGCTCGTCGGCGTGCCGCTCCCCGACCTGCGAGGAGGCGGCCGACATCCGGGCCAATCGGTCCGGGTCGCCGAGCAGCGGGACGACCTCGCGCTCGACCCAGGCGGCATCGACGGCGGCGTCGTCGACGAGCAGCGCGCCGCCCGCGGCGACGACCCCGTCGGCGTTGAGCCGCTGCTCGCCGTTGCCGATCGGCAGCGGCACGAAGACGGCCGGCAGCCCGACGGCGCTCAGCTCGCACACGGTGTTGGCGCCCGAGCGCGCGACGACGAGATCGGCGGCGGCGTAAGCGAGCTCCATCCGCTCGGCGTACGGGAGCACGACGTAGCGCCCCCGACGACCGGAGGGAGGACCCGACTCAGCCCCCGCACCCGGCGTCTCACCCGAGAGCGCGGCCTCGGCCGCCCCCTCGAAGGGCTCGAACTCCTTGCCGATCCCCGACAGATGGAGCACCTGCGCCCCGTCGGCGACGAGGGCCGCGGCGGCCGCTCCGAAGGCCTCGTTGAGCCGCTGCGCCCCGAGCGAGCCGCCGGTGACGAGCAGCGTCGGCGCGTCGGGGTCGAGCCCGAAGTGCGCCCGGGCCTGGGCGCGCAGGGCACTCCGGTCGAGCTGGGCGATCTCGGCGCGCAACGGCATGCCGACGACGCGCGAGTGCGGCAGGACGGTCTGCGCGAAGGTCGTCGCGACATAGGGCGTGAGCCGGGCCCCGAGGCGGTTGGCCAGCCCGGGCCGGGCGTTCTGCTCGTGGATGACGATCGGGATGCCGCGCCGCCGGGCCGCGAGATAGGCCGGGGTCGAGACGTAGCCGCCGAAGCCGACGACGACCTGCGCACCGGTGTCGCGCAGGATCGCATCGGCCGCCGACACCGCTCCCCAGAGCGCGCCGGGCAGGCCGAGCGCGGCGCGGGAGACCCGCCGCGGGAAGGCGACCTTGTCGATGGGGCGCAGCGGGTACCCGCGTGCCGGCACGAGGCGCGCCTCGAGACCGGTCGCCGTGCCCAGCGCGGTGATCCGCACGTCCGGGTCGCGGCGCACGAGGGCGTCGGCCAGGGCCAGCAGCGGCGACACGTGACCGGCCGATCCGCCGCCGGCGAGCAGCACGCTGCTCGGACCGTGCGTCGAGCTGTTCATCGAGCTGTCCATCGAGCTGTCCATCGAGCCTCTCATTGACGCACCTCCCGCGCAGTGAAGACGGCGAGCGAGCGCCGCACGACCCGCGGACGGGCCGCGAGCGCCCGGCGGCAGGCCGGCTCGTTGCGCGCGAAGGAGATGACCATGCCGAGGGCGAAGAGCGTCGTGCCCAGCGCGGATCCACCGCTGGAGACCAGCGGCAGCGGCACACCGATGACGGGCAGCACCCCGATGACCGAGCCGATGTTGATCATCGCCTGGACGAGGATCCACGTCATGACGCCGGCGGTCGCGACGCGGACGAACGGGTCGTCGGTGCGCAGCACGATCCGATAGCAGGCGAGCGCGAGGAGCGCGAAGAGGACGAGGACCATGAGCGTCCCTCCGATCCCCAGCTCCTCGCCGATGATCGCGAAGATGAAGTCGTTGTGCGGCTCGGGCAGCCAGAGCCATTTCTCGCGGCTCGCCCCGAGACCGAGGCCGGAGAGGCCGCCGTCGGCGAGCGCGAAGCGACCGTGCTGGCTCTGCCAGCACTGCTGGACGTCGGTGCAGCTCAACCAGAGGTTCAGGCGGTGCATCCGGTTGCCGCTCACGAGGACGAGCACGGCCACGCCGAGTGCCCCGATGCCGCCGGCGATCGCGAAGAGTCGCCCGCTCACGCCGGCCGCCCACAGCAGCCCGGCGAGGATCGCAAGCAGCACGAGCGCGGTGCCGAGGTCGTGGCCGAGGAGCACGAGTCCGACGAGGATCGCGCCGGAGGGGATGAGCAGCGGCACGATCGCGTGGCGCCACTGGTGCAGGAGGCGACGCTTCGTCGCCAGCACCGCGGCCCCGTAGACGATGATCGCGACCTTGCCGATCTCCGAGGGCTGCAACTGGATCGGGCCCAGGCGCAACCAGTTCCGGTTGCCGAGCACGTTGACCCCGAGCGGGGTGAAGACGAGGGCCTGCAGTCCGACGGCGAGCAGGAGGAGCGGGATCGCCATGCGCCGCCAGGCGAGCACCGGCACGCGGCTCGCGATGACGCAGCCGATGACCCCGATGACCGCGAACTGGGCCTGCCGGATGAAGACGGTGTAGGAGGAGCCGCCACTGCGCAGCGAGGCGACGCTCGAGGCCGACAGGACCATGACGAGCCCGATGAGCAGGAGCGCCGCGACGACGGCGACGAGCAGGTAGTAGGTGCTGAGCGGCGATTCGAGGCGGGCCCAGAAGGGATGCTGGGTCGGCGGCATCCCGGGGACGGCGTCGTCGTCGTGCCTCGATGACTTCGAGGATCTCGACGATGCGGAGCGCAGACTGGTCAGGCTCACGGGTGGACTGCTCTCCCTCGGTGCTGCCGGGGCCTACGGGGCCCCCGATTCTCGGTACTGCCGGTTCGTGCGGGTCGCGCCGCTCACGCCAGGTGACGCCGGACCGCGTCGGCGAAGGCGTCACCGCGCGCGCCGTAGTTCGTGAACATGTCCATCGAGGCGGCGGCGGGCGCGAGCAGGACCACGTCTCCGGGCTGGGCCCGGGCCGCCGCGGCGGCGACGACGAGATCCATCGCCTCAGTGTCCGTGCTCGACACCTCCTGCACGGGGACATCGGGCGCGTGTCGGGCCAGGGCCGCCGCGATGTGCTCGCGGTCACGGCCGATGAGGACGACGGCGCGCAGCCGGTCCTTGCTCGCCCGCACGAGCTCCTCGACGTCGGCGCCCTTGAGCAGCCCGCCGGCGATCCACACGACCTTTTCGAACGCCCCGAGGGCGGCCGCCGCGGCGTGCGGATTGGTCGCCTTGGAGTCGTCGATCCACGTCACGCCGTCGGCGTGGGCGACCTGGGCGATCCGGTGCGGCTCGAAGGCGTAGGTGCGCATCCCCTCCCGGACGGCGACCGGCGGGATGCCGGCCGCGCGGGCCAGGGCGGCGGCCGCGAGCGCGTTGGCGACGACGTGCGGTGCCGGCGGGGTGTCCCCGCGCTGCAGGTCGGCCAGGGTGCCCAGCTCCGCAGCACTCGTGCGCCGCTCTGGCACGAACGCCCGGTCCGCGAGCACCTCCTCGACGAGCCCGACCATCGACACCGCGGGTGTGCCGAGGGTGAAGGCGACGGCCCGGCACCCTTCGACGACCTCGGCGTCGAGCACGAGCTGCTCGGTCGCCGGGTCCTGCTCGTTGTAGATGCACGCGACCTGGGTCTTGTCGTAGACCGCACCCTTGG
>CAKUJB010000093.1 GCA_934661165.1 uncultured Microbacteriaceae bacterium | reverse complement strand
AAGTGCCAGGAGTCGGACTGCCGGGGGAACGAGCAGATGATCTTCCGCACCCGCCCGAGGCCGATGAGCCGGGCGAGGCCGACGTCGCCGTTGCCGGCGTTGTTGTTAACGATCGTGAGGTCGCCGACGCCCTTCTCGATGAGTGCGTCGATGAGATCGACCGGCTGCCCGGCGCGGCCGAAGCCGCCGATCATGACGCAGGATCCGTCTTCGATGCCCGACAGCGCCTCGGCGATGTCCGGGACGACCTTGTCGATCATCCAGTCTCCTGTTCGCTCTGCGAACGCATGTTCGCATGACGGCTCTAGTGTACGCCCGGTGCGGCGGCGGCCGCCAGGGGCTTGCGCCGTCGGGGTCGCCCCGTCGTCGTGAGGCTCGGGCCGGGCGTGCGAAGTGAAGGAGATTCCGGGCCTTCGAGCGCATAGTGCGGACGACTCGCCGGATCTTCCTTCACTTCGCACACTCACCCCTGTACGGGCGCCGCGAGACGGCCGGGGCCTGGCATCAACTCAGGACCGCCGGGGGTCATCTCCGGCCACGGCGGAGATGCCGCGCCTCTCGCCTGAGTTCGCGTCAGCCGCCGAGCGACCGGGCCCACGCCTCGAAGTCGGCGTCCCGGAGCGGCCCCGGCACGGGGACCTCGTCGAGCCCCGGCCCGAGTCCCCGGATGAGCAGCTCGAGGTGCCGCGTCGCGAGTGCCGCCCCACCCGGCCCCGTCGCCGCGCGCGCGACCGCGGCGGTGAGCACGGGGATGTCGGTCGCCGCGAAGTCCGCGCGCACCGCGCCCTCGGCCTTCGCCCGCGAGACGATCGCCTCGAGCCGGGGCACGACGCGCTCACGCAGCAGATCCATCGCCGCGTCGAGCGTGCCGAGGATCTCGAAGGCCCCGCGGTTGACGAGCTGCGCCTCGACATAGCGCCGCAGCAGCCAGTGGAGCCCCTCGCGCCCGGTCGACTTCGCGAGCGCCTCGGCGAGCATCCCGTCGAAGTCGTCGAGCCGATGCTCGAAGACGGCCTCGACGAGCGCCGCCTTCGAGCCGAATCGCCGGTACAGCGTCCCGACCCCGACCCCCGCGGCCGCCGCGATCTCCCCCATCGACGCCCCGAGCCCGCGCGCGGCGAACACGCTCGCGGCCGCGTCGAGCACGAGCTCGCGATTGCGCGCCGCGTCGCGGCGCAGGCCCTCCGACGTCACGCGAGCGAGTCTAGGTCGACGATGATCCGGAACACTGCATTCCGCTTCGTGCTACGCTCGCGGCACGGCGACGACGCCGGAGGAATGCGAGGGGTCGCCTTGGCCGCCATCACGAAGACCACGCTGCGGATCCCGATGCGCGACGGCATCGAGCTCGGCGCCGACCTCTACCGCCCGCGCACGCCGTCCCGCGGCACGGTGCTCGCCCGCGGCCCGTACGGCCGCCCGGCCTACCTCGCCCGGACGATGGCGATCGACTGGGCGAAGGCCGGCTACACGGCCCTGCTCGTCTCCTCGCGCGGCACGGCGGACTCGGCCGGCGCATTCGATCCGATGCGCGGCGAGACGCCGGACGGCAAGGACGTCGTCGCCTGGATGCGGCAGCAGGACTGGTACACGGGGTCGTTCGCGACCGTCGGCGGCTCGTACCTCGGGCACACGCAGTGGGCGATCCTCGACGACCCCGAGCCGGACCACGTCGCGGCGATCGTGTCGATCGGGCCGCACGACTTCGCGGAGCACGCGTGGGGCACGGGGAGCTTCAACCTCGACCTGTACGGCTGGACCGAGCAGATGGCGCTCATGTCGAGCGGCCGCGGCATCCTCCGCATGCTCATCGGCATGGCGACGAGCGCGAAGCGCCTCCGCCCGCTCATGCTCGCCGAGCCGAGCGCCGACGCCGCGATCGAGTACTTCGGCAAGCGCGCGCCGTGGCTCGCCGAGCGCCTCCGGAACCCCGACATCGACGACGCGTACTGGGCGCCGATGCGCCATGGCCGCGCGCTCGGCCAGGCGCAGCTGCCGGTGCTCATCCTCGGCGGTCTGCAGGACCTCTTCCAGCGGCAGTCGGTCCACCAGTTCGCGATGCTCGCCGCCCGCGGCGTCACGACGGGCCTCACGCTCGGCCCGTGGACGCACATCGACCGCAGCCGGGAGCATCGCGAGGCGCTCCACCGCGAGACCCTCGCGTGGCTCGACCACCACCTCGCGGGCGACGGTCCCGCGCCGCGGCGGCACCGCGTGCGTGTGTACGACACAGGGACGCATGCCTGGCACGAGTCGCAGGACTGGCCGGTCGCCGTGACGACCCGGACGCTGCGTCTCGGCGGCGACGGCGCGCTCGACGAGGCCGCGGCGCCCGGCGAGCGGTCCTTCGTCTACGACCCCGCCGACCCGACGCCGACGATCGGCGGCAACGTCATCACGCGGGAGGGCGGCTACGTCGACGACGGGGCGCTCGCCCGCCGCGGCGACGTCCTCGTGTACGAGACCGCGCCGCTCGCCGAGGACGCCGCGCTCGGCGGCGCGCCCGTCGTCGTCCTCGAGCACGGGGCCGAGCACCCCGATGCCGACGTCTTCGTCCGGCTGAGCGATGTCGACGAGCGCGGCCGGTCCCGGAATGTGACGGAGGGTTTCGTGCGGCGCCTAGGCGATGCGGCGGACGGCCGCGTCGAGCTCGCGCTGCTCGACTCGGCGCACACGTTCGGGGCCGGGCACCGCATTCGTCTCGTCGTCGCGGGCGGCTCGTTCCCGCAGTTCGCGCGCAGCAGCGGCACGGGCGGCAACCCGCTCACCGCGACGGAATTCCGCCGGAACCGCCACACGGTCGCCGCCGGCGAGCTCCGCCTCCCCCTCCGCTGACGCCGAGACACGCCCGTTTCAGGCCGGCCGCCCGCTTTTCAGGTCCGGGCGCACCCTCGCAGCCAGATCCGCGGCCGATCCCGCCGACACACCTGAAAACGGCGTCAATCGCCGAGCGTCTCCTTGAGGAGCTTGAAGGCGTGGTTGGCCTTGGGGACGCCGACGTAGACGGCGGCCTGCAGGACCACCTCCTGGATCTCCTCGAGCGTCAGCCCGTTGCGGATGGCCGCCCGGTAGTGCATCGGCAGCTCGCCGAAGTTGTCGGCGGCGATGAGCGCGGTGATGACGGCGATGGAGCGGTCTCGACGGGCGAGGCCGGGCCGCGACCAGATGTCGCCCCAGGCGACCCTGGTGATGAAGTCCTGGAAGTCCCGGTCGATCTCGGTGATGCCCGCGTTCGCGCGGTCGACGTGCTCGTCGCTCAGCACCTCCCGCCGCACGGCGAAGCCCTGCTCGCGGCGCACCTCGTCGCTGAGTCCGGTCATCTCGTCGCCTCCTGGTCGGGTCGTCGGTACGTGGTCATGCGAGGAATGCGAGGAGCTCGCGGGCGGTCGCGGCCGGCTGGTTCGCGGGCGGCAGATGCGCGCTGTTCGCGATGAGCGCGGCGCGGCCGTCGCGCACGCCCGCGGCGATCTGCTCCGAGGAGGCCTGCGGCGTCGTCGCGTCGTGGTCGCCGTAGAGCGCGAGGACGGGCGCCTCGATCTCGCCGAGGCGGTCGACGACGTCGAAGTCGCGCAGCGCCTCGCAGGCGAGCGCGTACGACTCGTCGTCGGCATCCTGGAGGTTGTGGAGGAGCCTGCCCGCGACGACCGGCTGCTCCTCGACGATGCCGGGGGCGAACCAGCGCTGCGCGCTCGGCACGACGAGCGGCGAGGTCGACTGGGCGCGGACCATCGCGGCGCGCTCGACCCAGGCCTCCGGGGTCCCGATCTTCGCCGCGGAGGCGACGATGGCGAGCTTCGTGAAGCGCCCCGGGTGGTGGATGCCGAGCGCGAGGCCCGTCGCGCCGCCGATCGAGACACCCGCATACAGCGCGTTCGAGACGCCGAGCTCGTCGAGGATCGCGACGACCCCGTCGGCGAGCTCCTCGATCGTGAAGGGCGCGGCCGCGGCGGGCGAGGCGCCGTGGCCGGGCAGGTCCCACGCGACGACGCGGTAGCGCTCGGCGAGGGCGGGCAGCACGGGCTCCCAGAGGACGGCGCTCGCCGTGCCGAGGGACGGGCCGAGGACGAGGAGCGGGCCGTCGGGGTTCGACGTCAGCTCGGTCGCGACGAGGACGGGCACGGTCATGCGGTCTCCAATTCAGGCGCGCGCCCTGGCGAGCGCGCGATCGACGACGGCCCCGGCGATGCCGAGGTAGCCGGCCGGGTCGAGCAGGGTCTCGGCCTCGCCCGGGCCGAGCGCGGGCTCCGCGGCGAGGAGCGCGGCGAGTGACTCGCCCGCGGCGGCGCGGTCGACGAGGGCCTGCACGGCGGGCTTGCCGAGCTTCGGGCCGAGCACGAGCATGAGCCGCTCCGCGAGGATCGTGCCGCCGCCGTGCGCGAGGTTGCGGGCGACCGCGGCCTCGTCGACGACGAGGCCCTCGGCGAGCTCGGCGGCGACGGCGGACGCGCCGAGGCCGAGCCGGAGGAGCTCGCGGAGCGTCGGCCATTCGGCGTGCCAGGCGCCGTCGGGCCGCTCGTCGACGGCGGCCGCCGCGGCGAGGTGGAGCGTCGAGCCG